>CAYVVQ010000072.1:0-21294 GCA_964454455.1 uncultured Desulfobacterales bacterium | reverse complement strand
ACGCTCACCTCGATCCCCGGCGTCTCCTCGAAGATCCGAACCCCCACCTCCGACAACGCATCGCTCACCAGCACCTTCATCATCAACGACCTCCTCGGTTGGAGGCAGGGCAGCACCCTGCCTTGACCCGGGTGAATTCCGGAAAGAGAAATCGGGGGGCTGTTTTCACGGGCCGCCCCTTATGAATACGCGACCGAAAAATGTACCACAACACCGCCGGTTGTCAAGAACCATCGTATCAGGAACCCCCCAAAAACCGCTCAAAACACTGAGGTTTTGTCCCATGACACGTTCGGGCCGCCTTCCCGGGGCTGCAGCGACCTTCCTGGTCGGGGGAGGGCGCGGCCTCGCGGCCGGGGCCGCCGCAGGCTCGAACCAACAGCGACGGGTCCCGATCAGGGCGCGTTATTCGGGCCTACCGGGCCCCGTCCCGGACCTGCTTGATGTGGACCTGAAGGGCCATGATCGCGGCGGGCGTCACGCCGTCGACCCGGGAGGCCTGCCCCAGGGAGACCGGGCGCACCCGGGTGAGCTTCTCCTTCACCTCGTTGGAAAGGCCGTGGACCCGCCGGTAGTCCACGGTCTCCGGAATCCTGACCTCGTCCATCCTGCCGAGCCGCTCCACCTGCCGTTCCTGCCGGTCGATGTAGCCCTGGTACTTCACCTGCACCTCCACCTCCTCGGCCACTCGGGGGTCCGCCCCCCCCAGGGCGGGGTCGAAGCGGCTCAGGTCCCGGAAGGAGATCTCGTTTCTCCTCAGGAGCAGGGACAGGGAAACGGCTTTCTTGATGGGGGTCGAGCCCAGCTCGCGAAGCCGGTCCTGGATCCCGGGCTCCGGTCTCAGGGTCACCTGCGCCAGCCGCTCGAGCAGCCCCTCGACGGCCTCCCGCTTTCGGCGGAAGGCCCGGTAGACGGCGTCGGGAACGAGCCCCAGCCCGTGGCCGATCTCCCTCAACCGCATGTCCGCGTTGTCCTCCCTCAGGAGGAGGCGATACTCGGCCCGGGAGGTGAACATGCGGTAGGGCTCGGACGTCCCCCGGGTGACGAGGTCGTCGATCAGGACGCCGGCGTAGGCCCTCGACCGGGGCAGAATCAAGGGGTGCTCGCCGCGCACGGCGAGCACCGCGTTGATCCCAGCCAGAAGCCCCTGGGCCGCAGCCTCTTCATACCCGCTCGTCCCGTTGATCTGACCCGCGTGGTAGAGCCCCTCGACGAGCTTGGTCTCCTGGGAGGGCTTCAGCTGAACGGGATTCACGTAGTCGTACTCGATGGCATAGCCGGGCCGCAGGATCTCCGCCCGCTCCAGGCCCGGCACGGCCCGAACCATCCGGACCTGGACGTCCACGGGCAGGCTCGTGGCCAGGCCGTTGGGGTACACCTCCTCCGTCTCCAGGCCCTCGGGCTCCAGGAAGACCTGGTGCCTGGGCTTCTCGGCGAACCGCACGACCTTGTCCTCGATGGAAGGGCAGTAGCGGGCCCCGGTCCCCTCGATGACGCCGCTGAACAGCGGCGATCGATCGAGCCCGGACCGGATGGCATCGTGGCAGGCTCCGGACGTGTAGGTGATGTGGCAGGGCACCTGGGGAAGGGGGATGTGCGTGGTCTCGAAGGAAAACGGTCGGGGCTCGGCATCCCCGTGCTGGATCTCCAGCCCGCGAAAATCGATGGTGCGGCCGCTGAGCCGCGGGGTGGTTCCGGTCTTGAGCCGGCCCGTCTCGAAACCCAGCTCCCTCAGCTGAACCGAGAGCCCGTTGCTGGGCGGGTCGCCCATGCGGCCGGCCGGAAACCGGTCGAGCCCCACATGGATCAACCCCCGGAGAAACGTTCCCGTGGTCAGGATGACCGTCCGCCCCAGAAATTGTTCTCGGATGCTGCTTTCCACGCCCCGGACACGCCCGTCCTCCACCAGCAGGCGCTCAACCATGGCCTGCCGGACGTCCAGGCCGGGCTGGCGCTCCACCACCGCCTTCATGCCTCTCCGATAGAGATCCCGGTCGTTCTGGCTCCGGGATCCGCGCACGGCCACGCCCTTCCGCGTGTTCAACCGCCGGAACTGGATCCCCGTCCGGTCGGCGGCCTTGGCCATTTCCCCGCCGAGCGCATCGATCTCCTTGACCAGATGGCCCTTGGCGAGCCCCCCGACGGCGGGGTTGCAACTCATGGCCGCCACGTGATCCAGGTTGATCGTGAGGAGAAGGGTCGGGTGACCCATGCGGGCCGCGGCCAGGGCCGCCTCGCAGCCGGCGTGGCCGGCGCCCACGACGATCACGTCGTATGTCTTTTCGCAGGCAGGCATCGGTTCCTGATGGGCGGGGTCTCCGGGCCGTTGGAACCCGCGGCGGGCTTACGCAAAAATGTCCTTCACCACGACCGTCTCCTCCCGGCGGGGCCCGACCGAGACGATGGCGACGGGGACTCCGGTGATCTTCTCGACCCGGTCCAGGTAGGCCCGGGCTGTCTCGGGAAGGTCCTCCAGCGACCGGGCGGAAGAGATCTCCTCCTTCCAGCCGGGAAGCTCCTCGTAGACGGGCTTGCACCGAGCGAGCCGGTCCAGGCTGCACGGCCTGCTCTCGACGGGCTCGCCGTCCAGCTCGTACCCCACACAGATCTTCAGCGGGTCCAGGCCGGTGAGGACGTCCAGCTTGGTGATGCTCAGGCTGTCCAAGCCGTTCAGCCTGGTGCTGTCCCGGACCATCACGAGGTCGAGCCACCCGCAGCGGCGCCGCCGGCCCGTGGTGGCCCCGAACTCCGCTCCCCGCTCCTGGATGTAGTCTCCGATCGAATCGGAGAGCTCCGTGGTGAACGGGCCCGCACCCACGCGGGTCGTGTAGGCCTTGACGATGCCGTTGACGTGATGCAGGTGGTTCGGCCCCACGCCGGCCCCGGCGCTGGCCCCCCCGGCGATCGGGTTCGAGGAGGTGACAAAGGGGTAGGTCCCGTGGTCGATGTCCAGGTGCGTTCCCTGGGCGCCCTCGAACAGCACGTTCCGGCCGGCCCGCTCCGCCTGCTCGATCTCCAGGGACACATCGGTGAGGTAAGGCTCCAGGATCTCGCCCACCGCCGTGCATCGATCGAAGATGGGCCGGAACTCCAGGGGATCGGCCCCCAGAAACTCCTTCAACAGGAAGTTCTTTTCCTTCAGGTTGACGCGAATCTTCTCCTCGAGAGGCCCGGGATCCAGGAGGTCCACGGCGCGGACACCGGTCCGACCCGCCTTGTCTTCATAGGCGGGTCCAATGCCCCTTCCGGTGGTCCCGATCTTGTCGGCCCCCTTGGCCGCCTCCCTGGCGGCGTCCATCGCACGGTGGTACGAGAGAATGATGTGGGCCTTTTCGCTCAGGCCCAGATTTCCGGGACCCACCCGGACGCCCGCCTCCCGGAGGGTGTCCATCTCCTCCAGAAGCACCTCCGGGTCCACCACCACCCCGTTGCCGATCAGGCACTTCTTCTCCGGGTGGAGGATGCCTGAAGGGATCAGGTGACAGATGGTCTGGCGGCCTTCCACCACCAGGGTGTGTCCTGCGTTGTTTCCGCCCTGGTAACGGACCACCATGTCCGACCTCGCGGTGAGAAGGTCCACCACCTTCCCCTTGCCTTCATCCCCCCACTGGGTCCCGACGACGACGACGTTCGGCATGCCTTCCCTCCACTTTCCTTCTCGAGGCTCTGATGGGACTGAACGCTGAGCAGGCCACTCGAAAGGCCGGCCCGCGCAAGGGTCTACTTGAAGTGCTTCAACGGCGCCTTTCCAATGGCGAACACGTTGAACCCGATCTCGTGGAGCTTCTCGTGATCGAGGATGCTGCGCCCGTCGAAAACGAACGCCGGCTGGACCATGCTTCTGAAGATGCGCTCGTAGTCCAGGGTCCTGTACAGATCCCATTCCGTGAGCAGGGCGATGGCGTGCGCGCCCTCCGCCGCCTTGTAGGGGTCCTCCTCGAAGGAGACGTTCCCGTCCACATCCTCGAGGTCCGCACGGGCGTTTTCCAGGGCCTTGGGATCGGTGATGACCAGCATGGCCCGCTCCTCCAAAAGGCCGCGGGCGACCTCGATGGCCGGAGACTCCCGGGTGTCGCCCGTGTTCGCCTTGAAGGCGAAGCCGAACAGGGCGATCCGCTTCCCGGCCGCGGTGTTGAACAGGTTGGAGAGCATGTTCCGGACGAATCGCTTCTCCTGCCACTCGTTGATGCGGACCACGGACTCCCAGTACCGGGCCACCTCGTCCAGCCCGTAGTTCTCGCAGATGTAGACGAGATTGAGGATGTCCTTCTTGAAGCAGGACCCGCCGAACCCGACGCTCGCCTTGAGGAACTCGGACCCGATCCGGGAGTCCTTCCCGATGGCATAGGCCACCTCGTCCACGACCGCATTGGTCTTCTCGCAAAGCGCCGATATGGAGTTGATGGAGGAGATTCTCTGGGCCAGAAACGCGTTGGCGGTGAGCTTGGACAGCTCCGAGCTCCAGATGTTGCTCTCCAGAATCCGCTCCCTGGGGACCCAGTTCGCGTAGATCTCCACGACGGTCTTTCGGGCCTGTACGCCCTCCGGGGTCTCCCGGGACCCGACGAGGACGCGGTCCGGGCTTTCCAGGTCGCGGATGGCGGTGCCTTCGGCCAGGAACTCGGGGTTGGAGACCACATCGAACCTCGGACCCTCCGGGGCGGCGTTGAGGATCCGCTCCATGGCCGCGGCGGTGCGCACGGGAAGGGTGGATTTCTCCACGATAATCTTGTTCGAGGCGGCGTTTTGGAGGATCTGCCGGGCGGTCTTCTCCCAGTACTGAAGGTCGGCGGCCCGCCCCGCACCCTGGCCGAAGGTCTTGGTCGGCGTGTTCACGGAGACGAAGATGACCTCGCCGTTTCGGATGCCCCCCTCGATGTCCGTGGAGAAGAACAGGTTGCGTCCCCGGGCCCTGGCCACCACCTCGTCCAGACCCGGCTCGTAGATGGGGAGGCGATCTCCGTTCCATGCACGTATCCGGTCCTCGTCGATGTCCACCACGGTGACCCGGTAGTGCGGACAGCGGTCGGCGATCACGGCCATGGTGGGGCCGCCCACGTAGCCTGCCCCGATGCAGAGGATCTCTTTTTCGAATTCCATGCTCAGCGTCCTTCACGATGTCCGCACCCTGCAGAGGCTCGTGCGGCCCGGTCGATACGTCGGTCCCTTCAATCCCCGGAAAAATGCTTCACCACCGCCTCGGTCAGGGAATCGATGGTGTAGTCCGTTGGAACCACATCCACGGACAACCCCAGCTTCTCCGCCGTCTTCGCCGTGATCGGTCCGATGCAGGCCACGGTCGCACGCTTCACCCAGCCCCGCACCGCCTCCTCCTCCCCGCCGAACATCTCCAGGAAGTTCGTAACGGTGGAGGAGCTGGTGAAGGTGATCAGGTCGATCTCGCCCCGCTCCAGCATGTCCCGAACCCTCGAGGTGTCCCGGTCGGGCTTGACCGTGCGATAGGCGGTGATCACGTCCACCCGGGCGCCTCTCCGCTCGAGCTCCTCCGGCAGGACCTCCCGGGCCTTCTCCGCCCGCGGGAGCAGCACCCGAACGCTTGCGAGGGACTCCTTCCCGAGGCCCTCCACGACCGCCTCGGCCCGGTACTCGTCCGGGACCAGGTCGGGCCGGATCCCCCGGCGCCGCAAGGCCTCGGCCGTGGCCGGTCCGATGGCCCCCACGCGGGCGCCTCGAAGCGCGCGCGCGTCCTTTTCCAGCGCCTCCAGCCGCTCGAAGAAGAAGCGCACCCCGTTGACGCTGGTGAACAGGATCCAGCCGTAGGCCTCGAGGGCCCGGATCGCCCGGTCCAGCGGATCCCAGCTCTCCGGAGGAACCACCTGGATGGTGGGAAACTGGATGCAGTCCGCCCCGAGCTCGGCCAGGCGGGCCAGGAACCCGCTGGCCTGCTCCCGGGCCCGGGTCACCACGATCCGTTTCCCGAACAGCGGCCGCCGCTCGAACCAGTTGAGCGTCTCGCGAAGCGACACCACCTCCCCCACCACGATGATGGCCGGCGGCTTCAGGCCCTTCTCCTTCACGATCTCCGCGATTCTCTCGAGGGGGCCGGTCACGGTCCGCTGCTCGGACACGGTGCCCCTCCGAATCACCGCCACCGGGGTTCGGCCGGGTCTCCCGCAGGCCATGAGCCGCTCGGCGATGCTCGGCAGGTTTCCCACCCCCATGAGGAAGACGAGCGTCCCCACGCCCGTGGCCAGATGCTCCCACGCGATGGTGGACCGCTCCTTGGTCGGGTCCTCGTGGCCCGTGACGAAGGCCACCGTGGCCGTCATGTCCCGGTGCGTGAGCGGGATCCCCGCGTAGGCCGGCACGGCCACCGCCGAGGTCACGCCCGGGACCACCTCGAAGAACACGCCGGCGGCGGCCAGCTCCTCGGCCTCTTCCCCTCCCCGGCCGAACACGAAGGGATCACCTCCCTTGAGGCGCACCACCCTTTTCCCGGATCGGGCCAGGTCCACGATCAGCCGGTTGATCTCCTCCTGGGTCCGGGTGTGGCAGCCGCCCTTCTTGCCCACGTAGATCCGCTCGGCCCCCTCCCGGGCGAACTCCAGGAAGGCCGAGTTGGCCAGGTAGTCATAGACCAGGGCGTCGGCCCGCTCGATGCATTCCCGGGCCTTCAGCGTCAGGAGGCCCGGGTCGCCCGGACCGGCGCCGACCAGGTAGACCATGCCGGGTTCAGCGGTCGCCATACCACGGTCCCTCGTGTGTGTGTTTCATGCCTCCGCTTTCACGGGTGCGATACGGTCCCGCCGTACACCCGCTCCAGGATGTCCCCGGCGCCCGCGGCGAGGAGGGCCTCGGCCAGGCGGGTTCCGATCTCCTCCGGGCGCGCGGCCTCGCCCCTCGCCTCGTCGGCCACGAGCGCGCTCCCGTCCAGCTCCGCCACCAGGCCCTTCAAGAGGAGGGCGTTCCCCTCGAGGAGCGCGTGGCCGGCGATGGGGACCTGACATCCGCCTTCCAGCCTGGCCAGCAACGCCCGCTCGGCCCGCACCCGGAGCTCGGTGGCCTCGTGGTTGAGAAATCGAAAGCGCTCCCACGTGGCCTGGTCGTCCAACCGCATCTCCACCCCCAGGGCCCCCTGGCCCATGGCGGGGAGGAGCTCCTCCGGCGCAAAAAAATGGGTCGCCCTGTCCTCGAGCCCGAGGCGCCTCAGGCCGGCCGCCGCCAAAACGATCGCGTCGACCTCCCCGGAGAAGAGCTTCTCGAGCCGGGTCTCCACGTTGCCCCGGATGGAACGGACCTCCAGGTCCGGGCGCCGGTTCAGCAGCTGGGCGCCGCGCCTCAGGCTGCTGGTGCCGAGCCGGGCGCCCCGGGGAAGTTCCTCGAAGCGTTCCCCGCGAGCCGACACCAGGACGTCCCGGGGATCCTCCCGCTCCGGAAAGACGCGCAGGCCCAGCCCTTCCGGGAGCTCGGTCGGGACGTCCTTCATGCTGTGGACCGCGGCGTCCACGTCTCCCCGCAGAAGCGACTCCTCGATCTCCTTGACGAACAGCCCCTTGCCGCCCACCAGGCTCAGGGGGGTATCCAGAATCTTGTCGCCCCGCGTCTTGATGCGCACGAGCTCCACCCGCACCTCCGGGTGCCGGGCCTCCACGCGCTCCCGGATCCACTCGCTCTGGGCCAGGGCCAGGCGGCTTCCTCTCGTGCCGATTCTCAGGATCATCCGCGTCTCCCCAGGAGGAAGCGCGCCACCTCCAGGTCGTTCGGGGTGGTCACCTTGATGTTGTCCACCCCACCTCCCACCACCCGGACGGGATGCCCGGCCCGTTCCATCAGGGAGGCGTCGTCGGGCATCTCCTCCCACCCCTCGTTGAGCGCTCTCCGGTGGGCGGCGAGAAGATCGGCCCGGAGAAACGCCTGCGGCGTCTGGACCAGCCACAGGCTTCGGCGGTCCAGGGTGCGTTCGACCCAGGCGCCGTCGCGGACCTCCTTGACGGTTTCCAGGGCCGGAAGGGCCGCAACGGCGGCGCCGTGCTCCCGGGCCGCGGCCGCGGTCCGCTCGATCAGATCCGCCCGGACCAGCGGGCGCACGCCGTCGTGGACCACCACCAGATCACAGCCCGAAGGGCAGGCCTCCACGCCCAGGCGCACCGAGTCCTGCCTTCGAGCCCCTCCCGGCACGACCCGGAGGATCTTGGTCGGGCTCCGGCCCTCCACGAACTCCCGCTCACACGCGGACACGGCGTCGCCCGGAACGACGAGAACAACGGCCCCGATCACCGGGGACCGTTCGAAGGCCTCCAGGGTGACGGCCAGGATCGGCCTGCCGCCCAGCAGGAGGAACTGCTTGGGCCGTTCCGCCCCCATGCGGACCCCGGCACCGGCCGCAGGAATCACCGCGGCCGCGCTCCCCGGCTTCGGACCTTCTCCTCGATTCTCCATGAGCGCTCGATCCCGCCCCGGGAAACCGTTCCAGGACCGGGCGGCAAAAAAAGAGGCCCGGGGCCGGGCATCCCCTGACGGCCTGTGATGAAATCGAACGGCCCCCGATCAGGCCCGGGCCGCTTTCCTCGTCTGCTTCTTGAGCCGGTTGATGCGGCGCCTCAGGACCTCGACCTTCCCCCGGTCGTTGCTCTCCTTGGCGGCCTTCTTTTCCTGCTTGCACCGGGCGATCTTCTCCTTCAGCTCCCTGACCGTGGCGCCGGTCCTGATCGCCTTCTTCCCGGGCCCCGGCTCCTCCTCGGCGATCCCCCAGGCCTCCTTGATGAGGGCCACGAGCTCGTCCTTCTTCATGGCGCTGGCGCCGGTGACGCCCTCGATCAACACGGCCACCTCGCGAAGCTCGGGTGCCGTCATCTTGTCGAGCGGCTTGCCGATCTCCTCCGCCTTCTGCCTGGCCTTGTCCTGGGCGGGCTCCTCCGCCTTGGGGGCTTCTTCAGCCTGGGACTCTTCCGCGGTTTTGGTTTCTTCCTCCATGGTTCGACTCCGGTTCCTGCTTGGTGTAAGGTTGACGTTCCAATCGAGCGGGTCCCGGCCCGCTCCTACGACGACTCCGATGTCTTCCGAATGAAGGGCGATATCAGATCGATCGGGATGGGGAAGAGCGTGGTGGAGCTGCTCTCCGAGGAGATCTCCCGAAGGGTCTGGAGGTACCGCAGCTGAAGGGCCTCGGGGTGCCTTCGAATGATCTCCGCCGCGTCCGCCAGGCGGTTGGCGGCCTGATACTCCCCCTCCGCGTTGATCACCTTGGCCCGCCTGTCCCGTTCCGCCTCCGCCTGCCGGGCCATGGACCGCTGCATCTCGTCCGGAAGGTCGATGTGCTTGACCTCCACCGTGGAGACCTTGATGCCCCACGGATCGGTCTGCATGTCCAGGATCTCCTGGAGCCGGGCGTTGATCTTGTCCCGCTCCGCGAGAAGCTCGTCCAGCTCCACCTGGCCGCAGACGCTCCGAAGCGTGGTCTGCGACAGCTGGGAGGTGGCGTACAGGTAGTTTTCCACCTCCACGGTGGCGTTGATCGGGCTCATGACGCGGAAGTAGATGACCGCGTTCACCTTGACCGAGACGTTGTCCCGCGTGATGACGTCTTGAGAGGGCACGTCCATGGCCACGAGCCGCAGGCTCACCTTCACCATCTTGTCGATCACCGGGATCAGGATGATCAGTCCCGGTCCCTTCGTCTTGATCACCCGGCCCAGCCGAAAGATGACAGCCCTCTCGTACTCCTTCAGGATGCGAATGGCCGCCGCCAGGAACATGACGACCAAAACGACCGCTACAATGTAGAACATCGCTTTTCCTCCTCTCCGGCGGGACGCGCCGGGTACTTTTATCAGGAGTGGACCTTTCTTGCAAGGACGCCCACCCTGCCGGTCAGCGACCGGCCGGGGCGCGCCGGACCCGCAGCGTCAGGCCCCGAACCGCCACCACCTCCACCCGCTCGTCCGGCTCGATCTCCTCGTCGGCCCGAGCCCGCCAGGTCTCGCCGTGCACGAAGACGAGCCCCTCGGGGTCGAGTCGGGTCCGGACCACGCCGGTCTCGCCCAGGAGCCCCTCGGACCCGCCCCTGGGACGGGTCCGGTAGGCGCGAAAGGCGAGCGCCGCCACCACGATGAAGAACCCGCCGACCAGGGCCACCGTCGGGAGGATCACCCGCAGCGGCACCCCCACGTCCTCGAACAGCATGATAGACCCCAGGGTCAGGGAAATCAATCCGCCCACCGACAGCAGGCCGTAGCTGGTGACCTTGATCTCCGCGATGAACAGCACCACCGCCAGCAGGATGAGCAGCAGGCCGGCATAGTTCACGGGCAGGGTCTGGAACGAGAAAAAGGCCAGGATCAGGGAGATCGCCCCGATCACCCCGGGCAGGATCGCCCCGGGGTTGCTGAGCTCGAAGTAGAGGCCCGCCAGGCCGATCATCATGAGGATGTAAGCGATGTTCGGGTCGCTGATGGTCCTGAGGACCTTGTCCCGAAAGCCCGGTTCGTAGCTCAGCCGCTCGAGCCCCGCCGTGGCGAGCACCCGGGGCTCCCCGAGCACCGAGACCTCGCGCCCGTCCAGCCGCTGGAGAAGCGCGTTCAAATTCTCGGCCACGAGGTCGACCACCTTCAGCTCCAGGGCCTCCTCGGCGGTTATGGAGACGCTTTCCCGGATCGCCTTCTCGACCCACTCCCCGTTCCGCCCGCGCTCCTCGGCGATGCCGCGCCCGTAGGAGGCCATGTCGTTGACGACCTTCCTGGACATCTCCTTCTGGATGTCCTTTCCGCCGGCGGAGACCGGGTGCGCCGCCCCGATGTTCGTCCCCGGCGCCATGGCCGCCACGTGCCCGGCCGCGGTGACCATGACCCCGGCCGAGGCCGCGCCCGCCCCCTGGGGGCTGACGTAGACCGCCACGGGAACGGGTGAGTTCATGATGGCCTTGACCATGGACCGCATGGAGGAGGCCAGCCCCCCGGGCGTGTCCAGCCGCAGCACCACGAGCTCCGCATCCAGTCCGGGGGCCTCCTCGATTCCCCGGGCCAGGTAGAGCGCGCTGCCCGGGTTGATCGCGCCCTTGAGCTCCAGCACCAGCACCTTCCCGTCGGCGTCCCGCGCCGTCCCGCCCGCCGGGCACGCGACGGCGGCCAGGCACGCTGCGACGGCGAGCAACAGGGTCAGCCACAGGAATCGTCTCTCACTCATGGCGGCCTCCGTCCAGTCCCAGGACCTTCATGATCTTCTGCACGTCCTCCCACACCGGCCGCTTGGCGGCCTGGTTGCGGAGCAGGTACGCGGGATGGAAGGTCGGCATCACCCGGACCCCGCGGTACTCGAACCATTTCCCCCGGTCCCGGGTCACGGCGAACCCCCGGCCCAGGAGCTCCTCCCCGGCCACCCTTCCGAGGGTGCAGATCACCTTGGGCCCGATGAGATCGATCTGGCGCTGGAGAAACGGCCGGCAGGCGGCGATCTCGGTCTCCTCGGGGTCCCGGTTCCGGGGCGGTCGGCACTTCACCACGTTGCAGATGTACACCTGCTCCCTCGAGATCCCCATGGCGTCAATGATCCGCGTGAGCAGCCTTCCCGCCTCGCCCACGAAGGGACGTCCGGCCCGGTCCTCGTCCCCGCCGGGCCCCTCGCCGACGAAGACCAGCTCCGCCCGGGCGTCGCCCTCGCCGAACACCAGGCGGTTCCTGCCCTCGTGAAGCGGGCATCGACGGCAGTCGCCCAGGAGCTCCCGGAGCTCCTCGAGGGTCCGGGCGCCGCCGGTCTCGTCGCGGAGCGCACCTTCTCCACGGGGGAGAGCCGTCATCCGCTCGAGCCCCGTGGAAGACAGGACGGGCGGGTCCATTCCCAGCTCCCGGTCGCCCTGGAGCAGGCCCCTCAAGAGACGAACCGCGCCTCTCAGCTCTTCCGCGGGTGGTTGCCTTCCTTCCATCGGTTCAGAATCCGGTCCAGGATCCGGTCGGCGACCTCGTCCTTGGACATCAGGGGAAGCTCCTCCACGCGCCCGTCCCGGTGGAGGATCCTGACGAGGTTGGTGTCGGTGTCGAAGCCCGCGTCCGTACGGGAGACATCGTTGGCCACGATCATGTCCACGTTCTTCTTCTGAAGCTTTTCCTGCGCGTTCTCCAGCAGGGCCTCGGTCTCGGCGGCGAATCCCACCAGGACGCAGGTGCCCTTCTCCCCTTCGCACCCCAGCTCCGCCAGGATGTCCGGGGTCCGAACCAGGTCGAGGGCGCGGTCCGCGTCCCGCTTCTTCACCTTCCGGGCGGAGGCCTCTTTGGGTCGGTAGTCGGCCACTGCAGCGGCCTTGATCACCGCGTCGCACCCCGCCCGATCCGCCATGACGGCCGTTCGCATCTCCTCGGCCGAACGCACGCCCACGAACCGGACGCCCAGGGGCGGCTTCAATCCGGTGGGTCCGCTCACCAGGACGACCGATCCGCCCCTCCGGGCCGCGGCCCGGGCCAGGGCGTACCCCATCTTGCCGCTGGAGCGGTTCGTGATGTAGCGGACCGGATCGATCGCCTCGACGGTCGCGCCCGCCGTGACCAGGACCTTCCGGCCCTGGAAGTCCTTGGGCGCCAGGAGAACCCGGGCCAGCTCCAGAATCTCTTGGGGCTCCGGCAGCCTTCCGGGGCCCCGGGTCCCGCAGGCCAGATCCCCGGTCGCCGGGGACAGAACGCGGACCCCCCTCGCCCGAAGGGTGTCGAGGTTGTCCCGGACCGCGGGATGCCCGAACATCCGCTCGTTCATGGAGGGGCAGACCAGTACGGGGGCCGTGGCGGCGAGCAGCATGGTCGACAGGAAGTCGTTTGCCATCCCCGCCGCCATGCGGGCGATGAAATCCGCCGTGGCCGGGGCGATCACGATGAGCTCCGCCTCCTGCCCCCAGGTGATGTGGTCCATGGCCTCGGTGGCCGGATCGAACTGGTCCCATACCACCCTGCGGCCCGACAGGGCCTCGAAGGTCAATGGGGCGACGAACTCGGTGGCGTGCCGGGTCATGGCGACCCGGACGTCGGCCCCGTCCCGTACGAACCCCCGGACCAGCTCGGCCGCCTTGTAGGCGGCAATGCCGCCCGTCACCCCCACGATGATTCGTTTTCCCTTCATGCCCTCAAACCCGCTTCCCGTCAGGTGTGATCCTGTCTTTTCTCACTCTCACTTTCACTTGCACCGATCTTCATCAGCAGGTCGGCGAACTCCGCCGTCTCCTCCGGCCCGATCCTCACGGGCCAGGAGTCCTCCTGGTCCAGGATCTCCTGGAGCCTCCCGCCCGCCTTCACGGCGGCGTCCCGACTCTCGTAAAACCCCACCCTGAGGCGCATCCACTTCTGGCCCTTCACCACGGCCCGGCTGATGTAGACGGGATAGCCCCTTTCCAGGAGCCTTGCGGCCGGACCGTCGATCCGGTCCGCCGTGGGCGACGAGATCACGTTCACCACCCAGGTCTGCTCCGTTCGCCGCTCGGTCCTTCCCCTCTCCTCGGGTCCCAGACGGTACCGGATTCGAATCCCCTCAGGCAGCGCCCGCTCCGGGAGCCGCTCGTCCAGGGTCATCCCGGAAAGCTTCTCGCGGTTGAGCTGGAAGAGCACCGGCCACTTGAGGGGGTCTCCGAAGACATCCTCCCGCCCGGCGACGACCGCCAGGGAGTCGCCGGGTTGAACCAGGTAGCTCCCTTCCTCGGTATCGGGCTCCGCCTCCGCGGCGACCCGGGCCTCGGCGGGCCTCCCGGTCGAAGCGGTCGCCGTCTCCGGACCGGTCACACCGCTTTCCTCCCGGTCCTCCATCGGCTCGCCGGCGGCCGCCTCCTCCACGGAGACCCCGGTCTCCTCCGGCTCGGGGACCGGGGCGGGTACGCCCTCCTCCGACTTGGAAGCCGCGCCCGCCGGGTTTGGCGGCGTTTCGATCGTCTTTCGCACCACCTCGGGCTCCGGGGCCGGCGGCGGGGGCTCGTCCGAGGTACATCCCGTCATCCACCCGACTGCGCACAACGCGACCAACGCCAGCATGCCCAGAGACCGCATCGCTCACTCCTGACCCGCGGGAACCGGCCTCCTTTCGGCCGATTCGTCCGCTGCCTATCCATGAATGGACGGATTCGCAGAAACCCGCTTATGCACCGCTGGAAACGACCTGTCCCGTTGACATTCCGCGGACGGATCTCGACGCCT
Source organism: uncultured Desulfobacterales bacterium (assembly GCA_964454455.1). Taxonomy (GTDB): domain Bacteria; phylum Desulfobacterota; class DSM-4660; order Desulfatiglandales; family HGW-15; genus JAIPEI01. Next base: position 7,174 of record CAYVVQ010000072.1, on the reverse strand, counting down.
CGGGCTTTTTGCGACTCCATCATGAATTGTGCTGTAAAAACCGAGTCGCTATTAAACCCCAAAAACCGCTCCATGACAATAGAAATCACCAAGCATCCCGTCCGCTTCCATCCCGGGAAATGCGGTCCCCGCCGTTCCTGCGGACGGTTTGACACCGTGCGGGCGACTTCGTAAGATGACCCCTCCTGGGATCGCATGGGCCTTCGGTCCGTCCACCGTCGTGCCGGGCCGGGCGCACCCCGGACCAACCGGCACACCCCAACGAGAGGAGAGCCCCCATGAAGGTGATGATCGTCGGAAGCGGAGGGCGGGAGCACGCCCTCGCCTGGAAGGCCGCCCGGTCGGATCGGGTGGAGCGGGTCCTGGTGGCCCCCGGCAACGCCGGGACGGCCCTGGAGCCGGGCGTGGAGAACGTCCCGGTCAAGCCGCCGGACGTCGACGCCCTGGTCCGGTTCGCCCGGGAGCAGGAGGTGGGGCTCACCATCGTGGGCCCCGAGGACCCTCTGGTGCTGGGCATCAAGGATGCCTTCGACGACGCCGGCCTCTCCTGTTTCGGGCCTACCCGCGCCGCCGCGCAGCTGGAGGGGTCCAAGGCGTTCACCAAGGATTTCCTTCACCGCCACGGCATTCCAACGGCCGCCTACGGCGTCTTCCGGGACCTGGAGCCGGCCCGGCGATTCATCCGGGAGCGCGGGGCCCCCATCGTGGTCAAGGCGGACGGGCTGGCCGCCGGCAAGGGCGTGATCGTGGCCCGAACCGAGGAGGAGGCGCTGGAGGCCGCCGAGGGGATGCTCTCCGGACGCGCATTCGGCGACGCCGGGGGCACCGTCGTGGTGGAGGACTGCCTCACGGGAGAGGAAACCAGCTTCATCGTCATGGTGGACGGAGAGCGGATCCTGCCCCTGGCCACCTCCCAGGACCACAAGGCCAGGGACGATGGCGACATGGGCCCCAACACCGGCGGGATGGGCGCATACTCACCCGCCCCCGTGGTCACCCCGGAGATGGATCAACGGATCATGTCCGAGGTGATCGAGCCCACGGTCCGCGGGATGGCCGAGGACGGCCGCCCTTACACGGGATTCCTTTACGCGGGCCTGATGATCGGCGCCGACGGGGTGCCGCGCGTGCTGGAGTACAACTGCCGGTTCGGCGACCCGGAGACCCAGCCCATCCTCCTGCGCCTCCGTTCGGACCTCGTCGACCTGTGCCTCGCAGCCCTGGAGGGCGGTCTGGGTGGGGCCGCGGCCGACTGGGACGAGCGCGCCGCCTTGGGCGTGGTCATGGCGGCGGGCGGCTACCCCCTGTCCTATCACAAGGGGGACCCCGTCAGCGGCCTCCCCGAGACCGAAGCGGACGACGTCAAGGTGTTCCACGCCGGGACCGAGCTCCGGGACGGCCGGGTGGTCACGGCCGGCGGCCGGGTCCTCTGCGTCACCGCCCTCGGCGCCACCGTGGAGGAGGCCCAGACCAGAGCCTACGAGCAGGCTCGACGGATCTCCTGGGAGGGGGCCTACCTCCGGACCGACATCGGCCACCGGGCCGTGGCCCGGGAGCGGGCGTCCCGGGCCGGTACCTGACGGGGTGCGGTCGCTCAATCGCGGACGGGCTGATTGAAGTAGCCCAGAGAGAGCCCGGGGAAGGTCCGGGTCAGCTCGGCCGCCATGCCGCGCATCCCCAGGACCCGCGACGGGTCCGGTGGCATGTGCGAGAGGTAGAGGCGAGGGTCGATGCAGAGGTTCTTCAGGTGGAGGAACTGGATCCCGGTCCGCCCGATGGCCGCTTTGAGGCTCACCAGCTCCGCTTCGGTGTCCGAAACCCCGGGGAACACCAGGTAGTTGATCATGGTGTAGAGCCCCATCTCCCGGGCGAGCCCCGCGGACGCCAGCACGTCCTCCAGGTCGTAGCCCCGGGGACGGTAGTAGGCCCTGTAAACATCGGGGCGGGGGCTGTTCAGGCTGATGCGGATGGAGTCCAGGCCCGCCTCCGCGATCCGCTGCACACGGTCGGGCAGGCTCCCGTTCGTGTTCAGGTTGATGGTGCCGCGCTCCGTTCTTCTTCGGATGGCCCGGATGCTCTCCGCGATCAGCTCGTGCTCCGTGAGGGGCTCGCCCTCGCATCCCTGCCCGAAGCTCACGATGGCCCGCTCCGAGGCCTCCAGGTGCCCCACGGCCAGGGACACGATCTCCTCCAACGAGGGAACGAAGGAGATCCGCTGGTGGCTCGCCTCGCAGCCTTCCTCGGGCTGGAGCGACAGGCACCCGAGGCAGGCGGCGTTGCAGGAGCGGCTCACGGGGAGCGGGGCCTCCCAGCGCCTCAGGAACAGGTTCTTGGCGGCAAAGCAGTGGTTGACCGCGGCGCAGTGGGACAAATGCTCCACCAGGGGGCCGGCGTGCCCGACCCGAAAGGCCTCCAGGGCCGGCATGAGCTCCCGGTCGTCGTAGTTTCGAGGATCCCAGCGCGGGTTGTCCTCCACGCGGAACCCGGCGGCCCAGTACCGACCCTCCCGGAAGCCCACCGCCGTGTAGGCCCACGATGGCAGAACCCGCTGCTGGTTGCGGCAGTCCGACGCGGGAAGGTGGGTCCGCACGATGCCGGGCTCGAGGAAGGCCGCCACCGCGTGGCAGGGCCCCGTGCGCCTTCCGACCCCGGCCTCCTCCAGGACCTCGTACCCCCCGGTGTCCGGGTTCACGCCCACGGGCGGACAGCCGGGGAGGAAGAAGAGCTTGCTGAACTCCGGCACGGGCACGAGGTCCGACGCCTCGACGGGATGGGGCTCGAGGCCGGCGAACCCGGCCATGCGGAGAAAGGGGTGCTCGAAGATCCTCGCCCGGTCGTCCGCGTACAGGAGACGGGGGAGCCGGCGGTGCTTTGCTGCGGACAAGATCTCTTCAACCTCCTCGACGGGCGCGGGGGAATGCAATGAGATGCCGACACCGGGGTTTACCGCCCCGGTGGATGGTGCTATAGGGTATAGCACGTGAACCCTGGATGATAGGCAATGCGTGCGGCATTGTCCACCCCTGCTTTCCGCCGGTCCACCGGCGCGGAACGGGAATCCCATGACCCCGAATTCGAACCGCCAGAACCCCGAGGGCAAGCAGTTCCGCTTGGTGAAGTTCTTCGCCGCGGCGAGCTTCGTCGTGCTGTTGATCTTCAGCTTTCCCTTCTCCCTGGCGATCTCCCAGAAGGCCAAGGAGATCCTTCTTCGGAGCTACGAGAACTACGCTTTGCTCGTGGGGCAGAACCTGAACCACCAGGTCTTTCAGAACTTCGCCATCCCGGTGCTCCGCCGCTACGGCCAGATTCGGCTTCGAGACGAGGACCAGCAGGCGCTGATGGACAAGATCGTGGAGAACACGATCCACGGGTTCAAGATCGACCTGGTGAACATCTACGACATCGAAAAGGGGGTCATCGCTTACAGCACGGACCCCCGGCTCATCGGGCAGGAGGTCACGAAGACCCCCGGGTACGCGAAGGCCGTCCAGGGCGTGCGTTCCTCCCGCATGATCTCGGAGACCGAGGACCTGTGGGGGATGAACGTCAGTGTGGTGGGCGGGGAGAGAAAGCTCCAGACCTACATTCCCTTTCGGGGCGCCCACCCCTGGCTGGGAACGACCAGCTACGTGGCCGGGGTCTTCGAGCTGATCCAGGACATGAGCGAGCAGTACGAGTCCATCGTCCGGTTCCAGTACCTGGTCTTCGGCCTGTCGATTCTCATCATGGGCTCCATCTTCATCGCGCTTCTCCTGATTGTCCGGAAGGCGGAGAGCCTCATCGATCAACACTACCGCGAGCAGCAGGCGCTGGAGAACCAGCTTCATCAGGCGGAACGGCTCGCCGCCCTGGGCGAGATGGTGGCCGGCGTCTCCCACGAGATCAAGAACCCCCTGGGCATCATTCAGAGCACGGCCGAGCTCCTGGCCGGGATGCCCGATGCGGACGAGACGCAGAAGCGGCTCTCCGGGGTCATTCGGGAGGAGACCGGCCGCCTCAACGGGATCGTGACGGAGTTCCTGGACTTTGCGCGTCCCCAGACGCCCAACCTCCAAGAGGCATCTCTCGCGGACGTCCTCCAGAAAAACCTCTCCTTCCTGGAGCCGGAGCTGGAGAAGAAGGGGATCCGCGTGGAGCACAACCTGGACGGGCGGCGTTTCGAGCTTCAGGCCGATCCCGACCTTCTCTACCAGGCGTTTCTGAACATCCTGATCAACGCCGTCCAGGCCCAGGAGGCGGGCGGGGAGGTGAAGGTCCAGGTCACCCAGGAGCGGGACGCTCACCGGGTGGAGATCCGCGACCGGGGCAAGGGGATCGACCAGGAGAATCTCTCCAAGCTGTTCAACCCGTTTTTCACCACCAAGGAGCAGGGGACCGGGCTCGGGCTCTCCATCGTGAAGAAGATCGTGGAAGGGCACAACGGGACCATCGACATCCTGACCCGTCCGGGGGAAGGCACCTCCGTGGTGATCCGGCTCCCACGTTGACCCCTTTCCTGGTACAAACGAAGGCAGGCGACACCCCATGGACACCATCCTGATCGTCGACGACGAAAAGAACTACCGGGTCGTGCTGGAGGCGCTGCTGGCCCCCGAAGGCTACGAGGTCCTCACGGCCGGTTCCGGTCGCGAGGCCCTGAAGCTGGTTCGGGAGGCCGACGTGGACCTGATCATCACGGACATGAAGATGCCCGGCATGAGCGGCATGGAGCTCATGGAGGAGGCCAAGAGGATCGAACCGGATCTGCCGGTCATCATGATGACCGCCTACGGGACCATCGAGATGGCCGTGGAGGCCATGAAAAAGCAGGCCTTCGACTACATCACCAAACCCTTCCAGAACGAGGAGCTGAAGCTGACCATCAAGAAGGCGCTGGAGAACTACCGCCTGATCCGCGAGAACCGGCGCCTGAGCGACGCCTTGCTCTCCCAGTACAGCTTCGGCAATATCATCGGTAAGAGCAAGCCCATGCGCGAGATCTTCGACCTCATCGCCAAGGTCTCCCGCTCCAAGGCCTCCGTCCTGATCACGGGCCCTTCGGGCACCGGGAAGGAGCTCATCGCCAAGGCCACTCACTACAACAGCCCCCGCAGGGACCGCCCCTTCGTGTCCATCAACTGCGGGGCGCTCACCGAGACCCTGCTCGAGAGCGAGCTCTTCGGCCACGAGAAGGGGGCCTTCACCGGGGCCACGGCCGCGAAAAAGGGCCGGTTCGAGATGGCCGACGGCGGGACCCTCTTCCTGGACGAGGTGGGCGAGATGCCCCCCTCGCTCCAGGTCAAGCTGCTCCGGGTCCTTCAGGAGATGGAGTTCGAGCGCGTCGGGGGCACCCGCTCGATCCAGGTGGACGTTCGGGTGATCTCCGCCTCCAACCGCAACATCAAGGAGGACGTCGCCAACGAGCAGTTCCGGGAGGACCTCTTCTACCGTCTCAACGTGATCCACATCGAGGTCCCGCCCCTCACCGAGCGGACCGAGGACATCAAGCTCCTGGTCAACCACTTCATCGACAAGTACAGCGAGGACGAGACGGCCGAACGGATCCAGCTGAGCCCCGAGGCCTGGAAGGCCATCTACGGCCACACCTGGCCCGGGAACATCCGTGAGCTGGAGAACACCATCGAACGGGCCGTGGTGCTCAACACGAACGGGGTCATCACCCTGGAGGATCTGCCCGAGGAGCTCTCCAACCCCCAGGAGGACCTCCCGGTGGAGCGGTTCATCCCCGTGGAGGCCCCGCTCCAGAAGACCCTGGAGCAGATCGAGGAAAAGCTCATTCGAAGGGCGCTCGAGCACAGCGGGCACGTGCAGGCCCATGCGGCGTCCATGCTCGGGATCACCAAGAGCCTCATGCAGCACAAGATGAAGAAGTACAACATCACCGTTTGAGGGTTTAAGAATTTGAACCGAGGTTATTTGAAACCATTTCAGGCAGTTGAAGGCCTGCCGCCGACGCTGCCCCAAAAGGCCGGTACAAATTTTTGTACCGCACCCTCCACGCATGCCGACCGCTTCGCCACGGCATTCGGCTTTTTTCTACTGTTATTTCTAGGGGTTATTCTCAAAACGGGACTTTGGCGTAGTTTTGGCAAGCAAGTTGCAGCAAGAAAGGCCGAAATCAGAAAACGAACTCTTTCCTCCTAAAAAAGAAACCAACCCTTCTCCCGGGGTTGGTTTTTTTTGCCCGGAAAATCCATGCCCCCGCTGGGGACGATATAACCTGTTGAAATCCACTGGCAGATGCCAGAAGCCCCATATTCCGCCAAGAATCAGGCTTGCCCAGAAGGGGGCAAACTTTCTTTGCAGCAAAGGAAGTGCGAGCCCCCGCCAACCGAACTCCTCGACCGGACCTTTGATGGCAGCGAATGCCCACGCCACAAAAAGGGACTTAATGGAGTCAATCAGTGGCATTCCGGCGATGTGTGGAATTGCCGGTATTGCAGAGCAAAACCTGAGCACCCCTCACTGGGCCGCAGGCGTCTTTTTCCACAGAGTCATGACAGCAGATAGTTGGAAATCTATTCGATTCTATCTCGGTAGCGCTTAGGATCCCTGTGAAGATGAGCAACTGCCGTAATGAGTATTTCCTCCTTTTCTCGAACATAGAGAAGAGCATATGGGAAGCCCTTCAGCATACATCGTCTCGTTTGTTCACCTACTTTCGGCCACGCTTCTGGCATTAACAATACGCGTTCTATGGTAGCGGCTGCTTCCTGGTAAAAACGATAGCCCAAACCAGGCAGCTGATGGTCGTAGTACTTAACTGCCTCATCCAGTTCAAAAGAAGCTGGAGTTATGAATCGGACCTTCAACGCTCATACCTTTTTTTAATTTCGTCCCAACCTTCAGCCTGAAGCTCCCCTCGCTTATAAGCTCTATGGCGAGCCTCTGATTCTGCAACCCAACTTTTCTCTATTTCAGGATCTGTTTTATCAAGGCTGTAGAGAATAGCTTCCACCAAGCGAATCCTTTCCTTCGCATCCAGGACAATGGCTTTCTTCGCCAGTTCCTCTACGGATTCCATATTGTATCTCCTTTCTTTTCCAGTTATGAGTAGCGCGCGCTTCCGCACGGTTATTCTATTCAGTACAGTCCAATGGATTTCAAATTACCCGAAATCCTGAAAACTGCCAACCGAATTGAATGATTGACGGGTTCGCAAAAACCCGCTCAC
>CAYVVQ010000071.1:0-21428 GCA_964454455.1 uncultured Desulfobacterales bacterium | reverse complement strand
CTCGCCTACCAGCGCGTGATCAAGGACCATCCCAAGGGGAACAAGGTGGCGAACGGCCCGGCCGCCCCGGAGGAGGCCATGCCCTCCGGCGAGATCGAGCTGTACGAGTACGCGCTCGGACTCTACCGCGAGGGGAAATACAACGAGGCGCAGCAGACCTTCCAATCCTTCCTGGACCAGCATCCCAAGTCCGACCGGGCGGACAACGCTCACTTCTGGATCGGTGAGGCCCACATGGCGCTCGGGGAGTACGAGCAGGCCATTCTCGCCTACCAGCGCGTGATCAAGGACCATCCCAAGGGGAACAAGGTGGCGAACGCCATGCTCCGTCAGGCGGTGGCCTTCCTGGAGATCAACGACAAGACGAGCGCACGCCTCCTCCTCAAGAAGATCGTCAAGGAGCACCCCGGCACGAACGAGGCCGAGCTGGCCGGGAAGAAGCTCGAGTCGCTGTAGGCCCCCGCCGCGACGTCATTCCTCGCCCGGCGGGGAGGGCTCGAGAAATCCCCGGTGAATCACATACCTTTCGTACCCGGCGATGATGTCCCTGCGGCTGATGACCCCGACGACCCGGCGGGAATCCTTTCCGTCGATGACGGGCAGGATGGCGTAGTCCCCCTGGCTGATGCGGCTGAGGGCCAGAAAGAGGCTGTCGTCGGTCGTCACGGTGACCACCTGCTTCGTGGCGAAGTCGGCGGCCCTCAAGGTTGTGAGCTCCTCCGAGAGAGGGTAGTGCTCGATGTCCGAGAAGGACATCACGCCGGTGAGCCGGCCGTCGGCGTTCACCAGGGGAAAGCTCCGGTGCTTGCTTCGAAAGAAGAAGTCGTGGATCTCGTCCGCCGGCATATCCTCCCGAATCGTTCCGGGCCGGGCGTTCATGGCATCGCGCACCCGGATGGTCTTGAGCTGCGAGACCTCCCGGTCCGACTCGATGTTGATCCGGTGGAGACCCGACTTGATGGTGTCCACCCGCTGGTTGTAGTACTGGATCACCTCCCGGCGGTCGAGCATGCCCAGGAGCACGCGGGGATCGTCCTCCCGGACCACCGGCAGCTGCCGGATGTTCCGGCCGGTGAACTTCTTCAGCACCTCGTTCAGATCCTCGGACGGGGTGGTGGCGATGATGTCCGTGGTGGCGATGTCCTTCATGAGCACGAGGTCCCCGATCTCCTGGGTGAAGAGCACGCTGCGGATGTCGTTGATGGAGAAGATCCCGGTCAGGTGCTTGCCCTCGTCCACCACGGGGAAGTAGTGCTGCTGGGTGGAGCTGAACACCCGCCTGAACGCGCTGAAGGGCATGTTCTCCGGGATCGTCTCCACCTTTCGGACCTGGGGCATGAGCTCCTTGACCCGGATCGCCCCCAGCACGTCCACGAAGAAGTCCCCCAGATGCGCGTTGGAGTCCACCCGCGAGGCGACCTGCTTCTCGTAGATGGTGAACCGCCTCGACAGCAGAAAGGCCAGCGAGCAGACCAGGAGGCTGGGCAGCAGGAGGTGATAGGAGTTGGTCATCTCGCTCACGAAGATGATGGTCGAGATGGGGGTGTTGGAAACGGCCGCGAAGAACCCGGCCATGCCCACGATGACGAACGCGCCCGGCTGTGTGACCACGCCGGGCATGATGGCGTGAAAGACCCGCCCCACGGCGCCGCCGAAGGCGCCGCCGATCACCACCGAGGGACCGAACACACCGCCGCTTCCGCCCGACCCGATGGAGAAGGACGTGGTCAGGATCTTCCCGAAGGCCAGGCCCAGCAGAAAAAGCGTCGGCAGCTGGTTGTCCAGGGCCATCTGGGCGAAGCCGTACCCGAAGGCCAGGGTCTGCGGAAGGAAAAACCCGATCAGGCCGGTCAAGAGCCCGCCGAGGGCGGGCTTGAGGTGATTGGGGATGGGCACGCGCCGGGAGAAGAAACGCTGCACCCCATAGAAGCTCTTGACGTAGAGCGCACCCCCGCCCACGAGCACGAAGGAGAGCACGACGTAGGGGCCGAGCTCCAGCGGGTTCCTGAACAGGAAGTCCTGGGAGTCGAACAGGGAGCCCCACCCGAACACCAGGCAGAACAGGCAGTAAGCCACCACGGAGGAGATGCCGGCCGGGATGATCACCTCGGACTCGAACTCGGGCTCCTTGTACAGGACCTCCGCCGCGAACAGGGCCCCGGCCAGGGGGGCTCGAAAGATGCTGCCCACCCCGGCGCCCATGCCGGCGGCCAGCATGATCCGCCGGTCCCGGTCGGAGAGATGGAGGCGGGTCGCCAGAAAAGAGCCGAATCCGGCCCCGATTTGGGCGATGGGGCCCTCGCGGCCGCCCGACCCCCCGGAGGTGAGGGTCACGGCCGAGGCGATGGTCTTGATGATGGGAATGCGGCCGCGGATGAGCCCGCCGCGGTTGTGGTAGGCCGCGATGGCCGCGTCCGTCCCGTGCCCCTCGGCCTCGGGCGCGAAGGTGTAGACGAGCCACCCGCTGATGATCCCCCCGATGGCGGGCAGGAAGAGGAGCATCCACCGACGAAAGGGAACGCCCGCCGGTTGGAACAGGTGGTGCTCTCCCGCCGGGGCCGGCGGCCGGTACCCCGCCAGGAGCTCCATGAAGCCGTAGGAGCCGAGCTGACACAGGTAGTGGAAGACGATGGAGCCCAGACCCGCGATGACGCCGATCACGACGTAGTAGAACATCCGCTTTCCCGCCATGCTCAGGCGTGGGTTGCGCAATGCACTTTGAAGCAGACGAAACATCAGGAACGCCTCGAACCGGGATTCCCGGCTGGGGGAACCCGCCTTTGATTCAACGGATTGGCCTCCGAAAAGGCCGCTTATACTCCTCCGCCGCAGTCCCCGTCAAGGAGCTTGCCTGAAACCCGGCATCAGGGCCGGCATCCGCTGCACGGGCTGTACCCCTCCCAGAAGGCGCTCCATTTCGTTTCGAACCGGATCCGGTTGTCCAGGTGAATTCTCCCAGCGTAGGGGCATTCGGGGCGGTGGAAGCGGTGAGATCTCCGGCTCCCGATCCAGGGCCCCTCGCCCGAAACCGCCTCCCGGCTCCAGATCCCCGCCCGTTTCGCCATGGCCTCCTGCTGCACCTCGACCAACCGGTCGAAATACTTGAGGTTGGGTCGAACCGCAAGGACCCGGGCCAGCCCCCGCCGCAGGAGCTCGGCGTTGAGCAAACGGCCGTCGGGCAGGTGGACGTAGGCCAGCCATCTTCCGTGATGATCCTTCCTCTCCCGGTCGAACTCCAGGCGGACGGGCACCCCCCGGACGGCCTTCTCGTTGAAGGCCCGGGCGGACTGGGCCAGGAACTCGGACGGCTCCCCGTCGAACCCCATCTCCGGCGCGTCGATGCCCAGGTATCGAACGCGCCGGCCGTCCTCGAGAACGACCGTGTCCCCGTCGTAGACGAAGCGAACCTCGCTGCCGCCGCAGGCGAGGAGCGGGAACCACAAAAGAGCGAGGAGGAAAATTGAGATGGAGTAACGTTTCATCATTGACAGCGGTTTTCGTTTTTTTAGAATGGGGTTCGGAGAAGGGGAGAGACACGTTAAGGGTAGAAGGATAAGAACGCTTGGCCTTTGGCTTGAAGGTTATACTTGACTTTGTCGTTCTTAAAAACTTATATATAATCCGACTTGATTTGGCAACCATTGTAAAGAATGTGAAGAAATCCAGGAAGCGTTCGACGGAGTCAGCCATGCCTCAAATCATGACAACGAAAGAGCTCGCCAAATACTTAAAGCTTCACGAAATTACTATCTGCAAATATGCTGCAGAGGGAAAGATCCCAGCCATCAGGATCGGACGGGTGTGGCGATTCGACAAGGAGGCCATCGACAAGTGGATCAGCGGCGAGCAGCAGAAGTGATGATGTTGCACAAGCCCCAAGCCTCGACACCTTCTACCAGAATATCAACAGGTTATATCCCGTCCTGCGGCCGGGGAGCGGGTCCTTGCAGGCCCGTCGAAACCCGAACCCGTGGAATGCGGTGTCAAGGAGGATAGAGGAGGAAGGCCCGGCGCTCCTCCTGGAACCTCGAGAGATCCCCCTGCCAGCCCTCCCGAAGATCGAGCGGTTCCGCCCCCCCCTCGACGGCCCTTCGCAGCCCCGTGTCCCCCAGAATCAGATCGATGGGGAGCCGCTCCGTCTCGTACTCGTAGGGCGGCTCCCGCCAGGCGAAATGCGTTTTCGCCTCCCGAAGGACCGCGCTCAGCAGGGCCAGGGAGATCAGGCAGGGCTGAAAGGCCTCCGGGTCCAGCACGTGCACGTGGAAGCCCCGGCACTCCTGATCCGCCCACTTGTGGAACGTCGGCTTGAAGGAGAAGGGCTGGAGCACGGCCCCCTTCGCCGCCTCGGGGGGAAGCAGGTCCAGGAGCCTTTCCGGGTGAAGGAAAGGGGCGCCGAAGATCTCGAAGGGGCGGCATGTCCCTCGCCCCTCGGACACGTTGGTCCCCTCCCAGAGCACCTGGCCCGGGTAGACGAGGGCCGTCTCCGGCAGGGGCATGTTGGGCGACGGCATGACCCACCGCAACCCGGTGTCCCTCCAGAGCATCTCCCGCCGCCACCCCTCCATCCGGACCACGTCCAGGTCCACGTCGATCCGGAGGGCATCCTTGAAGAAGAGGGCCAGCTCCCCCATGGTCAGGCCGTGGCGCATGGGCATGCGCGCCGGACCCACGAACGAGTGCATGTCCGGGGCGAGGAGGTTTCCCTCCACCGCGTCCCCCCCCAGGGGGTTGGGCCGGTCCAGGACCACCACCCCCCGCCCGGATCGGGCGGCCGCCCGCATGCAGTTGAGAAGCGTCGAGGCGAAGGTGTAGACCCGCGTGCCCACGTCCTGGAGGTCCACGATCAGGACGTCGATCTCCTCCAGCATCCCGGGCAGGGGCTCCCGCCGGTCGGCGTAGAGGCTGTATATGGGCACCCCCAGGCCGGCGTCGTAACCGTGATCCGTCTCGATCATGTTGTCCTGGTCCACGCCGCCGTACCCGTGCTGGGGCCCGAAGAGCGCGCGGAGGCGCCCCGGCAGCGCCTCCGCGACGACCCGGGCGGCCGGCCGGAGGCCCGCGTCCACCGACGCCTGGTTGCACAGGAGCCCCAGACGCGCCCCTCGAAATCGCCCCCCTTCGGTCTCTCGAAAACAGTCCAGGCCCGCGGCCACCTTCTTCACCGTCCCCCCTCCCCGTCCCATGAGGTGCGTGTGGGTGAAGGTGTATGTTCAGGCGAATCTCAAGTCAAGAAAATCCATCGGCTCGATTTGATTGGACAGGCAGATGGGCCCATGGTAATTTGATCGGTCGTGCTGCTCGAAACCGGGAGCCGCTTCCAGTGGATGCCTCGCGGCGGCGGACCGTCAAGGAAACGAGAGGCCCCGGGCCTCGGGAGGAAGAAGCGCATGCTGCTGAGTCTGATGAGAAGACACGCCAAGTCCTACCTGATCAAGTTCCTGATCGCCATCATCGCCCTCGTCTTCATCTTCTACTTCGGGTACTCCTTTCACAGCGACAAGAGCACCAAGGTGGCCGTCGTCAACGGAGAGCCCATCTCGGGGGTGGAGTACCGCAAGGCGTACGGCGAGATGCTGAGCGCCCTCCAGCGCCAGTACGGAAACATGTGGAGCGACTCGCTGGTCGAGGTGTTCGACCTGAAGAAGCGGGCCCTCCAGGGCCTCATCGACGAGAAGCTGCTCAGCCAGGAGGCCCGGCGCATCGGCCTCACGGTCACCGAGGACGAGGTGCGAAGCGAGATCATGGCCTACCCCGCCTTTCAGTTCCAGGGGCGGTTCGACGAGCGCCGGTACCGGGCCGTGCTCGACCAGAACCGCATGAGCCCGGAGGACTTCGAGGCCACGGTCTCCCAGGTCCTCCTCAAGGACAAGGTAAGCCAGTTCATGACGGCGTTTCTGCCCATTACGGAGCAGGAGACGCGCGAGTACTACACCTACACCAACGAGCAGACCCGGATCCGTTTCGTGACCCTGACGCCGGAGATCTTCCGGGAGTCCGTGCAGATCGAGCCCGGCGACCTGGACGCGTACTTCTCGGCCCACCGGGAGAGCTACCGGATCCCCGAGCAGGTTCGCATCGCCTACATCGAGGTGAACCCCGACCGGTTCCGGGACCAGGTCGAGGTGTCGGAGGAGGAGATGCGGGCCTACTACGACGAGAACCTCGACCGGTACAAGGTGAAGAAGCAGGTCAAGGCCCGGCACGTCCTCTTCCCTCTGCCCGAGGACGCCGCGGAGGAGAAGGAGGAAGAGGTTCGGAAACGGGCCCTCGAGGTCCTGGAGCAAGCCAGGGGGGGCGACGATTTCGCCGAGCTCGCCCGGACCCACTCCGAGGGGCCGACCAAGGACGAGGGCGGACAGCTGGGGTGGTTCTCGGCCGGAGAGATGGTCAAGCCGTTCGAAGAGGCGGCCTTCGGCATGAAGCCCGGGGAGGTCAGCGACCCGGTCAGAACCGAATTCGGCTACCACATCATCAAGGTGGAGGACGTCCGCGAGGCCCGGACCAAGCCCCTGGAAGAGGTCCGGGAGGAGATCCGTGAAAACCTCGGGGGGCTCGCCGCGGCGGACCTGGCCCACGAGCAGGCCCTCACCCTGATCGACCAGATGCCCTACGACGTAGACCTGGCCGCCTATGCGAAAGAGCAGGGCGTGCCGGTCGAGACGACGTCCTTCTTCAGCCGGGACGACGAGATCCCGGAGCTGGGGGGCGAAGAACGGCTGCGCGAGGTGATCTTTTCACTCGAGCCCAAGGCCGTGAGCGACGTCATCGAGCATCAGGGCCGGTTCTATCTTTTCCAGGTCGTCGAGAAGAAGGATCCCTACCTGCCGGAGTTGGAGGAGGTGTCGGAGCAGGTACGCGAGGACCTGGTCCTGGAGCGTGCCCGCGAGAAGGCCCGGTCCGAGGCGGAGCGTCTCCTGAAGCGGCTGCGGGAAGGGGAGAGCTGGGAGGCCCTGGCGGCCGGTGAAGGCCTGGAGCCGCAGTCCTCGGACTATTTCAAGCGCGGCGGCCGAATCCAGGGAATCGGGACCGCACCGGACCTTCAAGAGGCGGCCTTTGCCCTCGACGAGCGGAACCCCTACCCGGAGCGCGTGTTCGAGAGCGGAAACGGCTTCCACGTGATCCGGTGGGAGGCGTCCAAGGGCGTCGAGGAGGAGGCCTACGAGGAGGCCGAGGCGGACGTTCGCCGGACCCTGCGGAACATGAAGCACCAGGTGATCTTCGACGCCTGGCTGGAAAACCTGCGGGCCGAGGCCGAGATCGAGCAGGTCGAGCGCCTCTGAGAGGGGCGGCGGCCTACAACAAGCCTTCGAGGGGGTGGAGGGTTTTTCCCATCCGAATGGCGTACCCTCCCTCGTGCTCCTCGATCTGCCCGGCCAGCTGGTAGTAGGCGGGGCGCGTGAACCTGGCGGGAAAGCGCCCCCCCTTCACGCGGCAGTACAGCACGTGGTCTTGCCCCACGCGAAGCGTGTCCGGCCTGAGCGGCTCCTGCGCGTCATCGCTCAGGGAGAGGAGCAGACCGGACGGGTCACGGTCCACACGCCGCACCACGAAGGCGGTGTCCTCCACATCCACCTCGCACCGCTCGCCCTCCCAGTGGATGATGTAGCGCCCCTGCTCGTCCAGCTCCATGTTCTCGTAAAAGAGCCGGATGAACTCGCGGTGAATCATCTCCTTTCCCTCGTGAAACCACCGCCCGTCCTTGTCGATGTGGATCAGGCAGGGGGGGAGGGCTTCGTCCGGACTCATCTTCACGACCTCGTCTCCTCGATGATCTCCATGAGGCGGCTCATCCGGTCTTTCGGCCCCTGCTCGAAGGCCGCTTCCCACTCCCACGGCTCCATGGTTTCCCGGAAGTGCTCCTCCACCAGGAACTGATCGTACCAGCCGTCTCATGCTTCTCTCTCCCGTCCGTCCGGCCTTCCGGCCTCGTTCCGCGCCGAACGCCGGGCCTCCGACCTGCGAAACCGTTCGAACTCCTCGGGTGTGTCGATGTCCAGCGGCTCATACCGCTCTCCTGCGTCCACCAGGCAGAGATCATCGGGGTGATCTCGAAACAGGTCCCTCGCCCCCCGGTCGTCTGCCAGGGAGCGAACGGCTTCAAAGTGCTCCCGCCCGATCACCACGGGATGAGCGCGCCTCCCCCGAACCGTAACGGCGGCCAGGGAGCAGCCCGACGCCGCCGACGCCAGGCGAAGGCGATCGATCACGTCCGGCGTGACGCAGGGCATGTCGCCCAGGAGAATCATCACCCGGTCGCAGGACTCCTCCACGGCACGAAGCCCGGCGATGAGGGACGTGCTCATTCCTTCGCCGTGGCGCGGGTTCACCACGATAGAGAGCCTGGGATGACCCTGGAAACGCTCCAGGGACGCCCGGATCCGACGGGCCTCGTGGCCGAGAACCAGGACCACCTCGTCCAGGCCCGAGGCCAGGCAGGCGTCCAGGACCCGGCCCAGCAGCGTTTCGCCCCCCACCGTGAGGAGCTGTTTTTCCCTTCCCATGCGGCTCGACTCGCCGGCCGCCAGAACGATCCCGGCCGTCCGGCTCGCCACTCTGAACGGCATATTCGCCTACCCCATTGACATTCCCTTGGATTTCCGTATGATGCGTAGACCTTGAATGGTTCGGGGCGACCGGTTCCCGTCCGGGGCTTCGAGCCGCCTGCTCACCTTCTCCGTCAGTCAATGAGGTCCGCACATGATCCACCAGGTTATCCAGACGTTCCTGAACGAATGGACCCGGGCCGACACCGTGCGGCTCCTCGTGGAGCTCACGCCCCTTTTTCTGCCGATCGCGATCTGGGGAGCGGTCCCGCCGCTTCGAAAACGGGGGGAGGCCCTGCTCGTGCTCTTCGGCCTCTTCACCGCGTTCCACGCGCTGTTCAGCGCCTACACCCTGGTCTTCGGCTGGCCGGTCACGGCGGCCCGGCTCGCCTGGCCGGCCAGCCCGTTCGTGATCAAGCTCGGGTTCTCCCACGCGGCCTTCGGGGTCGGCCTCCTCATCTGTCTCGGCCTGAGAAAGACCGATTGGACCAAGGGCCTGTTGATCGCCATGTGCCTCTACGCCGCGGCCTCCTCGGTCATCCACCTCCTCGAAGCCTTCGGTCGGGGCCGCTTCGGCATGGCCCACCTGGGTCCCCCCGTGATGCACGACATCCTTTTCGTCTTCCTGGCCATCTGGGTCCTCCGAAGGGCCCAGGAACCCGGCCGCGCCGTCTACTACGTTCCGCACTAGGCCGCTGAGCACCCGGTCGACCCGGCCCGAGATACCCCTGTACCCCGCGGACCGGTCTTGCGTCAAGCCGTCGCGACGCTCCGCCGCGGAACGGCCCGTCGAGCGGCTTCCCCGGAAACGACGAGCGGCGTGCGGACGGGCCTCGGGCCGCTTCCGCACGCCGCTCGACATCGACCGTGTCCCCTGCCCCGCACGGCGCTCACCGGCGCCGCCGGCGACCCCGTCCGCCTACTTCGGCGGCTGGTACTGCCTGGGTCTGGGCAGGCTCTCGATGGCGGCCAGGGCCCGGTGGATCTCTTCCTCGGGCAGGGCGTGGTCCTGGAGCTGCCCCCGGAGGTAGGCCTCGTAGGCGGCCAGGTCCACCAGGCCGTGCCCGCTCCAATTGAAGAGGATCACCTTCTCCTTGCCTTCCTCCTTGGCCTTGAGCGCCTCGCGGATGGTGATCGCCACCGCGTGGTTCGTCTCCGGCGCGCTGATGAAGCCCTCGGTGCGGGCGAAGGTGATGCCCGCCTGAAAGGTCTCCAGCTGGGCCACGGCCACCGGACGGATCAGGCTGTCCACGATGAGCTGGCTGATGATGGGCGCCATGCCGTGGTACCGGAGCCCCCCGGCGTGGATGGGCTCGGGCACGAAGTCGTGCCCCAGGGTGTGCATGGGAAGGAGCGGCGTCATCTGCACGGTGTCTCCGAAGTCGTAGGCAAAGGGTCCCCGCGTCATGGTCGGGCACGAGGCCGGCTCCACCCCGATGATGTCGATCTCCCTGCCGTGGATCTTGTCCCGCACGTAGGGAAGACAGTTGCCGGCGAAGTTGCTTCCGCCGCCCGCGCACCCGATCACCACGTCCGGGTAGTCCCCGGCGATCTCCATCTGCTTCTGGCACTCCAGGCCGTTGACGGTCTGGTGCAGCATCACGTGGTTCAGGACCGAGCCCAGGGCGTACTTGGAATGCTCGTCCGTCACGGCCGCCTCCACGGCCTCGCTGATGGCGATCCCCAGGCTGCCCGGGGACTCCGGGTTCTTCTCCAGAATGGACTGGCCGGCCTTGGTCTCCGTGCTCGGGCTGGCAACGCAGTTCGCCCCCCAGGTCTCCATCATGAGCCGCCGGTAGGGCTTCTGGTTATAACTGACCTTGACCATGAACACCTTGCACTCGATCCCGAAGAAGGCGCAGCACATGGAGAGCGCGCTCCCCCACTGCCCGGCCCCGGTCTCCGTGGTGATCCGCCTGGTCCCGGCCACCTTGTTGTAGTAGGCCTGGGCGATGGCCGTGTTCGGCTTGTGGCTCCCGGCCGGGCTCACGCCCTCGTTCTTGAAGTAGATCCTGGCCGGGGTCTCCAGGTACCTCTCCAGTCCGTAGGCCCGGTAGAGGGGGCTCGGGCGCCAGATCGCGTACTTCTCGAGGATCTCCTCGGGGATGTCGATCCAGCGCTCCGTGCTCACCTCCTGCTCGATGAGGTTCATGGGAAAGATCGGCGCCAGATCGTCCGGTCCCACGGGCTGACCGGTCCCCGGATGCAGGGGCGGCTCCATGGGGGTGGGCATGTCCGCCATGATGTTGTACCACTGTCGCGGCATCTCGGACTCGGGCAAAAAAATCTTTTTCACGTCCATAACCCCTCCCTTTCCTGGTCAATGTGTGATTCTTCGAAACCTGCTGAACCCGACTCGGCAGGTCAACCCGGAAAATGGCCACGAACGGAACGGCGGGCGGACCCCTGCGAATCATCTCGCAGGGGGGTCCCGGACCCGCCGGTGCGGCAAAGACGGGGCTGGCGCGATGGGAGGAGGCGTCGATTCTGCTGAGGTCCGGTGGAGCGGCGAACCATCAACGAGAGGAGGACAGGCCGTCGCGTGCGATCGCAGGAAGCGTGCGCCCGATGTGATACCTGCTTGAAGCCTACTCCTCGAGCCTCACGCCTGTCAAGGGATATGGATTTCGGGTTTATCTTTTCCGGGAGCTGTGAGATAATATTCCATTGGTGGATGGTTTGAACCTCGAGATCCGCCACTATGATTTCAACAGGTTATATCGCTTCCCGCGGCGTCTGAGCGAGCTTTTGCGCGGCCGCCGAACCCCATTTTTCCCCCGCCTCCTCCGCGTTGCGGGCGTAAGGATGCAGCCATGGCCGAGACGGCGACGCACTACTCCGGAAACGACAAGGTTACCTACTACAAGGCCTTGAACGACATCGCCAACCAGATTCATTCCGCCCGGGACATCAACGAGATCCTCATCAACTTGAAGGATCAGATCCTGAGCCTCTTCGACGCCGACAGGATCACCATCTACGTGGTGGACGGGAGGCGCAAGGAGATCTACTCGCGGATCAAGGCGGGCGACCTGCCGGGGGAGATCCGTGTCCCCATCGACAACAGCAGCATCGCGGGCTACACGGCCAACAACGCGCAGATCACGAACATCGTCAATGCCTACGACGAGCGCGAGCTGGCCATGATCAACAAGGACCTCACCTTCGACAAGCGCTGGGACGAGAGCAGCGGATACGTCACCCGGCACATCCTCTCCGTGCCCATCTTCTACAAGAAGTACGTGATCGGTGTGCTCCAGCTCGTCAACAAGAAGACCGGGGATCGCTTCACCCTGGAGGATCAGAGCTCCGCCACCGAGATGGCCAAGGTGCTGGGCATTGCGTTCTTCAACCAGCGCAAGCTGACCCAGCACGCCACCAAGCGGACCAAGTTCGACTACCTGATCAACAACAACATCGTCACAGAGAAGGAGCTCGCCGACGCCGTCACCCTGAGCCGGGAGCGGAAGCTTCCCATCGAGTCCGTGCTCATGGAAGAGATGAGCGTCAAGAAGGAGCACATCGGGCAGTCCCTGGCCGAGTTCTACAACTGCGACTACGTTCCCTTCGACGAGAGCTTCCCCATTCCCGGGGATCTCCTGGCCCGCGTCAAGCAAATCTACCTGAAGCGCAACCTCTGGGTCCCGCTCGAGCGGAAGGACGGCAAGGTCAAGATCCTCCTGGACAACCCCCAGAGGCTGGACAAGATCGACAGCGTCAAGACCCTCATCCCGGCGGAACGCTACGAGTTCGCCGTGGGCCTGCGGGAGGACATCCTCCGGTTTCTCGACTACTTCTACAGGGTACCGGAGGCCAAGCAGGGCGAGGACGGATCGATCGACGACCTCATCGGCAAACTGGACTCCGGGGAGGAAGAGATCGAGTTCGATGACGGCGTCAACATGATCACCGAGGACGACAGCACCATCGTCAAGCTCGTGAACAAGATCATCACGGACGGCCACAAGAAGGGCTGCTCGGACATTCACATCGAGCCTTACCCGGGCAAGTACGGGGCGGAGATCCGGTTCCGCATCGACGGCGCGTGCCAGGTCTACCAGACCATTCCGGCGCACTACAAGAAGGCCGTGGCCTCCCGTCTCAAGATCATGTCCGACCTCGACATCTCCGAGCGCCGGAAGCCCCAGGACGGCAAGATCAGGTTCAAGAAGTACTCGCCCCTGGACATCGAGCTTCGGGTGGCGACCATTCCGACGGTGGGCGGCGAGGAGGACGTGGTCATGCGGATCCTGGCCGCAGGGGAGCCGATCCCGCTGGCCAAGATGGGCATGCGGGAGCGGGACTACAACATAATGCTGGACTGCATCACCAAGCCCTACGGCATCTTCCTGGTGGTGGGGCCCACGGGGAGCGGAAAGACGACCACCCTCCACTCCGCGCTCGCCCACATCAACAAGAAGGAGACCAAGATCTGGACGGCCGAGGACCCTGTGGAGATCACCCAGCGGGGGCTCCGGCAGGTGCAGGTGCTCCCCAAGATCGGGTTCGATTTCGCCGCGGCCATGCGCTCCTTTCTGCGGGCGGACCCGGACGTCATCATGGTGGGCGAGATGCGCGACCACGAGACCGTGGCCACAGGCATCGAGGCCTCCCTCACCGGCCACCTGGTCTTCAGCACCCTCCACACGAACAGCGCCCCCGAGACCATCACCCGCCTCCTGGACATGGGCATGGACCCCTTCAACTTCGCCGACGCCCTCCTCGGCGTGCTGGCCCAGCGCCTGGTCCGGACCCTCTGCAAGGACTGCAAGGAGCCCTACCAGCCGGCGAAGGACGAGTACGACCACCTGGTCCGGTCCTACGCCGGGACGTTCGACACACTGGGGGTCCCCTACTCCGAGGACCTGACCCTCTACCGGGCCAAGGGGTGCGAGAAGTGCGGGAACAGCGGGTACAAGGGCCGCACCGGCATCATGGAGCTGCTGTCCGGGACGGACGAGATCAAGGGACTCATCCAGGGTCGGGCCAAGATGGAGGAGATCCGGAACCAGGCCGTCAAGGACGGTATGACCACGTTGATGCAGGACGGCATCCGCAAGGTCTTCCTGGGGATCACGGACTTCGCACAGGTCCGGAAGGAGTGCATCAAGTAACGCGGCGGCACGGTTTCAAGGGGGCGACATGGGACGGCTCGACAAAAAGATCGCACTCATCACCGGTGCGTCCTCGGGGATCGGACGGGCGTGCGCGGAGGCGTTCGCGGGTGAGGGTGCGGCCCTGATCCTGGCGGCGCGGCGCATGGACCGCGTCCGCAGGCTCTCCAGCTCGCTCGTACGCCGGTACGGGGTCCAGGCGCTTCCCCTGGCCCTGGACGTGAGGGACAGGGAGGCCGTGGAAGAGGCGATCCGGACCCTTCCCCGATCCTGGGCGGGGATCGAGATCCTGGTCAACAACGCCGGTCTCAGCCGCGGGCTGGAGCCGCTCCACGAGGGCCGGGCCGATGACTGGGAGGAGATGATCGACACCAACGTCAAGGGGCTGCTCCACGTGAGCCGGGCCGTTCTGCCGGGCATGGTGAAGCGCAGGCGCGGACACATCGTCAACCTGGGCTCCGTGGCCGGGCACGAGGTCTATCCGGGAGGGAACGTCTACTGTGCGACCAAGCACGCGGTCGACGCCCTCACCAAGGGCATGATGCTGGACCTGGTGGAGACGCCGATCCGGGTGAGCACGGTGGACCCGGGGCTCGTGGAGACCGAGTTCAGCGTGGTCCGGTTCCACGGGGACCGGGAGCGGGCCAAAGGACCCTACCAGGGCATGAAGCCCCTCAAGGGAAAGGACGTGGCCGAGGCCGTCCTCTTCTGCGTCACGCGGCCGCCCCACGTCAACGTGAACCAGGTCCGAATCATGCCCACGGCCCAGGCCTCGGCCACCACGGTCCACCGCAAGGGCTGAGTTCACGCCGGCCGCGGCTCAGAGCCGTACGATCTCCCCCTGGATCTCCCGCCCGACCCGGAGGATGCCCACGCTCCGCCCCGAAGAGAGCCCCCCCGCAGAAGGCCCCGGGGTTGAAGAGGAGGACGCCCCCTCTCCACTCGTTGAAGCCCCGGTGGCTGTGACCGAAGACGATGCAGTCTCACGGCGCCCCTCCGCCTACACCCGGAGCCCCGCCTCGAACCCTTCGCGAATCGCCTCCAGGGCGTTTCTCGGGTCCTTGGCGTCGCCCACGACGTGGAGCTCGGGCACCAGGCCTTCCAGCTCCCCGGCCAGGCGGTTCACGGACTCCGACCCCGTGGCCAGCACGATGTCGTCGGCCGGGATCGTCGAGGTCTCCCCGTTCTTCTCCGTCTCCACCCCCTCTTCGGTGAACCGGAGCGCCCTGGCCTCCGTGATCACGCGGACCCCGAGACGCCGGATCTCCGAGAGCACGGTCCACCGGGTGGAGAGCCCGATGTCCTGCCCGGCCTTGCGGGTCATCTCCAGGACCGTGACCTCCTTGCTCCCCCGGTCGATGAGGGTCTCCAGGGTCTCCCAGGTCTCGGCCCGGTTGGCCGCCAGGAAGTGGAGCACCTCCGGGCCGATGGTGCCCTGGTTCGCCACGAACAGGGCCGTCTCCAGCCCCAGGGCGTTACCCCCCACGATGACCACCCGCCCGCCCAGGGTGACGTCCCTGGAGAGGAGGTCCCAGGCCGGGACCACGTTGTCCCCGCCCACTCCCGGAATGTCCGGCCAGGCCGGAGCCGCCCCGGTGGCCACGATGACCGCATCCGGGGCGAGCCGCTTCACGTCCTCCCGGTGCACCTCCCGGCCGAGCCGCACCTCCACGCCCGCGGCCGACAGGTTGGCGACCAGATCCTCGACGGCCGTGACCATCTCGCTCCGTCCCGGGATGCGGCGGTTCAGGAGCATCTGCCCCCCGAGCTCCGCCGTTTTCTCGGCCAGGGTCACCACGTGGCCCCGCTCAGCGGCCGTGACCGCGGCCTTCAGGCCGGCCGGTCCGCCGCCGATCACCAGAATGCGCTTGGCCGTGGCCACCGGCTCGACGGCCGGCTCCCCTTCCCTGCCGGCCGCCGGGTTCACCAGGCAGCCCGCCGGGCGCAGGGCGAAGATGGCGTCGAAGCAGCCCTGGTTGCAGGCGATGCATCGGGTGATCCGCTCGGCCCGACCTTCGAGAGCCTTCTGCGGAAGGAAGGGATCGGCGATGAGACCTCGGGCCATGGTGACCATGTCGGCCTCCCCTTCTCTCAGGATCTCCTCGGCCGCGGCCGGATCGTTCACCCGGTTGCTCGCCAGGACCGGCACGCCCACCGCCGACCTGATCCCCCGGGCCAGGTAGGTGAAGGCCTTCCGGGGAACGAAGGAGGAGATCTGCGGGATGCGCGTCTCGTGCCACCCGCCCGTCACGTCGAAGAGATCCACCCCCGCCTTTTCCAGCTCGGCGGCGAAGAGCCGGGCCTCCCGGTTGGTGTTGCTTCCTTCCATGAAGTCGTTCCCGGCGAGGCGCATGAGAATCGGGTAGTCAGGCCCCACGGCCCTGCGCACCTTCTCCACGACCTCCAGGCCGAAGCGCATGCGGTTCTCCAGAGATCCCCCGTAGGCGTCCTCGCGGCGGTTCGTGAGCGGCGAGAGGAACTGGCTGATCAGGTAGCCTGCGCTCCCCAGGATTTCCACCGCGTCGAACCCGGCGGTCCTCGCGCGCACGGCGGCCTCGGCGAACCGGTCCTGGACCCCCGGGATCTCCCCCGGCTCCAGGGCCCTGGGGGTCTCCCCGGTGAACCGGGACCGCACCGCGGAGGCGGAGAAGGGCTTCCGGCCTCCGATCATGGAGGAGTGCGTGTAGCGGCCCGCCTGGTAGAGCTGGGCGGCGATCTTCGCCCCCTCGGTCTGCACGGTGAAGCAGAGCCGGGAGAGCCCGGCGATGAACTTGTCGTCGTTCAGACCGATCATGCCCGCCATGCCGCCGTACTCATCGATCGGGCACCCCCCGACGATGATGAGTCCCACGCCTCCCTTGGCCCGGAGCCCGTAGAAGTCCACGAGGCGGTCCGTGACCTCGCCTTCGGGCGTGTAGCCCAGATGCATGGCGGTCATCACGATCCGGTTCTCGAGCTCCAGCCCGTTGATCCGGATGGGACTGAACAGGTTCGGATAGGGCGTCTTCATGGTTGATCACTCCTTTGATGCGGCTTCGAATCGATCCGACGGGGCACTCCCCGCCTCTTCGGGAAGAAGCGGAACGGTCACCCCCCGAAGTCCGGGTGGAACAGCTCGAACTCGTCTCCGGGCTCCACCGTCGTGCTGTCGTAGGTCGCCGGGTGGACGAAGCGGCCGTTCCGTTCCACGATCAGGTGAACGTCCCCTTCCCCGTGGACCTCGACGAGGCGGGCCACGGTGGTCCGGTCGTCCACGGCCTCCTCCAGGCCGTTCACCACGATCTTCAAGGTCTTTTCCTTCACGATTCCCTCCCCGCCGGTCCGCAGACCGGACAGTCGAGATCTCGATCCACGCCCACCTCCCGGAAGGTCATGTCGAGGCCGCGAAACAGGAGCAGCCTTCCCAGCAGGGGAGAGCCCGCTCCCAGGATGAGCTTGATCGCCTCCAGGGCCTGGAGAGACGCCACCACCCCGGGCAGGGGACCCGGCACGCCGATCTCCCGGGGCTCCTCCCGGTCCGGACCCGGGAACAGGCACTCCAGGCAGGGCGAGTCTCCCGGGGCCACCGTGAGCACCATGCCGCCGAACCCCTCCACACCGCCGAACACGAAGGGGATGCGCCCTCTCACGGCGAACCGGTTCAGGACCCTTCGGGTGGCCAGGTTGTCCGTGGCATCCACGATCAGGCGGCAGTCGGCCACGGCCTCCCCGACCGTCTCCGGGGTCACCTCCATCTGGACGGTCTCGATCTCCACCTCCGGGTTGAGCGCGGAGAGTTTCTCCCGTGCCGAGTCGGCCTTGGACCGTCCCAGGTCCGCGGTCCAGTGAAGAAGCTGCCGGTTCAGGTTCCCCGGCTCCACGCAGTCGCAGTCCACGGCCCTCAGGTACCCGATCCCTGCGGCCGCCAGGTAGGTGGCCGATACGGATCCCAGGCCGCCCAGACCGACCACGCAGACCCGGGCCGCCTTGAGCCGGCCCTGACCGCACTCGCCGATCTCGGGAACGATGATCTGGCGGCGGTAGCGCTCCCGCTCCGCCGGGGAAAGGGAGGCCCCCCCGGGATTTCCGGTCGCATCGATCATGGTTCGTCCGGCTCCCTACAGGATCTCTTCAGCGGCCTCGTCCCGCTTCATCTCCAGATAGAGACCGCCCAGGAGCTCCTTCAGACCCCGATCCCCCGGATCCCGCTCCACGGACTTCTTCAGGATGGCCTCGGCCCGGTGGTGCAGGCCGTATGAGGCGAGAAGGCTCGCCCTGAGGACGTCCCTTTCCGGTTCTCCCAGAAAGTCCATGGCGTCGACGGCCTCCATGGAGGATGCCATCTCCCGGGCCTCCTCCGGTTCCAGCACCGAGAACCAGGCCAGCTCCGATGCTTGGCGGTCCCCGGTGCCGGCCTCGATCCCCTCCGCCTTCCAGTAGTAGCGCACGCCCGGGACGAGGGGCGGTGCCTCGAGGGGGAGAAAGGCGCCCGACTCTCCGCCGGTCGAGGCAAAGGTCCGCTTGGTAGCCGGGTAGACGCTCTTGACCGTGATCTCCACACGGTCCACTCCCTCGACCGTCTCCCACTCGAACCTCACGTCCCCGGGAAGCAGGCGGGCATTGTGGGGGTAGAGAAGACGGATCCCCCTGTCGTTCCGCTCCGGGCCACCAGCGATCGGGCCGCGCGCCCTCGAGACCGTCTCCCGGATGGTGTCCATGAGCCTCGAGGCCAGCGTCCCGGCCGGCCCGGTCACCCGGTCGCCCGGAACCGTGTAGGCCTCCCCCTGGACCACCCGGAACATGCGGCCGTCCTCCAGGATGCCCGAGGCCTCCCCGCCGCCGCTGGTCACCCTGTCCCCGGGCTTGAGGCGGAGGCCGGCCTTGGCCGGCCGGCCCGCGCCGTGGGCCTCCACCTCCACCTCACCCGACACGGCCAGGAGGACTCCGTCCGCGGCTCCCGCGGGAGCGACGACCAGGATCAGGGTCAGGACGACCGCGAGTCCGACCGCAGGGACTCGCGCCAATCGGATTCCAACCTGCATTCAGGACCTTCTCCTCGGGCCTCCTCGAAGCTGCGTGCGAAAAATCCCCGACCCGGATCCTCGGATGGGGAGGAAATCATGTTAGCATCGCCCGCATCCATGTCAAGCGCGAGCGATCCGGAGAGCCGAACCGCCGGGGTCCTGCGTCGCCTTCCTCTTCTTTCGGGCGGGAGGGTTCAGCGAATCTTTTCGAACAGGAGGTCGGAAAATCCATCGTTCAGGGCCCCGGCGGGGAGAATCGGATCCGGCCCGGGTCCGCCGTGTCGAGTGCGCGGCGAAAAAGGGGGTCTCTACCGTGCCCCGGTCAGGTAGAAGGCGCCCCAGTGAAAGGGCTCCGGGAAGGACGCCATCACCCGCAGCTGGGCCGCCTGGAGGGCCTCGATCGGCGGTCTCTCCTCCAGCGCCTCGTAGAACCGCTCCATGAGCAGGAAGGTGGACTCGTCGGAGACGCTCCACAGGCTGGCGAGCACCCCGCCCGCGCCGGCGTAGAGAAAGGCGCGGTTCAGCCCCTGAACCTCGTCCCCCCCATCCAGGGAGCCGACGCCCGACTCGCAGGCGCTCAGGACCACCAGCCGCGGGTTCATGCGGAGGGAAAAGACCTCCACCATCTCCAGGTCCCCGTCGTTCCCCCCGTCCGGGGCGAGCAGGAGCGCCGACTTGAGCGGCTCCTTCCGGTCGTAGCGGCCGTGGGCGGCGATGTGGAGCACGCCCCGGCCCACCAGGTCCGCCTGCTTCAGGGCGGTCTCGGTGGCCTCGGCCCCCGTCCGGACCTCGGGTCCGGGGAACCGTCGGGCGATCGAGGTCACCTCCTTCTCGGCGAAGGCCAGGTTCGCTGCACCGTCCGGGCGCGCCGGGTTCCCCAGGGCCAGGAGGCGTTCCCGGTCGTCGGTGACCTCCTTGTCCAGGAAGAAGAGGCTCGACCCGTTGGGGAGGACGCCGACGGTGCGCTCCTGGACCAGGAACCGGCCGCCCGCGGTGGGGAGCGTGACGAACGGGAGGTGGTGGAGGGGCCCGCTGGGGACGACGAAGAGCCGCTCCGCCCCCTCGATCCGCGGCTCGATCGGACGCAGGACCACCTCGGCGAGGGCGAGGCCCAGCGCCGCGACGCGCTCGCCCCGGCGGTCGGCCACGGCCCGCCGGTAGTCGGTCACGAGACGGCCGAGCGCCTCGGCCTCCACCTTCGCGGCCTCGGCCGCGACCTCACCCCGGTAGATCACCCAGGTCAGCAGCCGGTTCGGCGCCACGAAGTAGGAGACCAGGGCGGTGCGGTCGTCCAGGCGCGCGGCGATCCGGGAGCCCGGGACCGTGGTCACCGTGGTGGTGGCCGCGTATTCCAGGCTCTGGTCCTTGATGGCCTCGAGGACCCGCTCCCGTTCCTCGAGGAGTTCGCGGTAGGCCCGGTAGATTCTCTTCCGGTCCCCGCCCAGGGTCGCACGGAGCTTCCGGACCAGGACGTCCATACGCTCCTGGAGCTCCCGCTGCTTCCGGACGAGCAGGTCGTCCACCCCCTTGGCCGCCGCCACCGACCGGCCGGCCAGCATGTCCAGGAAGGCCCTCGCCTTGGCCCGCTCCAGGTAGTCGAACCCCTCCTCGAACCGCCCCATGCGAAAGAGCAGCTCGATCGTCTCGGCGTAGACGTCCTGGACCGAGGAGGCGAACATCCGCTTGATGGTGTCCTCCCGGAGCCGGGACCGGGTCCGCTCCAGGACGTCGACGGCCCTG
Organism: uncultured Desulfobacterales bacterium; assembly: GCA_964454455.1. GTDB lineage: Bacteria > Desulfobacterota > DSM-4660 > Desulfatiglandales > HGW-15 > JAIPEI01. Next base: position 1,028 of record CAYVVQ010000071.1, on the reverse strand, counting down.
GCCAGGTAGACCCGGGCCCGGTCGAGTCTCTCCTCACGCGCCAGGGCCCGGCCGATCTCGAAGCACAACCGCCAGCTGACCTCCCCGGCGCCGAACCGCTCGGCGTCCTCCAGGAGCCGGTCGTACTCCGCGAACTTGGACTCGTCGATCCGCACCTCACCGGAGAGGAACTCGATCTTGTACCGGAGGGCCCGGTTGATCAGGAGACCGTACTCCTTTCCCGCCGTCCGGAAGGCCTCGCGGCCCGCGTCGAACTCGGGCCAGGCCTCGTCGAACCGGCCCATCTCTCCGTACACGGCGCCGGTGATGGTCCGGCAGAAGCCGATCCCCTCGTAGAGGTCCGGCGGCGGCGTGAAGAACAGGCCGTAGAACCGGTGGTCCGCCACCTGGAGCACCCGCTCGATCAAACGATTCGCCGCCTCCAGATGCTCCAGGGCCCGGTCGTACTCGCCGGCGAAGTAGTTCAGGGTGCCGAGATTGTCCCGGGCGTGGACGATCGCCTTGACCTTCCGCACCATCCCGGCCTTTTCCCCGTCGTCCGGCGGTCGGCTGTATGAGATCGGGAACACGTAGCCCTCCAGCGTCTCCAGGGCCTGGAGATATCGGTCTCGAGCGCGGTCCGGATCCCCGGAGAAGAGGTAGACGTCCCCGAGGCTCGCGTCGATCTCCGCGGCGTCCCCGTGAAGCCTCTCCCCGATCGGGCGGGCCCGTCGAAACAGCTCCAGCGCCCGGCCGTACCGGCCGAGTTCGCGCTGGATCCACCCCATCCTCTCCAGGCAGTGCAGGACGCCGGCCTCCTCTCCCCGGCCCTCGTACCCTTCCAGGGCACGGGCGTAGAGATCCAGGGCCCGTTCGTAGTCGCCCCCGCGAAACGCGGCCTCCGCGCCCCGAGCCTCCGTGGTGAGGGCGACGTCGTACTGCCGGTACGTCCCGCCGCCTCCGCACGACACGAGGACCGAGAGCAGAAAAAGCAGCCCCGGAGCCGCAAATGTTCGAGCACACCGCCTCACCATTACGCCTCTCCCCCT
>CAYVVQ010000070.1:15597-21694 GCA_964454455.1 uncultured Desulfobacterales bacterium | reverse complement strand
CGGGGTCAGGCCCCCGTCGACGTCGTGGGCCTCGGCCAGGCCTGCGTGGACCTCCTCGGAAAGGTGCCTGAATTCCCGGAGGAAGACACCAAGACCGAGCTCCTCGAGCTCGAGGTGCAGTGCGGGGGGCCGGCCTCCACGGCCATGGTGACCCTGGCTCGCCTCGGGGCCCGCGCGGCCTTTCTGGGATCCGTGGGGGAGGACGCGTTCGGGAAGCGGATCCGCGCCGAGCTCGAGGCCGAGGGCGTCGATGTGACCGGTCTGAAGTCCACTCCGGGCCGGACCTCGCAGCTCGCCTTCATCGCCGTGTCCCGGGGGACGGGGCGCAGGACCATCTACTGGCACCGCGGCAGCGCGCCGCCTCTCGGCCCGGGGGACGTCGACCTCTCCTGCCATGCCGGCGCTCGCATCCTGCACCTGGACGGGCTGATGATCGAGGCCTCCGTCGAGGCCGCCGCGCAGGCGCACGAGCGGCGCATGGTCGTGGTCCTGGACGCCGGGACGCTTCGCCGGGAATCCCTGGAGCTGATCCGTCACGTCGACGTCCTCATCGCCTCGGAACGGTTCGCCGATCCTCTCACCGGCGGAGCCGGCGGTCCCGAGGCGGCCGTTCTCGCATTACGGGAGCACTGTCCCGGCCGCGTCGTGGTCACCCTCGGAGAGAAGGGAAGCGTCGCGCACGACGGGGGGGGATTCGTTCGTCAACCCGCCTTTCCCGTGAAGGTCGAGGACACCACCGGCGCGGGCGACGTCTTTCACGGCGCTTACATCTACGGCCTGCTCCAGGGCTGGGACACGCCCCGGTGCATGCGATTCGCCTCGGCGGCCGCGGCCATGAACTCCATGCGGCCGGGCGCGCGGGGGGGCATCCCGGATCGGGCCGCCCTCGATGCATTCCTGCGGCGCCGAAAACCTGCCTGACGCTCCCGCCAAGTAATTCAAAGCATTGATATGCCATGGATTTCCGATTAAGCCCTGCGGCCTTTACAATGCGTTTTCAGGACTTATCTTAAAGATAAGGGAAAAAAGCGTTCAAGTTTTCGGGGAGGAAAGCCGATCCATAAGTCAAAGGATGATGGCGTGGAAAACCCGGTTCCGCCACGCGGCTTCAACAACAAAGGAAGACCCGCGGGACGGCCCAAGAGCCTCCAAGGGGTACACTGGAAAAAGGGAGCATTCGGCGGCACCGGTTAGAGACTTCTCGGTTGTGCGTGCATCTTTTCCGCCGGGCATCTACAAGCAAACGCGTCGAGCAGGTGGCCACCGGGGAAAATAACGGCATCCAGGGAAGTTGCACATAAGGCGAATGGCCCTGTAAACCGGTTCACCCATCAGCCCAACCACCAACCCCAAAAGATATCGAACCCCAAGAGAAGGCCCGCGGTCCTGCTTCCGGATCGCGGGCCGACTTTTTCTTCGCGGGGAACCGGGCCGCTCCTCACCCCTCCCTCGGCTTCATGAACCGGGCGCGGGTGATGGCCCCCCTGCCGAAGCGCGAGCGGATCTCGTCCACGGCCCGCTCTGCGGCGTTCCAGGTCTGGTCCTCGATTTTGTCCCGCCGTCCGAACAACGACAGCTGAACCCCGCCTTCCTGCACGGACCGGAGGTTGGACAGCCCCACACCGATCAGGCGAAAAGGCCCCGAGGCCACCGCCCGGGCCAGCAGATCGCGGCTTTCCCCGTAGATCACCCGCGTGGAGCCGGTGGGCGCCTTCAGGGTGACGCTTCGGGTGATTCTTGCAAAATCCGCACGCCGGAGCTTGAGCGTCACGGTCCCGCCGACCACCCCGGCCCGCCTTGCGCGCTCCCCGACCGTCTCGGCCTGAAGGAAGAGCTCCCGCCCCAGAACGGCAGGGTCCGAGGTGTTCTCGGAGAGCGTGGTCTCGCTGCTGATGGACTTTGTGTCGTGGTCCGGCACCACGGGCGTGGGGTCCACGCCGTGCGCCAGCTCTCTCAGACGCTCGGCCAGGCTTCCCACCCGGCCGTGCAGAGTCTCGGAGGCGACGGACAAGACGTCGGCCAGCACGGCGACGCCCAGCCCCTCGAGCCGCTCTGCGGTCTTCTCTCCGATCCCGGGTACGGCGCGAATGGGAAGACGCCGGATCACCTTTTCCACCTCTCCGGGAGCGACCACGATGTGGCCGTCCGGCTTGTCCATATCCGAGGCGATCTTGGCGAGAAAGCGGTTGGGTGCGATTCCCACTGAGCAGGTGAGGCGCGTTCTCTCCAGAATCTGCGACTTGATCCTTCGGCCCACCTCCACGGGGGGGCCGCTGAGCCGCTCGAGCCCGGTCAAGTCCACGTAGGCCTCGTCGATGGAGACCGGTTCCACCAGGGGGGAGACGTCCCGAAGCACCTCCACGACCAGACGGGACATCTCCTTGTACCTCACCATGCGCACCGGCAGGAACACGCCGTGGGGACAACGCCGTTCCGCCTCGAAGAGCGGCATGGCGGAGTGGACCCCGTACTTTCGGGCCTCGTAGCTCGCCGTGGACACCACACCGCGCCTCGAGGTCCCGCCCACGATCACGGGACGACCGCGGAGCTCGGGACGGTCGAGCTGCTCCACGGACGCGTAAAACGCGTCCATGTCCACGTGCATGATGACGCGGCTCAAAGCGAACGCCCTTGGAGAAGCCCCTCCATCAGCCACCGGTACCCGGCTTCCATGAGAGGCTCGAGGTTCACGATGTCGGCGGTGTTGTATCGGATCAGCCGATCCAGCGCCGAGCGGTCCCCGTTGCAGTACGCGGCCCAGAGACGGACGGCGTCCAGCCCGTCCATGTCTTCGATCCCGTCCTCGCGAGCCAGGCCCATCCGCCGCTCGATGGCCTTGAGGCCGCCGGAAAGACCGAGCCGGCGCAGCACGAATCGGAGGTCGATGTGGGCCGGAGGGAGGGTGATGCCCGGGAAGGCCTGACGGATGCAGGGAAGATCGAAGCAGGCGCCGTTGAAGGTGACCGTTACGTCGTACTGCGCCACGGCGATCTCGAAGTCGTCCAGGTTGACGCCGTTCACGAAGGTCTGGGTGTGCACGCCGTCGTACAGGCCGATCACCGTGATCTCGTCGAAGCCTTCGTACCCCCCGCTGGTCTCGATGTCGAGGTAAACGGTGGCGGGACGAAAGGCCCCGAACATACGCCACGATTCGCGTGCCTGGAGCCGCCTGTTGAAGTAGTCGACGTCGCCCAGATTCTCCAGGGAGCGCTCCAGCTCGTCCCGTACGAGCCGGTCCCTCGAGACGGAGAGGAGGGGCTCCGGTCGGGCCAGATAGTCGTGCCAGGTGCGGATTCCTCGGGCCCAGAGCGCCCGCTCGGTCTTGGGTCCGATCCCCTGGATGTGCATGAAGGTGTGTTCCAGCACGGTGCAGCCGGTTCAGGGGCCCAGGAAGCGGCCGCCTTCGTAAATCACGACCCGTTCGCCCGGGCGGAGGACGGCGGTGACTCGCTTGTCCTCCGTGTTCACCAGGTCCCAGTGAAGCGCGGAGTCGTTGAATCCGAGCTCGTCCTTTCGCTCCCGCGTGAGGGAGGCGGCGTCCCCGTCGTAGGTGTCCGAGTAGGAAGCGCCCAGGGCGATGTGGCAGTTGCCGTGCTTCCCGCCGTAGTTCTCGTCGAACAGGGTGTTGGCCATGAAGCGGTTGATCCGCGAGAACCGCTTGTCCGTGAGACTGAACTCCCCCACCCGGCAGGCGCCGGGATCCATGCGGGTCTGGTTCCGGGTGAACTCGCCGCCCTTCCGCGCGTCCACCTCCACGGCCCGTCCCTTTCGGAACCTCAACCGCACGCCCTCCACGTAGTTGCCGCTTCGAAAGGAGGCCTGGTCCGCAAAGTAGACCCCTTCCGTGCCCCGCCAGTCCGGGGACAGGAAGAGCTCGAAGCTCGGGATGTTGTGCCCGGACACCCCGAGCCAACGCCGCCGCCTGCCTGGCGTGACCCAGAGGTCCGTGCGGTCCGACTCCACGTGGAACCGGTCCACGTCCAAACCGTTGAGCCAGTCCTTGATGGCCACGGCCTTGCGAAAGATGGTTTTCCACTCCTTGACCGGGTCCTGGGTGTTGAGATAGCAGGCGCGGATCACCTGGGACTCGTACTGCTTCTCCGTCAATCCGGCCTGGCGTGCGAGCTCCGGGGTCGGAAACATGCACAGGGTCCAGCCGAAGGCCCCCTGCTCCTCCCTGCGGTTCAGGATGTCCCGCAAGTACTTCACCGCCACCGCGGTCTTGCCGATCCGCTTCGGATCGACCCCCTTGAGGTGGGTCAGGGAGTCCGGGGCGTGAAGAAAAATGCTCCCGTTCAGGTTCTCGTACAGCTCCGTGGTTCCCGGGGGGATGAACACCAGCTGCTTGTTGTTGGAGCGCTCGTAGAAGTTCCGCTCCATGACCGGGGTGAGCCCCATGCGCATGACCGGGTTGTAGCCGCGGTCCAGGAGCCTTCCCTGGACCATCTCCGCGAGGGGCGCGGCGGCCCGCTGGTGCCGCACGATGACGATGTCCCCCTTCTGAAAACGCTCTTTCCGCGCCGTCTGCATGCCCCAGAGCAGGACATCGGCGTACCGTTCCAAGGACCGCTTTCCAAGCATCGAGTCTCCTCCAACAGGCCGCGGCATCAGGACCGCGGGAACGGCCGGCGCCTCAGAAGACCGCCGGCTTGCAGATCATTTCCCGGACCTTCAGGTCGAAGAAGCGGAAGCTGTTGGCCGGGCGCAGGACCAGGGCCGTGTCGATCCCGCTCATGGTCCCGCCGGCGGAGATCACGTCCCGGTCGGTCCGCACCAGCCCGGCGTCCGACGCCATGAGGGCCAGCTCCACCGCCACCTTGGTTCCGTGTCCGAACACGCGCAGGGTGTTGGCCATGATCTCGTCCACCTGGTAGGTGGACATCTTGTTGCGCACGGCGCGGCCCACGCCGCCGAAGGCGTGCTGGCCCGTGTAGACGGTCACCCCCTTTTCCTCCAGCTCCTTCCGGACTTCGCCGTCCAGCTCCTGGTGGTCCGGCTCCCTGAACCCCGTCACGTGGGTGAGCGCCGTGATGCGAAGGCCCGCCGGGAGCAGCTCCAGGGCCTCGAGCACGGTCTTCCCGCTGCAGGTCGGGAGCAGCACCTGCTCGATGGACAGGGCGTCCGCACGCCGGGCCACAGCCTCCAGCACCTGCCGCGTGTTGCCGGGTCCGGCCTTTTCGAAGTAGAGGCTCCGGGTTTCCTTGAAAGAGGCGGATTCGCTCATGGGCTTCTCCTTTGGCTTCTGAGACGGGATTTCCCGTTATTGTTGTGGACGTGTCGCCTATTTTTCACACATCGCACGGGCGCGGGCAAGCCCAAATTGCGGTCAAGCGGTCGACGGCAAAGGATCCGGCGGCTTGACACCCGGAACCGGGAGATTACCTTGTCCCAAGGCCAGACCAGGGAAGGGAGCCATCCTCATGCTTCGAAAAATCACGGTCGGGGCCTTTCAGGCCAACTGCTACGTGCTGGGATGCGGGAAGAGCCGGGAGGGCGTCGTCATCGATCCCGGCGACGAGGCCTTCCGCATCGTCCGGGAGGTCTCGCACAACGGACTCACCATCCGGCGCATCCTGCTCACCCACGGCCACATGGACCACACCGGAGCGGCCGCGGAGCTGAAACGGATCACAGGCGCACCCATTTGGGCCCACCCCCTGGACGCGCCCGCGGCCGGCCCCGGGGTCGAAGGAAGGCTCGAGGACGGGCTGGAGATCCCGGTCGGCACCTACACCATCCGGGTGCTCCACACGCCGGGGCACTCCCCCGGCGGGGTCTGCTTCGCGGCGCCGGGCGCCGTGCTCACCGGGGACACCCTCTTCGCCGGTTCGGTCGGCCGGACCGACTTTCCCGGCGGGAGCCACGACCTGCTGGTCCGCGGCGTCCGCGAAAAGGTCTTTCCCCTCGGCGACGGCATGCGCGTCTACCCCGGCCACGGCCCGGCCACCACCATCGGCCGGGAGCGCGCTTCCAACCCCTTCTTTCGGGGCTGATCCGCGGGATCGGCGAAAACCTCGCCCGTTTCCAAACCAGATACTTTCTGCTATCCTTGTCGGGAAATCGATTCCCGCTACCCTCCCCTTCCCAGGAAACGGAG
>CAYVVQ010000070.1:0-15497 GCA_964454455.1 uncultured Desulfobacterales bacterium | reverse complement strand
GCTATCCTTGTCGGGAAATCGATTCCCGCTACCCTCCCCTTCCCAGGAAACGGAGTGCTGCTCATGGAACTGATCGCCGGACTGGAGGGAGAAAAGGCCGTCACGGTCTCGCCGGGCCACCTGTCGAGCGCGACCGGCAACTTCGGATCGGATGTTATGTCCACCCACGAGGTGGTCCTGCTCATGGAGCTCGCCGCCCGCGAGGCCATCCGGGACTGCCTCCCCGACGGCATGATCACGGTGGGAACGCGTGTGGACGTCCGCCACGTGGCGGCGGCTCCCCTGAAGGATCGGGTCCGGGCCCGGGCTCGCCTCGTGGAGGTCCGGGACCGGAGACTCCGCTTTCGCGTGGAGGCCAGGGACCCTTACGGCCTGCTGGCCGAGGGGGAAAACGAGCAGCGCATCGTGTCGCGGGACGGGTTCCTGGAACGGGTGCATCGCAGGACCCGCCTCCTGGAGGCCGAGCGCTTCGACACCGCAGGATGAAACGGAGGCTCACCATGAGACAAATCCTTTTTCCCATGCTGGTCGCGGCCTTTCTAACGGCCGCGGCCCTCGCGATCCAGCCCCTTTCCGCGCGCGCCGAGTCCGCTCCGGAGCTCCAGGAGATGGTCGACGAGCTTCGCGCGTTGACCGAGAGGTCCCGGGAGCAACGGGCCGCGGACCGGTGGCTCCAGCAGGCCCTGGAGGACCTGGTGTCGAAGTACGACTGGCCCTGGCGGCGGGAGCTGCTTTCCGACGGCTTCTCGGACGGGAACTTCACCGAGTCCCCTTCCTGGAAGGTGCTTTCCGGGGAGTTCTGGGTGGACCGGACCCTCGGCCTGCGCTCCAGTGTGGAGCCTCCCCCGCCCGCCCGGGCCGAGGAGACCCGGGAAGGCTCCTCGGGGTCGGGCAAAGACCTGGGCCGGTCCATCTTCGACGCCCTGATGGACCAGGCCCTGGAGCGGGACGGCGGGGGAGCGGGCGAACCGGACCCGGCGGCAGAACGGGAAGGGCCCGCCAGGATTCGAGTCGCCGCGGAGATCACGAACGCCTTTTCCCTGGACGCGACCTTCAGCGTCCACAACGCCCCCGGCAAGGCGGGACACTTCGAGCTCGCCCTTCTTCAGGGGACGCAGGGCGACTTCGGCTACGTGCTGGCGATCCAAACGGGCGAGACCGGCCTGCTGGACCTCTACCGGCTGCGGCGGGGCCGGAGGGAGCTGGTGTACGGCACCCGCCTGGACGCGAACCTCGGGGACGGAAGCCCGCACCGGCTGGTGTGGAGGCAGGCCGCGGACGGACAGGTGCAGGTGCTCGTGGACGACGAGGAGTTCATGAACCTGCGGGACCGGGCCTTTCGGGACGGATACGGCTTTCTGGAGCTCATCAACCGGGCCGGCGAGCTCGGGGTTCGTAGCATCACCGTGCTGGGGACCTCGTCGTCCTGACCTCAGGAGGGCGCCGCCGTCGACCCTGCCGCCGAAACCTAAGCCAAAGCATGAATGATTTTATTCAACGCTCTGTTATAATATTAAAACCGCATAGATCTCCTTTGCCATGTGCACCAGCAGGGGAACGAACACGGCGGGAAGCATGTCCCCTACCTTGATCCTGGCCGCGCCCAGCATGTTGAGCCCCATGCCCACGATGAGCAGGCCGCCCACGGCCGAGATCTGGGAGATCACCTCCGCGGTCAGGAGGTGGGTCGCGAGGGAGGCGGTGACGGCGATGCCCCCCTGGTAGAGGAACACCGGCACCGCGGAAAACAGCACGCCCACGCCCATGGTCGCGGCGAACAGGACGGATCCCAGTCCGTCCAGTACCGACTTGGCGAACAGGATGTCGTGGTTTCCCTCGAGGCCGCTCTCGAGGGCGCCCATGATCGCCAGGGAGCCGACGCAGTAAAGGAGGCTCGTGAACACGAAGGCCTTGGAGAACCCCTCGCCCGACGATGCGTACCGTTCCTGAAGGCGCTTTGCCAGCCCCTCCAACCGGTCCTCGATGCCGATCATCCCCCCGACCCCGCTGCCGAAGGCCAGGCTGCAGATCATGAGGATGAACGCCTCCGTTTCCCAGGCCATTTTGAGGCCCATCAGGATGATGGCGAAGGCCACGGCCTGGATCATGGTGTCGGAATGCCTGCTCGGGATGAAGCGGCTGAAGAACAGGCCGGCCAGGCTGCCTGCGATGATGGCGAGTGTGTTGACGGTCGTGCCCAGCAGCATGCGCTTCACTTCCGAACGGGTTTGACGGCCCTACTTCTCCCCCCAGTGCCACACGCCGTCCCAGTCGGGCGCCGGCGGTTCCCGGACGAAGATTCTGCAACGCTCGACGAACGGCCGGCAGGTCGGGTCGATCGCCGCCCCCTGCTCGAAATGCCGGAGGGCCCCCCGGAAGTCGCGCGCCCGGTAGCAGGCGAGACCCCGGCGAAAGGGTTCGACGTCACGGTTCAGGGGCTCCCCCCGCTCGGCCAGCACCTCGTAGATCCGGATCGGCCGTGAGCGCCCTTTCACCACCACGTGGTCGATGAGCCGGGTGGCGAAGCGATCCTTCACCTCCTCCCGGGTGGAGCCGCTGATCAGGATGTGGGTGCCGTAGAGCTTGTTTGCACTCTCGAGACGCGAGGAGACGTTCACACCGTCCCCGATGACCGTGAAGTCCATCCGCTTCTCCATGCCGACGTTTCCCGAGATCACCTCCCCGGTGCAGATGCCGACGCCCATGTCGACGGGCTCCCGTCCCGACTCCGCCCTCCTCCGGTTGAACCCGTCCAGGGTCCTTCGCATGACCAGCGCGGTTCGAACGGCCCGCTCCGAGTCATCCTCCCGGGTGTACGGCACGCCGAACACCGCCATGATGGCGTCCCCGATGTACTTGTCCAGAACGCCCCCGTAATCGAACACCACCTCCACCATGGCGGTGAAGTAGTCGTTGAGGAACGCCACCGTCTCCTCGGCGCTCATGGTCTCCGCGATTCCCATGAACCCGCGGATATCCGAGAAGAGCACCGTGGCCTTGCTCTGCACGCCGCCGAGGCAGGACGTACCGGGGTCCTCCAGGACCCTCTCCACGATGTCCTTCGCCATGTATCGGCTCAGAGTGCTCTTCATGCGTTTTTCCCGGCTGATGTCCTCGAAGACCAGCACCAGGCCCCGGGCCTTCCCCTCCTCCCCGACCAAGGGAGCGAAGTTGAGGTTCACGGAAACCGCCCGGTCCCCGGCCGGCGTCAGGTCCACGTCGAAGTCCACCACCGGGAGTCCGGTCCGGAGGACGTGATCCAGGTGATCCAGGATCCGCCCCGCCCCCGGGCCCACCACCTCGCGGAAATCGCGTCCCGGGAGCCCCTGGGAGCCGTTCTCGAACAGCTCCCGCGCGGCCCGATTCGCCGTCACCACCCGGAACCCTTCATCCAGGGTGAGGATGCCGTTGGTGATGCTCTCGTGGATCCGGTTGAGGTAGTTTCGGATGGAGCGGGTGCGCTCGTAGAGCTGCGCGTTTTCCAGGGCCATGGAGATCTGGGTGGAGAGGGCGCGGAGGATCTCCTCGTCCTCCCGCTCGAACCGGCCTTCCCGCTTGTTGATGGCCTGGGTGACGCCGATGATCTCGCCCCTGGTGTTGATCACGGGCGCGGCGAGAACGGTCCTCGTCCGGTACCCGGTGGTGCAGTCCTGGTCGGGGTTGAACCGGGGATCGGCGTAAGCGTCGGGGATGCTCACGGTCTCCCCGGTTCGAACCACGTGCCCGGCCAGTCCCACTGAGCAAGGGATCCGGATCTCCTGCAACGTCATCCCTTGTGCCACCTTGGACCAGAGCTCCCCCGTCTCCGGGTCGAGCAGGAAGAGCGTGCTTCGGTCGGCGTCGAGGATCTCCGAAACCTTGCCCACGATCTTCTGGATCAGCGCATCCAGGTCCAGGGTGTCCGCGAGGGAGGTGGCCACGTCCAGGAGGATGGCCATCTTGGTGTGCCCGGAAAGGATCTTGCGGTAGAGCTGAAAGTTCTCCACGGCGATGGCGGTCTGGTAGGCGAAGGCCCGGAACAGCGACTCGTCGTCCCGGTTGAAGGGGCCCCGGTGCTTGTTGATCACCTGGACCACCCCGATGATCTCCCCCTCCAGGTTCTTCACCGGCCCGGCGAGGATGGAGCGGGTCCGGAAGCCGGTTCGCCGGTCCACCTCCGGGTTGAACCGCTCGTCCCGGTAGGCGTCGGGGATGTTCACCAGCTCGTCGTGAGAGGCGGCCCATCCCGCGACTCCGCGTCCCACGGGAAGGCGGATCTCACGGCTCTCCTCCCCCTGGGCCACCTTGGACCAGAGCTCCCCCGCGGATCGGTCGAGGAGAAACAGAGAGGCCCTCTCCGCCCCCATCACCTCACTCGCCATGCCCACGACCCGCTGGATCAGCCCCTCGATGCCCGATCGCACCAGGAGGATGTCGGACAGATCCAGGAAGCTTCGAAGGCTCTCCAGGGAGCGCTCCACGGCGGAGCTGCGCTCGACGGTCTCCTGGAAGCGGATGTTGGTCCTGCGAAGCCGCCGGGTGACGGTGTCCAGGAAGTTTCGGGCCAGGCTGGGCACCTTGTTGACGGCCCGCTCCAAATCCTCGTAGCGGAGCTCGAGGAGCTGGGAATGCTCCAGGGCACGCACCGACGCCGAACGGGCGCCCTCGGAGAAGTAGCCCATCTCGCCGATGCTCTCTCCGGACTCCACATCCTGGAGCTCGATCTCTTCGCCGTACTCCCCCCGCCGGTAGACCCGGGCCGAGCCCTCCACCAGGAGAAACAGCCGGTCGCTCGTCTCCCCCTGGTAGATCAGATGATCACCCGGTGCAACGCTCGTTTCGGAGACGAGAGCGCTCAGCCGGTCCAGCTCGTCGGTGCTCAGGTCCTGGAAGAGCCGGCAGCTGCGAAGGCGGTCCAGGCGCTGCCGGGAGATGCCCGTTTTCAACGCCTCCGAACCCACCAGGCCGGCCTCGTGCATGATGTCGCCCAGGCGGCGTATCACCCCCTTGTAGGCCAGCTCCTTCTGGAGCTCCAGCCCCCGTCTCAGGGCCTCTTCCCCGCAGGGGAGGTAGGAGCCGATCTTTCTCGGCTGATCGTTTTCCTGGTCGCCGTCTCGGGATCCCATGGTCGTCTCGTCCGTTCGGCCGGCACGTCCGCCGGAGCGTCCATTATAGGGCCTGGGGCGACGCGCATTCAACCGATTTCACGGTTCGGGATGCAACGGATGCTCTTCGGCGGGCGGTACGGGATCGGGAATGCGCGGGGAAAGAACGAAGGGCCCCGCAGGATTGCGGGGCCCTCCTCTTCATGCATGGGAAGAGTTGGGGCACGAAGCCTCGCTGGAGGCCTGCTCTTCCCGATGCGCGACTCCGGACCGCCACCGCCGGGCCGGGATCCTTGAAAGTCCGCTCGCGGGCCGCCGGGTCGCGGGGCTGCCCATACGTTCGTCCTTCCTCGGGTCCCCGGTCTTTTCGGCATGGAGACCGTCCCGAGCCGGGTCGCCCCCGAGGAAAGCAAGGAGCGTACCGGTGCGAGCAGGGGAGCGCGTGAAATCTCGTTATGCGCCTGATTCCAGAGAGATGACCTGACCTCCCGGACAACGTCCTCTCAGAGAACCGGACCGGTGATGTGCACAATCGTGCACACCGATTGGACTTTGGCATACACCCCGCCGCCCGTGGACGCCCGCGGTCTCATTCCCGGCTCAAGCGGTCCCCACAAACTGCGGGCGGTAGCACGCTTCGTTCACCCGCAGGGCCCGCTCCAGCACTCTCAGGAGCCGTTCCCTGTCCTGGGGGAGCTGTCCTTTCAGGTCGACGTAGTTGGTGTAGTGGTCGCTCGCCAGCGAGCTCGAGCAGTCCAGCCCCTGAAGGAGCCTGCGGGTCTCCCGCAGCACGCCGTGGGGCCTCAGGAGTTGGAAGCGGCCCTTGCGGATCTGGTGGAGCAGGAGGGTGTTCACCTTGGGTACGAGCGTGCGCAGGCGAATGAAATGGGGGGACACACGGTTGAGCACCTCCGCCGTGGCCTCGGCGTGGGCCTCTGTTCGCTCTACGCCGCCCAGACCCAGCACCACGTACTCGCTGAGCTCGATGCCGGCTTCCATCACGAGCCGGCCGGCCCGGACATGCCCTTCTGCGGTGACGCCCTTCTTCACGCGGCGCAAGATCTCGTCGTCCCCGCTCTCGAGCCCCACGTGAATGCGGCTCAACCCGGCCGCCCGAAGCTGCTCGAGGTCCTCGAGGCCCTTCTCCAGGATGTACTGGGACGACCCGTAGACGGTGATGCGCTCGATGGAGGACAGCTGCTCCCTGGCGTACCGGCAGACTGCGGCGAGGTCCTTCGTGGGCATGGCGATGGTGTTTCCCGCGGGGAGGAACAGGCTGCGGAACCGGTCGCCGATCTCCTCCCGGGCCCGGCGAATGTCCTCGCGGATCTCCTCCACGGCCCTTACGCGGTAGCGCGGGCCCTGCTTGTACACCATACAGAAGGCGCACTTATTGTGGGGACAGCCGACAGTGGCCTGGATGAGGAGGCTGTCCGCCTCGCTGGGGGGTCTGTAGATGGGGCCTTCGTATCGCATGACGGCTTTCCAGGAGATTGATGGTTGTTTTACCGTGAAGAAACCCCTTCAAGGAATCTCGAACCCGAGCCCCGGCTCGGGCCGGGCATACAGGGTGCCCTGTTTCAGGCGGACGGCGCCATCTCCTGTACCCGTTTCGTGTGGTAGGTCTCCGGGATGTACACCAGGCAGTCCAGCCCGGCCATGGAGGCGGCCAGCCCGACGGCGGCGCCGTAGTTGCCGCAAGTGGCCACGGTGATGGCTTCGAACCCGCGTCGGAGCGCGTCCATGGCCTGGGCGAAGGCGATCCCTCGTCTCCTCGATTCATCTGCACATGGTAGGTCTTTTGGGTCCGTTGTCCACAAAAAATTGTGGTCCCGCTCCCCTCCCTCGGGAGCCAACGGAGGCCTTTTTCCGTGCGTGCGGCTCGGTGCGAAAAGGGATCTGCGTGGACCCGTTGACGGGGGATGTCCCGTGGGTTAGAAAGGAAAGGAACATCGAGGAAATCGGAGGAAAACCATGGAAGAGGCCGTCGAGAAAGGCGCGAGGCTCCTGCGCGAGGCCGGGCGGATCCTGGCGTTCACCGGGGCGGGGCTCAGCACCGAGTCGGGCATTCCGGACTTCCGGAGCCCGGGCGGCATCTGGGATCGCTACAACCCCGCGGACTTCGACTTCCACCGGATCGTCAGCAGCGAGCGGGCGCGGGAGGCCTACTGGAAGATGAGCACGGAGTTCTACGGGACCATGAAGGACGCGGAGCCGAACCCGGCCCACGTCGCCCTCCGGGAGCTGGAGGATACGGGCAAGCTGTCGGCCGTTGTCACCCAGAACATCGACAACCTTCACCAGAAGGCGGGAAGCTCGCCCGCGAAGGTGATCGAGCTCCACGGCACGGCCTTTCGGGTCACCTGCCTGGACTGCGGCAGGGCCTACGAACGGGACGCCATCGAGGCCAGGCTGGCGGCGGGGGATGCGCTCCCGGCCTGTGACACCTGCCAGGGCATCCTCAAGCCGGCCACCATCTCCTTCGGGCAGGCCATGCCCCTAGAGGCCATGGAGGAGAGCCTCCGTCTGGCCGCGGCATGCGATCTCTGCCTGGTCCTGGGTTCGTCCCTGGTGGTCTACCCGGCGGCGTCGGTGCCGGCCCAAGCCCGGGAGACCGGGGCGAGGCTCCTCATCATCAACCGGGACCCCACCCCACTGGACGACCTGGCCGACCTCGTGATCCGCGACTCGGTAGGCGTTCGACTCCCGCAGATCGTGCGGGCGGCCGGCATCACCTCCTGAGCGGAACGCGATCAGACCCGGATGTCCACCCTGGGCTGGGGCCCTTCCTCCTCCGGATCGTCGGGATTCCGGTCCTCACCGTCCTCTGCGTCGGCCTTCCGCCTCTTTCTGCGCCGCTCCTCCTCCCGCCTTCCCTCCTCCTCGGCCCTGAGCCGCGCCTTTTCGTTGTCGGGCGTCCCGGTCACCGTGGTCCGGCGGGCCTGCTCCTCCTCCAGAGCCTTGGCCTTGGCCTGAACCTGTCCCAGCTCCTCCTGCATCTGCTGCGTCTGCTGGACCTTGTCCAGAACGGACGAAGCGTTGACCGAGTTGGTCCAACCGATGGTGCTCATGGCGAAAACCCCGACGACTGATCAAGGAGCGACCCTCTATTCATACCATCGGCACGGTTTCGACAAAGTTGAATGAATCTGCTCGTCTCCACGCAAGATCGTTTTCACGCTTCCAACGAGCCGCAATTTCTGCTATGCTACGTCTCCACGAATCAGCGCAGGATCCCACGGCTCCTGAACGCTGGTTCGTTTCGTTTTCTGGACCGCTGCATCCAACCCAGCCCAGCCCCCGGCGGATCCGGGGTCTGAGATCCCTGCGGAGGAAAAAACGTGCTCAAGATCGGATTCATCGGATGGAGAGGAATGGTCGGGTCCGTCCTCGTGGGGCGCATGCTCGAGGAGGAGGACTTTCGGGGGTTCGATCCGCTCTTTTTCACCACCTCCAACGTGGGCGGACAGGCTCCGGACGTGGGGATGGACATTCCGCCTCTCCAGGACGCCAAGGACCTCGACCTGCTCGCCGCCCAGGACGTCGTGGTCACCTGCCAGGGGGGGGACTACACCAAGGCCGTCTACTCCGAGCTCCGGGGCCGTGGCTGGACCGGGACCTGGATCGACGCGGCCTCCACCCTGCGCATGGAGAAGGACAGCATTATCGTCCTGGACCCGGTCAACGGGGATGCGATCCGGAACGGGCTCGCCTCCGGCGTGAAGACCTTCGTGGGCGGGAACTGCACCGTGAGCCTCATGCTCATGGCCCTGTGCGGTCTCTTCCGGGAAGGCCTGGTGGAGTGGATCTCCTCCATGACCTACCAGGCCGCCTCGGGCGCCGGGGCCAGGAACATGAAGGAGCTGGTGGCCCAGATGGCCGCCTTGACCGACGCCTCGAGGGTTCTGATGGAGGACCCGGCCTCCTCGGCCGTGGAGATCGACGCCCGGCTCACCGAAAGGATGCGGAGCGACGGCTTCCCGGTGGACGAGTTCGGCGTGCCCCTGGCCGCCAGCCTGATCCCCTGGATCGACCGGCCCATGGAGTCCGGGCAGACCCGCGAGGAGTGGAAGGGCCTGGTGGAGACCAACAAGATCCTCGGGATCGACCCGCCCGTTCCGGTGGACGGCCTCTGCGTGCGCATCGGGACCATGCGCTGCCACAGCCAGGCCTTCACCGTCAAGCTGAAGCGGGACGTGCCGCTGGACGAGATCGAGGGGATCCTGGCCGAGGGAAACAGCTGGGTCGAGCTGGTGCCCAACGACAAGGAGGCCACCCTTCAAAAGCTCACGCCCGCCGCGGTGAGCGGGACCCTGACCGTGCCCGTGGGCCGCGTCCGCAAGATGCTCATGGGCCCGGACTACCTGGCGGCGTTCTCCTGCGGCGACCAGCTCCTCTGGGGAGCGGCCGAGCCGCTCCGCCGGATCCTACGCATCATTCTCGAGCAGGCAGGGTCCTGACCCGCTCCTTGCCGCTCCGGGCCCGTGTGTCATTTCGTCGGCCGGTGGGTCCCTCTCCGCGCCACACGAGTGTGCCACACGAGTGTTGACACGGCCGGGGGCGCTCTCTAATATGTAGCGTGGAAGTGGATAGCTCACTGGTGGGGCTCCCGGACTTCAAATCCGGTGTGCGGGGCTAACTACCTCGCAGGTGGGTTCGATTCCCATGCACTTCCGCCATGTAGGGAAACCAGGGGGTTCGGGAGCGTTCCCGGCCCCCTTTTTTCTCTATCCCCGGCCTCCACCCGCTCTACGGCCTGGGCCCTCCCCTTGCTGCATCGCTCCGATGTCCCCCATCCCGCCGACCTGATACATTCTTGAAATCACGCAAAACATGCATGCTCCCGGATCGCGACAGGATCAGGTTCCATCCCAAGGGCGACGTCACGGCGAGCATGAATATAAAGGCTCGAGAACCTGGACGATAGGGGGGGCTCGAGATTTGAGGTTGAATGCGACGTCGTCAGGGCTCACTCGGAGAGGAAGAACCGCAGCTCGCTCCTGGGGATCTGGGAGCGGAGTGTGCCGTCGATCAGGAGTCCGAGCCCCAGAGGCCGTCCGGCCTGTTCGAGGATCACGTAGCCGTTGTCCAGGCCGGTGTCCAGGGGGAGCTCCTCCCCCCGGGTCAGGGCGGACAGATCGGACCGGCTCAGCGCCACCCGGGCCCTGGTCGCCTTTCCGCCGAAGATCTGGATCAGCCTCGTGGTGGGCTTGATGAAGGCGCGGATCCGGTGGAACGCCTTTATGCCCACGACCTCCACCCGGAGCCGGAAGGCGGCCTCCAGGTGGGGGCTCATGCGGAGGATCCTCCAGGTGTTCTTCCGGCGGAACAGGAGGTAGCCGTCGAACACGGACGGCGGGATCCCGAACCGCTCCTCCATGTAGGCGAGGATGCGTCGCCGCTCATCCGCATCGGCCAAGGCGGGCCAGGTAGAATCCCACCGAGTCGACCCGGTGGGGGTAGAACCGGCGGGTCTCTGCCAGTCGGTCATCGTAGCGCTCCTTGTTCCAGGCGGTCAGGCCGGGCTCGGAGGGAATCCCCGGGGAGAGGGGCAGGACGGCGGCTTCCCTGTGCCGGAGCAGGTGGTCCACCACGGCCTCGTTCTCCTTCGGGTCGTAGGTGCAGGTGGCGTAGAGCAGGACCCCGCCCGGCTCCAGCAGGTCGAAGCCCCGTTCCAGGATTCGTTTTTGGAGCTCGGGAAGGTCGGATGCCCGGGGCCCTCGGATCGGCTCGGTGCGGTTCTTTACGGCACGGAAGCCCCCTTCCCCGGTACAGGGGACGTCCGCCAGCACCCGGGCGAACCGCTGCCTCCGGGGAAACTGCTGGGCCTGGTAGGGCGTGATCACCGCGTTGAGCACCCCCAGACGCGCCAGGTTGTGGGCGAGGGCCGGGTGCCGCCCGGTGTGGAGGTCGTTCGCCACGATGAGGCCCCGGTTCTCCATGAGGGCGGCGGCGTGGGTCGTCTTCCCGCCCGGGGCCGCGCACAGGTCCAGGAGCTGGTCGCCCGGCTCGGGTGAGAGGGCTCGGGTGGCGAGGCAGGAGGTCAGGGCCTGGGGGTGGAGGTGGCCGAGAAAGTAGGCGGTCAGGTTCCCCGGGGTCCTGGTCCCGAAGGCCGTGAACAGGGTGTCGTCCGTTGGGTGGGAGCGTGTCAGCCGTACGCCTTCCTCGGCCGCCTCGGCCGCCACGGTCTCCGGCGAGGCCTTGAGGCGGTTCACGCGTACGTGCTGCGGCAGTGGGCGGCGCAAGGCCTCGAGGAAGTCGTGGTAGTCCGGGATGACTTCGCGATAGCGGGAGAAGGTCCGGTTCAACGCCATGGATCGTCCGCCGCAGCCCTCAGCCTTTGCGGCCGATCACCGCGTTGGCGATCACCTTCCGCTGGATCTCCGAGGTCCCCTCGTAGATGGTGAATACCCGCGCGTCGCGGTAGTACCGCTCCACCGGGAACTCCTTGATGTAGCCGTACCCGCCGTGGATCTGGAGGGCCTGGTAGGCCGCCCAGTTAACCGTCTCCGATGCGTAGAGCTTGGCCATGGAGGCGGCCGTGCCGAAGTCCTCGCCCCGGTCCCGCATGGCGGCCGCGTTGAAGGTGAGAAGCCGGGCCGCCTCGATGCGGGTGGCCATGTCCGCGATCATCCAGCGAAGCCCCTGGAACTGGCTGATGGGCTTGCCGAACTGGACACGCTCCCGGGCGTACTGAATCGCGGCGTCCAGGCAGGCCTGGGCCAGCCCCACGGACTGGGACGCGATGCCGATCCGCCCCCCGTCCAAGGAGGCCATGGCGATCATGAATCCGCTTCCTTCCCCCCCCAGCAGGTTCTCCCGGTGCACCCGGCAGTCCTCGAACACCAGCTCCACGGTGTCCGAGGCCCGGAGGCCCATCTTCTCCTCCTCCTTTCCCACGCTGAAGCCCGGGGTGCCCTTTTCCACCACGAAGGCGCTGATCCCCTTGTGCTTCTTGTCGGCGTCCGTGTAGGCCGTGACCACGGTGATGTCGGAGTTCTTCCCCGTGGTGATGAACAGCTTGGTCCCGTTGATCACGTAGTAATCCCCGTCCCGGACCGCCTTGGTCTTCTGACTGCCCGGGTCGGAGCCGGCGCCCGGTTCGGTGAGCGCGAAGGAGCCGATCATCTCCCCGGCGGCCAGGGGCTTGAGATAGGTCTCCTTCAGGTGGTCCGAACCGAAGAGATAGATCGGACCGCAGGCCACGGAGTTGTGGACCGACATGACCACGGCGGTGGACGCACAGGCGTAAGCGATCTCCTGCATGGCCAGGCTGTAGCTCACGGTGTCCACGCCCGCGCCGTTGTACTCCACCGGCACGTTCATGCCCATGAGGCCCAGCTCCCCCATCTGTTGCAGGATGTCGCGGGGGAACGCCTTGGTCCGGTCCCGTTCGGCCGCGCCGGGCATGACCACCTCCCGGGCGAAGTCCCGGACCATGGCCTGGATCATCTTCTGTTCCTCGGTCAGCTGGTACGCCATGTCTCCCCCTTCCGAAGGACTCCGTGGATGACGGTCTAGGGCGTGTAGAGGATCACCACCAGCTCGGCCTTGCTCGAGCTCAGGTTCTTCAGCTTGTGCACGATGCTCGAGTTGAAGTGGACCGTCTGGTTGGGGCCGAGCACGTTGCTGTTCTCGCCCACCTTGACCTCGATCCTGCCCTTGAGCACGTAGATGAACTCCTCCCCGGGGTGCTGGTAGCTGACGCCCTCGTGGTCCGCCTTGGGGTCGATGAACACGCGGAAGGCCTTGAGGTGCTTGTCCTTGGCTTCAGGGGTCAGGGTCTCGTAGGCATAGGCCTCGGTCCGCTTCTGGTAGTCCCGGTCCCGCCGCTTGCCTTCCTCCTCCTTCTCCTCCCGGAGCAGGAGTCCCGAGTCGATGCCCAGGGCCCGGGAGAGCTGGAGGATCACGGCCACCGGCGGGATCACCTCGCCCTTCTCCAGGCTGGAGAGGTAGTCCTGGGCCAGGCCGGTCTCGTTCGCTACGTCCTTGAGGCTGAGCTTGCGCTCCCGCCTGAGCTTCATCACCCGCTTGCCGAAGGGCGTCTTCTTTCTGCGGTCCGCCATGCCGTCCTCCATCTGATTCATTGCCTTAAGTACATCATTGAACTAGTCGCATTCATTGTCATTATCAGATGACCCGCGGATCGTCACCACCATGCGGATCACCAGCCCGACCAGGATGGTGGCGCTGATGAGGATGATCAGGTTCGAGGCGAAGAAGGTCATGACGAAGTTGAAGGGGTCGTCCAGGCGGTACGCGAGCACCAGCAGCTGGATGCCGAAGAGGAGAAAGAACAGTCCCGCGCCGATCAGGACGATGTGGCGGACCCACCA
This sequence comes from uncultured Desulfobacterales bacterium, assembly GCA_964454455.1. Lineage (GTDB taxonomy): Bacteria > Desulfobacterota > DSM-4660 > Desulfatiglandales > HGW-15 > JAIPEI01. Next base: position 2,077 of record CAYVVQ010000070.1, on the reverse strand, counting down.
GAACAGGGCCGGCATCCTCCCCTACTCCGGATCGGGAAGGGAGATCTTGGGAAGAACCAGGTCGTCCGATGCCGTGTAGGGGTCGAGGTCCCCCCGGACGATGGCATCGGCCGCCTCCTCGAACTCGCCGCTCTCGGTGAGGCCTCGAAAGACTGCCTCCACCAGCCGGTTCTTGACCATCTCGGCCAGCTCCTCGAGCACCTTGTCCCTGCGGGCCCGAAAACGCAGGTCCCCGTACACGGAGCGCAGGTAGCCGGCGTGCTTATCGATCTCCTCCAGGAGCTCGGTCACGCCCTGGTCGAAGACCGCCTGCGCCTTCAGGATCGGGGGCTTCCAGGTGCCGCTCTCGTACTTCCGCTGGTCCATGTCGATCATGAGCCGAAGGTCGCTCAGGGTCTTGTCCGACCCCTCCCGGTCCGCCTTGTTGATGAGGAAGATGTCCCCCACCTCCAGGATGCCCGCCTTGATGGCCTGGATGTCATCCCCCATGCCGGGGATCACGCAGATCACTGTGGTGTGGGCGCTCCGCACCACGTCCACCTCGTCCTGGCCCACGCCCACGGTCTCCACGATGACGATCTCCTTGCCCATGGCGTCCAGGACGTCGATGGCGCTCCGGGTCGACTGGGTGAGCCCGCCGAAGTGCCCCCGTGTGGCCAGGGACCGAATGAACACCCCCTCGTCCATGCTGTGGCGCTGCATGCGGACCCGGTCCCCCAGGATGGCACCGCCGCTGAAGGGGCTCGTGGGGTCCACGGCCAGCACCCCCACGGTCTTGCCCTGTTGCCGCAGGTGCCCGATCATCTGGTCCACCAGGGTGCTCTTTCCCACGCCGGGCGCCCCGGTGATTCCGATCACGTACGCTTTTCCTGTGTGTGGGTAGAGCGCCTTGAGCACCTCCCGGACGGCGGGGATCCCGTCGTCGATGTCCCGGATCACCCGCGCGACGGAGCGCACGTCTCCGGAGACCACCTTTTCGACCAGCTCGGACGTCGAGGGCATGCCGATCCTTCTTTCTCGCTACTCCTTGGGGTTCACGTTTTGCCGGACCCAGTCCACGATCCGGTCCAGCGGCGTGCCGGGGTTGAAGATCTCCCGGATGCCGGCTTTCTTGAGCTTGGGAACGTCCTCCTCGGGAATGATGCCCCCGCCGATCACCTGGATGTCCTCCGCATGGCGCTCCTTCAACGAGTCCACCACGGCCGGGAAGAGATAGAGGTGCGCGCCGGCAAGGCTCGAGAGCCCGATCAGGTCCACGTCCTCCTGGATGGCGGCGTGGACGATCTCCTCGGGGGTCTGGTGAAGGCCGGAGTAAACCACCTCGAAGCCCGCGTCCCGAAAGGCCCTGGCGATGATCCGGGCCCCGCGGTCGTGCCCGTCGAGGCCGGGCTTCGCCACCATGACCCTGAGTCTTCGATTCCGCTCCATAGGCATCCCTTCCTCGTGTCGGTTCAGTAGATCCCCGGATCCCGGTACTCCCCGAACACCTTCCGGAACACGTCGCACATCTCCTGAAGCGTGGCGTGGGCCTTGGCCGCGTCGATGATGGGCGGCATCACGTTCCGCCCCTCCACGCAGGCCTCCTCCAGCCTCTCCAGGCAGTCCCGCGTTCGCCCCTGATCCCGGTCGTTACGGATGCGCGAGGTCCGCTCCATCTGGAGCCGCTCCAGTTCCTCGTCGATCTGAAGGACCTCCACCGGCAGGCTTTCCTCGGTGACGTACCTGTTCACGCCCACCACGGTCTTCTCGTTCCGGTCGATCTGCTGCTGGTAGCGATAGGCGGCGTCCGCGATCTCCTGCTGTGGATAGTTCTTCTCGATGGCGGAGAGCATGCCGCCCATGTCGTCGATCTTGTGGATGATCTCGAAGGCCTCCTCCTCCATCCGGTCGGTGAGGGCCTCCACCATGTAGGAGCCGCCCAGGGGGTCGATGCTGTTGGCCGCGCCGCACTCCTCCGCGATGATCTGCTGGGTTCGGAGGGCGATGGTGGCCGCCTCCTCCGTGGGGATGGCCAGCACCTCGTCCAGGGAGTTGGTGTGGAGGGACTGGGTCCCGCCCATGACCGCCGCCAGGGCCT
>CAYVVQ010000069.1:2267-22188 GCA_964454455.1 uncultured Desulfobacterales bacterium | reverse complement strand
CAAAAAGCTCCTCGATCATGCAGGCCCTTTCCGTCGAATGTGATGGACATTTTACCGTTAATAAGGTCTAGTGTACTCGACAGAAATGCCATGTCAAGCCTGAGTGGGCTGGGGAACGTTTTTTCTCTTTCCCGGGGGTGATCTCTTATCCGAATGGGAGGTTTTGGTGCGCGGGGGCAAGGCCACCAGCGTAAGCTCGATGATTTTCGCCCGTACATGGCGAAGATTACCCGCGAAACGGTGAGATGCCCACTTCGGGGCCGTCCCTGTGTTTTTGGGCTTGACATGGGAGCGGGGTTCTGGGATAGATACCCGGACATCCGAAAAGATCGGCGCAAGAATCGATGAAAGACATGTTGATCAGCATCATCCGCATTATCAGCGCAGCAAGGATCCTCGTATCCTTGTTGCTCGCGGTACGCGTACGCGTACTCGGACTCGAATCCGGGGGCCTGGTGATGACGTGATCGCGCTGTAGATGTTCGACGACAAGATCCGCTGCCAGGCCCCACCCGGCAGCGGATTTTTTTTGCAGGGCTGCCGGCCGGCGGACGCACCCGAGAGAACGCTTGCACCGGCCCGCCCTGCGCGGGGTGGACCACAACCGACCCGGAACGTTCGGGTGGACGAAAGGGAGAGGAACATGAAAGCGGCAAACCCATCGATCAAGCCAGTGCATAAGAAGGAGACCCGGCCTCGAATCAAACCGGCGCCCAAGGGCGCGGACGCCAAGGCCGGCGCCGTGGAGCTCCCGGGCGCCCGGATCCTGTTCGAGGTCCTGCGGGAGGAAGGCGTGGAGTACGTCTTCGGGTACCCCGGCGGGGCCGTGATCGACATCTACCACGAGCTCGCGCGGACCGACATGCCCCACATCCTGGCGCGGCACGAGCAGGGCGCGGTGCACGCGGCGGACGGCTATGCGCGGGCGTCGGGGAAGGTGGGCGTCTGCCTGGTCACCTCGGGCCCCGGCGCCACCAACACGGTCACGGGGATCGCCACGGCCTACATGGACTCCTCGCCGCTGGTGGTGCTCACGGGACAGGTGCCCACGAGCCTCATCGGGAACGACGCGTTCCAGGAGGTGGACATCGTGGGGATCACCCGGCCCTGCACCAAGCACAACTACCTGGTGAAGGACGTGCGCGACCTGGCCAGGGTCCTGCGGGAGGCGTTTCACATCGCCAGGTCGGGCCGCCCCGGTCCGGTGCTGGTCGATCTCCCCAAGGATCTGGTCCAGGCGACGGCGGAGTATCGTCCGGAGGAACCGGTCCGTCTCAAGTCCTACAGCCCGACCTACGATCCCAACCTCAAGCAGCTTCAAAAGGCGGTGAAGCTGATCAAGGAGGCGAAGCGGCCGCTGGTCTTCGCCGGCGGCGGCGTCATCCTCGCCCGGGCCTCCGGGGAGCTCACCCGTCTCGTTCAGACCATCCACGCCCCGGTCACGACCACCCTGATGGGGCTCGGGGCGTTTCCGGCCCGGGACCCCCGCTGGCTGGGCATGATCGGCATGCACGGAACTTACCGCGCCAACATGTCCACGGCCGAGTGCGATCTGATGGTGGCCGTGGGCGTGCGGTTCGACGACCGCGTGACCGGGAGGACCGACGCCTTCGCCCCCAACGCCAAGATCGTCCACATCGACATCGACCCCACCTCCATCCGGAAGAACATCCCCGTGGCGGTGCCCATTGTCGGGGACTGCCGCAACACCCTCGACCGGCTGCTCGGCCTGCTGGAGAAGGAGGACCTGGGCGACCTGGAGTCGAAGCGAGGTCCCTGGCTGGAGCGCATCGAGGGGTGGAAGGCCTCGAAGCGGCTCTCCTACGACCAGAAGGACGTGATCAAGCCCCAGTACGTGGTGGAGACGCTCCACCGGATCACCGGGGGCGACGCGGTGATCACCACGGAGGTGGGGCAGAACCAGATGTGGGCGGCCCAGTACTATCACCTCAACGGCCCCAACTGCTTCATCACCTCGGGCGGGCTGGGGACCATGGGCTTCGGCCTGCCTGCGGCCCTGGGGGCGCAGATCGCGAGGCCGGACAAGCAGGTGGTGGACATTGCAGGAGACGGGAGCATCCAGATGAACATCCAGGAGATGGCCACGGCCGTGCAGTACAACATCCCCGTCAAGGTGGTCATCCTGAACAACGGCTACCTGGGCATGGTGAGGCAGTGGCAGGAGCTGTTCTACGACCGCTGCTACTCCTGCACCGAGATGTCCCACGCCCCGGACTTCGTGAAGCTCGCCGAGTCCTACGGGGCAAAGGGGTTTCGCGCGACCAGGCCCGAGGAGGTGGAGAGCGTGCTTCGGGAGGGCCTGGCCGCGCCCGGACCCGTGATCATGGACTTCGCGGTGGAGCCCGAGGAGAGCGTCTATCCCATGGTGCCGGCCGGGGCGCCCATCACCGAGATGCTGCTGGTGTAGCACCCCTCTCGCTCCACGGGTTCCCGGGGAGAGCCGGCCGGGAGAGACGGGGATCGCACCGAAGGCGGCGAAGCGGAAAGGATTGAGAGGTACGAGCGCATGAACGCCTCGAGGGAAGAAAAGCAGGTGCTCAGCCTGCTGGTTCAGAACGAGCCGGGGGTCCTGTCCAGGATCTCCGGGCTCTTCAGCGGGCGGGGCTTCAACATCGAGAGCCTGGCCGTGGCGGAGACCGAGGAAGGCGGGATCAGCCGGATCACCCTCATGACCAAGGGCGACCAGGCGATCATGGAGCAGATCAAGAAGCAGCTGAACAAGATCATCAGCGTGTTCAAGGTGATCGACTTCGAGGACACCCCCTGTGTCCGGCGGGAGATGGCCCTGGTCAAGGTGCGGGCCAGGCCCGAGCACCGTTCCGAGATCCACCGGCTGGTGGAGATCTTCCGGGGCCGGGTGGTGGATGTGGGCCGGGACTTCTACACCATCGAGGTCACCGGGAAGGAAGACAAGATCGAGGCGTTCCTGGACCTGATCCAGCCCCGCGGGATCAAGGAGATCGCGCGGACCGGGGTGGTGGCCCTGGGGAGGGAGGCCCGGAGAGAACGAGCAGGAGGAAAGAGGTAAGAGGAAAGAGGAAAGGAAAACCAAGATCCGAAAAACGAATCGAGTCCATAACAGATAAGGAGAGCATGATGGCGGAGATCGATTTTGGAGGCGTGAAAGAGAACGTGGTCACGGCCGACGAGGTTTCCCTGGACCGGGCCGGGGAGGTGCTGAAGGACGAGACGGTGGCCGTGCTCGGGTACGGCGTGCAGGGCCCGGGCCAGGCATTGAACATGCGGGACAACGGCATCCGGGTGATCGTGGGGCAGCGAGAGGGGGGCGAGTCGTGGGACAAGGCGGTCCAGGACGGGTTCGTGCCGGGGGAGACCCTGTTCCCCATCGAGGAGGCCGCCCGGCGGGGGACCATCCTCCAGTTCCTGGTGTCGGACGCCGGGCAGGTGGCCTCCTGGCCGCAGGTGAAGGCCGGGCTCGCCAAGGGGGACGCCCTCTACTTCAGCCACGGGTTCGCCATCACCTACCGGGACCGGACCGGCGTGGTCCCGCCGGACGACGTGGACGTGATCCTGGTGGCGCCCAAGGGGTCGGGCCGGACGGTCCGGTCCAACTTTCTGGACGGGAGCGGCATCAACGCCAGCTACGCCGTGTTTCAGGACGCCACCGGCCGCGCCGAGGAGCGCGCCCTGGCCACGGGGATCGCCATCGGGTCGGGGTACCTGTTTCCGACCACCTTCGAGAAGGAGGTCTTCAGCGACCTGGTGGGGGAGCGCGGGGTCCTCATGGGGGCCCTCGCCGGCGTGATGGAGGCCCAGTACGACCTGCTGCGAAGAAAGGGCCACAGCCCCAGCGAGGCCTTCAACGAGACCGTGGAGGAGCTCACCCAGAGCCTCATCCGCCTGGTGGCCGAGAACGGCATGGACTGGATGTACGCCAACTGCAGCACCACGGCCCAGCGCGGGGCCCTGGACTGGCGGCACCGGTTCCGTGAGGCGGTGGCGCCGGTCTTCGAGGAGCTGTACGAGAGCGTGGCCTCGGGGGAGGAGACCCGCATCGTGCTCGAGGCGAACAGCGCTCCGGACTACCGGCAGCGGCTTAACAAGGAGCTCGAGGAGATCCACGAATCGGAGATGTGGAGGGCCGGCGCCGCGGTACGTAAGCTCCGTCCCGAAAATCGTTGACCCCCGATGCAGACCGGGGACGATCCGCTCTCAGCGGATCGTCCCCGGGTTCTTCACTTCCGCGTTCACCTACACCTTCACTCTCACCGCCCTTCAGTAATCCATCCCGCCCCTGGCGATGGGGTAGCGCCTTCCGTACCCGAAGGCCTTGCTGGTCACCTTGAGGCCGGGCGGGGCCTGGCGGCGCTTGTACTCGTTGAGGTTCAGACGGCGAAAGACGCCCGCCACCACGGCCGGGTCGAACCCGCGGGCGGAGATCTCCTCCTGGGACATGTTCCTCTCCAGGGCGTCCTCCAGGATCCGGTCCAGGAGGTCGTACGGGGGCAGGGTGTCCTGGTCGGTCTGGTCAGGCCGGAGCTCCGCGGAGGGCGGCCTCGTGATGATGCGCTCGGGGATGATCGGCCCGCTTTCGTTGATCAGGCGGGCGATCCGGTAGCAGAGGGTCTTGGGCACGTCGGAGATCACGGCCAGGCCGCCGCTCATGTCGCCGTACAGGGTGCAGTACCCCATGGCCAGCTCGGACTTGTTTCCGGTCGAGAGCAGCAGGGCGCCCAGCTTGTTGGAGACCGCCATGAGGAGGGTCCCGCGGACCCGGGCCTGGATGTTCTCCTCGGTCTCGTCTTCCTCCATGCCTCGAAAGAGCGGGGACAGGGCCTCCTTGAAGCGCTCGAAGACGTCCTGGATGGGGATCTCCTCGAAACGGATGCCGAGGTTTCGGGAGAGCTCCCGGGCGTCCTCGCGGCTCATGTCCGAGGTGAACTCCGAGGGCATGGAGACCCCGATCACGTTCTCCGGGCCCAGGGCGCGGGCGGCGATGACCGCCACCAGGGCGCTGTCGATCCCTCCGCTCAGCCCCACCAGCGCCTGCCTGAACCCGCACTTGCGGGTGTAGTCCCGGGTCCCCATGACCAGGCCCTCGAGGACGGACGCCGTCCGGTCCAGCCAGGGCGCGGGAACGGGCCCCGCCTCCGCCTCCGAGTCCCAGTAGAGCACGGCCTCCTCGAACTCCGGGGCCGCTTGCACCAGGCGGGCCCCGCGGTCCACCACCATGCTGGACCCGTCGAAGAGCAGGTCGTCGTTGCCGCCCGTCTGGTTGCAGTAGACGATGGGGACGTCGTAGCGTGCCGACAGCCGCTTCAGGATGTCGGTCCGGAGGGCGGGCTTTCCCATGGTGTAGGGCGAGGCGGAGATGTTCACCAGGAGGTCCATGCCCCGGGCGGAGAGCTCCTCCACCGGATGGACGTCGTAGAGCGGGATGGGGAGTTCGGCGATGTCCCCGACGTTCCAGATGTCCTCACAGACCGTGACCGCCACCCGGAGGCCCTGGAGCTCGAAGCGGAGGCTTCGGGGGGCGGGCTCGAAGTAGCGCGCCTCGTCGAAGACGTCGTAGGTGGGAAGGAGACGCTTGCCCCCCCGCTTCAGCACCCGGCCCTCGCCGAGGATGGCCGCCCCGTTGATCAACCGGTTCCCGGTTTTGCCCGGCTCCACGAACCCGCAGAGCGCGTGGATGCCCCGGACCTCCCGCGCAAAGCGCTCCAGGGCCTCCCGGCTGTCGCGCACGAAGGCGGGCCTCTCGAGAAGGTCCCTCGGCGGGTATCCGATCAGGCTCAACTCGGGAAACACCGCCAGGCTGCACCCTCGCGCCCTGGCCTCCTCGAGCCGGCTGCGCAGCAGGGCGGTGTTGTGCTCGAAGTGGCCGATGATCGGGTTGGTCTGGCAGAGGGCGATCTTCATGGGGTGTCACCCGGGTGAGGACGGAGCGGGCCCCGGATCCGGCCGGCGCTCAGAGGACCGCGCCGGCGGCCTTGTCGATGGCTTTGATCAGAACCGGAAGCTGCTCGTCCATCTGAATCTGGATGGGTATGGTCAGGGCGCGGGAGAGGATCTCGGCCGTCCCGGGGAGGGCCCCGGGATCGAATTCGCACCGCAGGGCGCCTTCGGGCGACCGAAACGGCCACCCGCCCGTTAGGGCGGTCTTGCCCTCGAGGAGGTGCTCCCACTGCTCGTAGGTGTGCCAGAGGTTGTCGTGCCAGTAGACCGCGCCGGCGCCCTCGTCCGTCATCACCCGGTGGAAGGCCCGGGCCTGCTCCGCGGTGGGGAGAAAGAAGATCAGGAAGGTGGCGCTGTCCCCGGCCGGGTCCGGCAGATCGCGGAAAGCGATCCCGGCGTGTCTCTCGAGGGCTTCCCTGAGAATGCGCTTGTTCTCCCGCTGCCGGGGGAGGATGACCGGCTCCAGCTTGCGAAGCTGGGCCAGGCCCAGGGCCCCCTGGAGCTCCATCATCCGGTAGTTGAACCCGATGAAGCGGCGCTTCTCCAGGCCCCGGCCCACGGTGGGGTCGTGGTCGTGGCCGTGGTCGTGGAACTCGGAGGCCCGGAGGTAGAGCTCCTCGTCGTCGGTGACCACCATCCCCCCTTCGCCCGTGGTGAGGGTCTTGACGGAGTCGAAGGAGAAGGTCCCCAGGGCCCCGAAGGAACCGAGCGCCCGCTCACCCAGACGACCCCCGCAGGACTGGGCCGTGTCCTCGATGACGGCGACGCCGCGGCGGTCGGCGATCGAGACGATCTCCTCCACCCGCGCCTGGGCGCCGCACATGTGAACGGGGATCACGGCTCGGGTGCGCGGCGTGATGCGCGCTTCCAGGTCGTTCGGATCGAGGCAGAGGGTTTCGTCGATCTCCGCGAAGACGGGCAGGGCCCCGGCGTCCAGAATCGCCTCCCAGGTGGCCACGAAGGTGAAGCCCTGGGTGATCACCTCGTCGCCCGGTCCGATGCCGAGCGCCGCCAGGGCCACGCGGAGCGCGGCCGTGCCCGAGGAGACGGCGAGGGCGTGGCGGACCCCGCAGTACCGGGCGAACTCCCTCTCGAACGCCTCGACCTTGTAGACGCCTTCCCGCTGGGCGTCGAACTCGTAGCGGAACAGCACCTTCCTGGACAGCACGTCCAGGATCTCCTCCCGCTCCTCCTCACCGATGATCTCGTGTCCTGGCATGGCCGGCTCCTCGCTCCGGGGCGTACGAACGCGCCCCCCTCTCACGGACGAACTCCACGGTTCGCAACCTAGCGCAAACCCGGATCACGAATCAAGGGTAAACAAGGGACTGTCAGGGATCCAACCTGTGTCAAGGCGGTGACGTATCGGCGGGACCCACGAGCCCCGGCTCCCCGGACCCGGTGAGGGGATCCGGCCGCGCCGACCCCTCCTTTCCCCGGCGGTTCAGGCATGGAATGTGCAAAGTCAGGCCCTGAGAACCGTTCACTCACTCTTCCGAGTCCTGGATAGCCATGTTCAACAAGTCGGACGTCCCCGCACCGTCGAGCTACTTCTTGAAACCGGGGTACATCTACCTCCCCACGGAGCCCACCGTGGTGTCGACCGTGCTGGGTTCCTGCGTGGCCGTGATCCTGTGGGACAGAAAGCGCAAGGCGGGGGGGGTCAATCACTTCCAGCTGCCCACCTGCAAGGACGCCGGCCAGCCCACGGCGCGGTTCGGAGACGCCTCCACGGGGATGCTCATTCGGATGATGATCGAGGACGGGTCCAGGAAAAAGCACCTCGAGGCCCAGATCTTCGGCGGGGCCTACAACAGGGCGATCTCGTCGCGGAACGTGGGCGAGGAAAACATCCTCACCGCCCGCCGGGTGCTGGCCAGGCACGGCATCCGCATCGTCTCCGAGGACGTCGGGGGAGAGCGCGGACGCAAGATCGTTTACGACGCCGTGCTCAACGAGGTGGCGGTCCTGAAGGTGGAGAAGCTCCGGAAAGGTGACTGGCACCCCTATCATGACGATCGATAGTCCTTTCAGGACGCGACGGTTCCCGAGCCGGTGGGCCGACGATGTCGGATCCTCGGCCGCCGGGCACATCGATGCCGGGCTCGACTTGGACCGGTTCGCCGGAGAGCCCCACCATCTCGGGTTCCTGGCCTGGAGTGACACCGCGCTCCCTGTCCGCCGGGGCGATCGGTGGTGGCGTAGGGCGAAAAGGGCATGAGAATTGCAATAACACCGCTCCAACTGATTCCGCTCTGTCCGATAGGACGAGCGTGAGCCGAAGGAGCCGAATGCCATGAACCGATCGCACGTCCTTTGGATCCCCCGGAACGGGTCCGGAAAAGTGAGAAGCTTTCTTCTGGGGCCGGGCTATCTTCGCGTCCTCCTCACCGTGGTCCTCCTGAGCCTCGCTTCCATCCCGGTCCTGGAGAGCGGGGTCCTCTCCCTGGCGGAAAGGATCGTCGAACTGGAGGATACCCGCGGAAAGCTCGCGGAAGAGATCTCGAGGCTCTCGTATGTCAAGCGGGAGCTCGCCCGCGTCACGGAGAAGGAGCAGAGGCTGAAGGATTACTTCGGCATGGCCCGCTTCCGCTCGCTCGAGCAGGTGGCGGGCGGGGGACAGGGCCGGCCGGAGGTACTGGCGGAAAAGGCCGTGGAAGCGTCCTCTCCTAGCGGGCTTTCCGAGCGGCTGGAGACCCTGGCCGGGAACTTCGAGGCCTGCGGGGAGTTGATGATCCGCCAGGCGGAGGCCTGGGAGGAAACGCCCAGCATCCTGCCCGTCGACCTGAAGAGCCCGGTGATCTCCTCGCCGTTCGGGTGGAGAAAGAGCCCCTTCACCAACAAGCGGGAGTTCCATGCCGGCATCGACATCATCGGGCGGACCGGTACCGGTGTCGTGGCCCCCGCGACGGGGGAGGTGATCAATCTCGGCTACGACCGGTGGCTGGGAAACTACGTCGTCCTCCAGCACTCGGGTGATCTGAAGACCATATACGGCCACCTGCACGAGGTCTCCGTGGACAAGGGAGATCGGGTCCGAAGGGGCGACGTCATCGGGCAGGTGGGCAACACCGGGCTCTCCACGAGCAGTCATCTGCACTACTCCGTGCTGGAGCGGAACCGGGCCGTGAACCCCATGCAGTACGTTTTGGACGTGTCCGGTTGACGCTCCTCGAGCCTGTCCCATGAAGAGAACGAAGCGTTCCACCCAAGTCGCAAGCCTGCTCCTCGGGATTCTCCTGGTCCTCGCGCCGTCGACCGCGTGGCCGGATCGCGCCTCGGACGGCGGTCCGGAGCTGGACCGGGCGGCGGTCTTCTGCACCTTCTACGCCTTGAGCGGAGAGCGGCCGGACGACCGGGACATCGAGGATTTCCGCTGGAGCACGGGGAAGCCCACCTTCTCGGCCTTCAAGCCGGCGGAGATGTTCTCCCGAAATGGGCTCCGAGAAGCACGGCGGGAGCTGCACCGCCGCGTGGAAGGCATCGGTCCGGACACCGTCTTCCGGTGGGAAACGGAAGGGATCGTCGTCCGGCGGTCGGGTGGCGGTCTCTCCTTTCGTTCCGGCTTCGGGCGAAAGGACCTTCCCCACGCCACGCCACTCATCCAGGCCGAGATCTCCCGTGCCGGATGGAAGCGGCTCCGAAGCGCCCTGAAGCGGCTTTCGTCGTCTTCCGAGGCGAAGACCTCCTCGAAGGATTCCCCCCCCCGAATCCTCCTCGAGCCCCTCCAGGTGGAGGACCGGATGGAGCGGCGGAACATCGCGCTCGAGGATGTGACCATCCCCGTCCGCGTGGTGGTGTTTCAGCCGGTGGCCCTCGAGACCACGGGCGCGGCGGGCCGGAAGACGATTCCCGTATCTCCCTGACGAGTGACGCGAAGGCGGATGCGCCGGACGCCCGGGTACGTCAAAAGGATGACGTGATGGAGGCGCCTGCTCGACCCGGAAGCCTCGAAACGGTCCCCGGGTCCGCACGGGCCGGCGGCGCGGGGCAACAGCCGGCTGTGGTACAACTTTTGCTTGGTACCCTGGGAAAGAAGGGATCAGCCGCGTCCCGAGCGGCGCGTTTAGAAGGAGGAGGGCGTATGCAGAATGCGGTCATGGGCAGCCTGGACGGAGACCTCGAAAACATCGCGTTCGACGTCACGCAGGTGAAGCGGATCCTGAATCGGTCCGGGGCCAACATTGTCAACTCCAACAACGGCACGATCTTCCTCGAGTTCGAAGGCGATGTCTACTCCGTGGCGGCGGGAACGGCAAGGGACGTGAAGCCCTACTTCATCGTCCTGGACGCCTCCCAGGCCTTCAATGTGTCCGACTATCGCATGCTCTTCGACGTCCGCGATCTTCCCAACGCCCTGGTCATGGGGAAGGACATCACGGGAAAGGAGCATCTCTGCCGCTGGCACGGCGTCTCGAGGGAACAAACCGCCGGTCCGCCGTCTGCGGACGATGTCTGCCTCGAAAGACTCGAGGAGAAGCTCGATTCGGAGGACCTCTCCCAGACCGACCTGGAAGAGGTCAAGAACATGATCAGGAACCTGCGCAACGGCCATTTCTTCGAGGCGCTGACCAGTGAGTTTTCCGGCAAGATCAAGGAAATCGCCTTTGAGCTGATCGATTTCAGAAAAGACATCAAGAAGCGGATCGAGCCCGGCATCGTGGAGATCGCCTCAACGGACATCCCCGAGGCGAGCAACCAGCTGGAGGGGATCAACGAGACCCTCGAGCAGAGCACCATGAAGATCATGGACATCAACGACGAGCAGATGGATCTGGCCAACAATCAGATGAAACAGCTCCAGGGCCTGCTCGCCGGGGATGGTGGGGGGACAGGGGCGGCTTCGATTGAACGCGCGGCGTCGCTGCTGGAGGAGATGACGGGCCTGGTGCCCGATCTGCCCGGCGAGGCCCGCCAGGTGATGGAGTTCGTCCTGCCGGGCATGGAGAACGGGCGCGAGCTCGCAGGGGCCCAAGGGGAGGCGGCTTCCGTTCGGGAGGCGCTCGCCGAGCCCATGGAGACGGTTCGCGAGCTCTGCCGGGACGTGGGGGAAGGCGATCCGGGCATGCGACGCCTGACCGACCTTCTCGGGGAGCTCGAGGGGGAGTTGGAGTCCTGCGGCGGGTCGAGTGAGACCTGCGCTCCCGGGCCGGAGGCGCTGAGAAAGGCCCTGGAGGATCAGGTGGAGGTGCTGAGGTCCATGGGAGGCCTCTCCCTGAAGATGATGGAGCCGCTCAGCTTTCAGGACCTGGTGGGGCAGAGGATTCAGCGCATCGTTCGGCTCGTGAAGTCCATGGAGCTGCGGATCGAGGACCTCATCATCTCGTTCGGAATCAAGATCCAGAAGCACAAGGAGGACCCGTCCCGGACGTACGACGATCTCTCTCAAGAGGTCGAGCACTACAAGAGCGAGCTCAAGGGGCCGCAGACCCCGGGCGAGGGGCTCGACCAGGACGGCATCGACGACCTTCTGGCGAGCCTGTGATGGAACGCGGAACGCCGCTCCGGCGGCGAGGGAATCCAAGGGACAGAACGAACCAAAGGAGGATGAACGGATGGCGATCGACACATCAATGAAGGTCCTGGTGGTGGATGACTTCGCCACCATGCGGCGGATCGTCAAGGGGGTTCTGAAGCAGCTCGGCTTCAGCAACATCGTGGAGGCCGAGGACGGCGCCGCGGCCCTGGACGCCCTGAAGAAGGAGAAGGTCGGGTTGATCGTCTCCGACTGGAACATGCCCAAGATGACGGGGATGGACCTGCTCAAGGCCGTCCGGTCGGACGAAGGCCTGAAGGAGACGCCGTTCATCATGGTGACCGCCGAAGGCCAGAAGGAAAACGTCATCGAGGCCGTCAAGGCCGGGGTCAGCAACTACATCGTGAAGCCCTTTACCCCCGAGACCTTCAGCGAGAAGCTCGAGAAGGTCTTCGCTTGATTCGGCCGGGACGCCTCGGATCCGGAACGGATGACGGCTCCACCGGGGGCCTTCGGTTCAACAGCCTATCGTGTTCGGGAGAGTGAAGACATGTCGGAGCGGATCGAGCAAATTGGAGAGCGCCTGGAGGGAATCGCCCTGGAGGTGGTGACGCTGGAGGCGGGTGACATACCCGCGCTGGGGAACCTCATGAACGGGCTCGAAGCGCTGGGGGCGGACGCAGAGGATTTGAACGATCCCCGCTTCCCGCAGGTTGCCCGCGCGGTGAAGGCCTATCTGGAGAGGCTGATTCTCGCCGAGTCCACGGACCTCGGTCCCCTCGAGGAAGGCGTCAGCGCTCTCCAGGCGCTGCAGAGGGATCTGGCCAACGGGGAGACGCCCCAGCTGGAGGTGAGCGGCCTGCTCCGGAAGCTCGGCGCGGCGGAAGACGAGGTCGACGGGCCCGCCGAGGACGGGATGGCTCTCCAGGACGAGCCGGACGAGGCCGGGAGCGAGCCCCGAGCCTCCGGACCCGTGGCCGCCGAGAGCCCGGAGGATCCTGCGGAGGCGCCGGTCTCCGCCGCCGACCTCTCGGAGGAGGATCGGCAGATCCTCCAGGACTTCGTGGGGGAGTCCATAGAGAACCTGGGGACCATCGAGGTCAACCTGGTCAACCTGGAGCAGGATCCCGGCGATCTGGAGACGATGAACTCCATCTTCAGGCCCTTTCACACCATCAAAGGCGTGAGCGGGTTTCTCAACCTCGGGGAGATCAACAAGCTCTCCCACAGCGCGGAAAACCTCCTGGACAAGGCGCGGAACGGGGAGCTCCTGGTGGGCGAGGGCATCATCGATCTCGTGCTCGAGTCGGTGGACACCCTGAAACGAATGATCGGCGGGGTGCAGGAGGGACTGGACAGCAACGGCCCGCTGACCTCGGGGGTGGACATCGGCCCCCTCGTTCAAAAGCTCGAGCAGGTGAACGAGGAGCAGGAGAAGTGGGGCGACAGCCGGGTGGGCGAGATCCTGCTGCGAAAGGGCGCCATCACCCAGGAGGATCTGGACAACGGCCTCGAGAAGCAGAAGTCCCGGCCGGACCGGAAGCTGGGCGAGATCCTCCTGGAGGAGAAAAAGACGGAGTCCAAGGAGGTCATCTCCGCGCTCCGGGACCAGAGGAAGTACGGCAAGGGCCACGTGGACCTCCAGGTGAAGGTGGACACGGTCAAGCTGGACAACATGGTGGACCTGACCGGCGAGCTCGTCATCGCTCAGTCCATGCTGCGGCAGAACCCCTACATCACGGGCAGCAACGACCAGAAGCTCTATCACAACCTGGGGCAGCTGAACCAGATCACCTCGAGTCTTCAGCGGATCGCCATGTCCATGCGGATGGTGCCCATCAATAGCACCTTTCAGAAGATGGTGCGGCTGGTCCGCGATCTCGCCAAGAACTCCGGAAAAGAGGTCGGGCTGGAGATGTCCGGGGAGGACACCGAGATCGATCGAAACGTGGTGGACGAGCTGTACGAGCCCATGGTTCACATGATCCGAAACGCCGTGGACCACGGGCTGGAATCCCCGGACGAGCGGGAGGCGGCCGGCAAGGAGCGCCAGGGCTCCGTCCTGCTGCGCGCCTTTCACCGCGGCGGGAACATCGTGATCGAGATCGAGGACGACGGGCGGGGATTGAACCGCGAGGTCATCCTCGAGAAGGCCGTCTCCCGCGGGCTGATCCCGGAGGACCACAATCTCACGGACGCCGAGATCTGCAACCTGATCTTTCACGCCGGCTTCTCCACGGCTGCAAAGGTCACGGACGTCTCGGGTCGCGGCGTGGGCATGGACGTGGTGAAGAAGGCGATCGAGAAGCTCCGGGGCCGCGTGGAGATCAACACGAGACCGGGCCGGGGATCCACGTTCGTGATCAACCTGCCCCTGACCCTGGCCATCATCGAGGGGATGCTGGTGCGCGTCGGCAGGGAGCGCTACATCATTCCCGCCCTGGCCATCCTGGAGTCGTTCCGCCCCTCCAGGGAGCAGTACTCCACCGTCGAGGGCAAGGGCGAGATGATCCGGACCCGGGGCAGCCTGGTTCCCCTCGTACGCCTTCACCGGATCTTCGGCGTGGAGAGCGACTTCGAGCAGCCCTGGGAAGGGCTGGTCGTTTCGGTGGAGCACGAGGACAAGAAGATGTGCCTCCTGCTCGACGAGCTCCTCGGAAAAGAGGAGGTCGTGATCAAGAGCCTGGGAGGCGGGCTCAGGAACATCAAGGGCATCGCGGGAGGGGCCATTCTCGGCGACGGCCGGGTGGGCCTCATTCTCGACATGTCGGGCATCTACGACGTGGCCCGGGGGAACGGCCGTCCGTCCCACTGAGATCCGCCGCCGCGTTTTCCGAAACTCCATACCCCGGCAGGTCGTGGGGCTCGCTGCAAGAGAATGGGACGATCGCTGTGAATATCACCGTGGGTGTCGCCGACATGAAGGTGAGTAACGATCCCGAGGCCGTGCTCGTCACCTACTCGCTCGGCTCGTGCATCGGGATCGCCGTGTACGATCCGGCGGTGAGGGTCGCGGGCATTCTGCATTTCATGCTGCCGGACTCCTCGCTGGATCCGGCCAAGGCCAAGAAGAAGCCCTTCATGTTCGCAGACTCGGGCATCCCCCCGCTGTTCAAGGAGGCCTACAAGCTGGGGGCCGAGAAGCGGCGGATGCGGATCATCGTCGTCGGGGGAGCGCAGGTCCTGGACCAGCAGGGGTTCTTCAACATCGGGAAGAGGAACCACATGGCCGTGAGAAAGATCTTCTGGAAGAACAAGGCCATGGTGAGCTACGAGGACGTGGGCGGAAACGTGAACCGAACCGTCAAGCTGGCCGTGAAGGACGGATCCTGCCTGCTGAAGGTATCGGGCAATGGGGAGTTCCTGGTATGAACAAGGACATCGGCGACATCCTGGCCGGCATCGACACCCTGAAGCCCGTTCCGCAGGTGGCCAACAAGGTCATGGCCGTCTCCAGGGACCCGCAGAGCTCCATGGGCATGCTCTCCGAGATCATCCAGTACGATCAGGCCTTGACCGCAAACCTCCTGAAGGCCGCCAACTCCGCCTTCTTCGGGTTGAGCAAGAAGGTGGACTCCCTGCACCAGGCGATCGTCTACCTGGGCATGGACAAGGTGGTGGACCTCGTGCTGCTGGGGGCGAGCGGCGAGAACTTCGCTCAGGCCCAGGAAGGGTACGATCTGGACAACGGGGAGCTCTGGCGCTACTCCGTCTCCTCGGCGCTGATCGCCAGGGACCTGGCGGAGAAAAAGGACGTCGACGACACCCACGCCGTCTTTACGGCGGCCCTGGTCAAGGACATCGGCAAGGTGGTGCTGAGTCAGTACGTGGCCGAGTCGTTCGACAAGATCAACTTCCTCGTCTCCAAGCACGGGTTCAGCTTCCGGGAGGCCGAGAAGGGCGTCCTCGGGATCGACCACGCCGAGCTGGGGGGTATGATCGCCCAGCGGTGGGAGTTCAGCGAGAAGATGATCGACATCATCCGGCACCACCACCTGCCCCTGGAGGCCCGGTTCGAGACCGAGGCCGCCATCGTCTATCTGGCCGACACCCTCTGCATGACCATGGGGATCGGCGTGGGGTCGGACGGGCTGGCCTATCGTTTTCAAAAGGACGTGCTGAACAAGCTGGGATTCACCGACCGGGACTTCCAGGAGGTGATCGCGGGGTTCGGGGAACAGATCTCCCACGTGGAGGACCTCATCGGTGCCACCTGATCATCGCCGGCAAGGAAGAATTTCGCTGAGAGGTTGAGGAGATGGCCTACAACATTCTGATCGTGGACGATTCCGCTCCCATGAGGGCCGTCATCAAGAAGACCGTCAAGGTGTCCGGTTTCAATGTGGGACAAATCTTCGAGGCCTCCAACGGCAGGGAGGCGCTGGATATTCTGCGGCGGGAGTGGATGGATCTGGTGGTCTCCGACCACAACATGCCGGAGATGAACGGACTCGAGATGCTCGAGGAGATGAAGAAGGAGGATCTGCTCCGATCCGTGCCGGTGGTCATGGTCACGACCGAAGGCAGCCGCGAGCGGGTCGAGATGTTCCGCAGCATGGGGATCGCCGACTACATCAAGAAACCCTTCACCCCCGAGGAGATTCGCTCCAAGCTGAATCGCATCATGGGAGAGGACGAACATGGACAGGGAGCTGCTGAAGAAGACCATGAGGACCTCGATTTCTGAGGTCCTGGAAAAGATGTTTTTCCTCCCCCTCGACTTCTCCGAGGCGGGGACGCTCGGGGAGCTCTGGGAGGATCCCGGAGCCGCCGATCTGATGGCCGTACAGATCTCGTTCAGCGGACCGTTTTCGGGCTCCCTGATCTTCCTGATTCCCCGGAAGCTGGGCGCCGACATGACCGCGGACTTCATGGGCGTCGAGAAGGGCGCCGTTCCCGCTGAGCACGTGGATCAGACCGCCGGGGAGATCCTCAACATGATCGCCGGGAGCACCTTCGGCAACCTGGACGATCAGGCCGTCTTCGAGCTCGGCATCCCGGAGTCCACCCCGGTCGAGTCCGCCTTGAAGGCGCTGTCGACCCGGGAAGGCTACCTGCTCCAGGGGGTGGACACCCTGGAGGGCCGTATCGGCCTGGTCATGGTGTCGGCTTGACCCGGTTCCGGGCCTCACGGCCGAGGGGCCGGCCGCACCCGTCGGCACGGGGCGGCTGTAAGAGAGAGCAGCGGAGGCGAATGGATCGCTCATGAAAAACTGCATCAGCGTGCTGGTGGTGGACGACTCGGCCATCGTGCGAAAGGTCCTGTCGGAGGAGCTGTCCCGGGAACGCGGGATCGAGGTGGTGGGGACGGCGCCCGACCCCTACGTCGCGCGGGACAAGATCGTCCGTCTCGAGCCCGACGTGATCACCCTGGACATCGAAATGCCCCGGATGGACGGGCTGACCTTCCTGAAAAAGCTCATGAACTACCACCCGCTTCCGGTCATCATCGTGAGCTCCCTCACGAAGAAGGGCGGGAAGCTGGCCATGGAGGCGCTCTCCCTGGGCGCCCTGGAGGTGATCAGCAAACCCTCGGCCTCGTATTCCGTCGGGGACATGAGCGTTCAGCTCGCGGACAAGATCCGGGCCGTGGCCAACGTCAACATGAAGGCGAAGATCGAGACCCGGCCGGAGCAGGCGCCGACTCCGGAGGCGGGAACGGCCAAGGCCCTCTCCGCCACCACGAACAAGGTTCTCGCCATCGGGGCCTCCACGGGCGGTACCGAGGCGATCAAAACGGTCCTCCTGGGCATGCCCCCGAACGCGCCCGGGATCATCGTGGTTCAGCACATGCCGGCCAAGTTCACCACCTCCTTCGCCGAGCGGCTCGACTCGCTGTGCGCCATTCGCGTCAAGGAGGCCCAGGACGGGGACTCCGTGGTCAACGGGCAGGCGCTCATTGCGCCGGGCAACTACCACATGCTGCTGAGACGAAGCGGGGCCCGCTATTACGTGCAGGTCAAGGACGGCCCCATGGTGCACCACCAGAGGCCGTCCGTGGACGTCCTGTTCAAGTCCGTGGCGGACTACGCCGGAGCCAACGCCGTGGGCGTGATCCTCACGGGCATGGGGGCGGACGGGGCCGACGGGCTTCTTCAGATGCGCCGGGCCGGGGCCCGCACCATCGCGCAGGACGAGCGCACCTGCGTCGTGTTCGGCATGCCCAAGGAGGCGATCAAGCGGGAGGCCGTGGAGAAGGTGGCGGGGCTTCCCGAGGTGTGCGGAACCGCCCTGCGCATGATCGAAGGCTGACCCCCCCCGGCGGAAAAAAGTTCCCCCTTCCCGTCGCGAATCGACCAGGCCCGAGCGGCGTCCCGGAGATGCCCCGGGGGGAGCGCAAGCCGCGAGCCCCTGTGGGTCTCCAAAATATCCAAGCGAAACAGGTAGATGCGAGGACTCGGCCAAAACCGTTGCGCCTCCGGCCCCAAGGGTGGGTCTCTGGCAGCCATCTTGCATCATCGAACGGCACGACGATGCTGGTGAAACACCAAGCCTTCAAGGAGATCCGAGAATGAAGATCACCGACGCACAGCAGGGCCAGATCCCGGGCCGGGTCGACGGGAAGAGCGCCCGGCGGAACGATGAAGGGGGCTTCCAGAAGGTCATGGATCAGGTGGCGCAGAAGGATCGCGGCGCCGCCGGTGCTCCGGGAGTGGCCGGGGCGCCCCCACCGGACGGGGTGCAGATCGTTCCCGGCCTGGAGAAGGTCGACGGAGTGCATGCCGGGGGGCCGAAGGAGATGCTCCTGAGGGAAATCCGCGAGACGCTGGACGTGATCGATCACTACGCCGCCGACCTCGGCAACAGGAACCTGTCCACCGCGGAGATGAGGCCGCTGGTGGAGCACCTGGAGGGGCGGCTCGAGGGCCTCCGGCGGATGGAGAAGGCCGGGGAGCTCCCGGAAGCCGTGCGAGACGTGGTCTCCGACCTGGCGATCACGATTGGAACGGAAGTGGCCAAGTTCGGCCGGGGGGACTACGAGTAGGGTAGCGTTCGCAACCGTCCGGGCCTGCTCCTTCAGAGGGACGACCCCAGAGCCAGACGAATCCGCGTGCCCTCCGCTCCCGCCTCCACCTCGGGTGAAAGCCCGGCGCGGGAGAGCATGAGGGCGGCGTGGGCGGCCGTCATCCAGTCCGCCGAGACCCTCCGCGGCTCCTCCTCTGCGCCCGCCCGCTGCAGCTCCTCGAGGAGCGTCTCGGACAGGGGCCCTTCCCCCGCAGTGACCTCGATCAGGACGCCCCCCCCGCCGGCCGAGACCTTCAGGCCGAAGGCGGTCATCTCCCGCCGCTCCATGTCCTCCACCACGCTCGCCAGAACGCTCCGGAGCCCCTCGGGAACGCTCTCGTGCAGGGTCCTCAGCGCGGGAAGCCCCTCCTCCAGCTCGACGGTTTTCTCCACGTGGTGCTTGAAGTAGAGGCTGGACTGGAGGAAGGCCAGCTCCTGATCGAGAAAGTCGCCCAGCGACAGGAAGGGCTGGTCCGAGTCCGGCGCGGCCCTCGATCCGGTGATTCGGATCAGCCGGTTGATCTGCTCGAACTCCTCCTCCATCCTGGCGATGCGGGTCCTGATCTCCTGCTGGAGCTCTTCCGCGGAGCCTTCCCCCATTTCCAGGGAGTACCCGATCATGTCCATGTCCATGCCCAGGTTCTGCAGGGGGCCGTTCAGGTTGTGAATCAGGCCCTGGATCAGCGCGCCGGCGGAGATCAGCCTGTGGACCTCGGCGAAGTCGTCCGAAGAGAGCTCGATCATGATCCTTCTCCGTCCCGGGAGCCCCGGTCCTCTCGAATCTCCTGACGCTGCTTCTTGAACACGGCCTGGACGATCGCGTCGCGAAACTCCTCGTCGATGGCCACGATGCCGGCCGCGACCTGGTACCGGTCCTCCTCTTCCTCCACCCGGACCACCTCTGCGAGAAGCTCCATCCGGTAGTGGAAGCTCTCGGGCACCAGGAGATCCATCCTGAGCAGATCGCCCACCGAGAGCGGCTCGCCCGTGATGAACTTCAGGCCCGATCCGCTGATCTCGATCACGTCGTCCAGGCACCGGTCCTCCTCGGACCGGTTCACGATCCGGTCGATGAGGAAATCGAGCTTGTTGTTGACCAGCTGGAGGCACCGGTAGATGCGCTTTTCCTCCGACCCCGGGTCCGCCTGGGAGAGGTACTCGTCAATGGGGCTCATCAGACCGCCCTTTTTCAAGAGCGCCGCCCCCTGACCCTGCTCCACCAGGGCCTTTGCATCCTCGTGCAGCCGCTCCCAGCTGACCGGCAGAACGATTTTCGCCCGGTAGTACTGCCTGCGGTTTCTCGATTCCATGGGCCTGCCTCCTGCCCGCTTCGGGTTGCGCGGGAACGGGTGGGGATCCAGGGTCTTCCTTCACGGGTAATGAATCACAAACGACGGGCTTTTGCAATCGGTTCGAGCACTTCGGAGGCTGCGATCCTCGTGACGCCGGGCGGGCGTCCGAGCGGAGGCGGAGGGTCTCGCTGGAGGCTCGCCGCACGGGCGGCGC
>CAYVVQ010000069.1:0-2167 GCA_964454455.1 uncultured Desulfobacterales bacterium | reverse complement strand
CCCTCCAGCAACGGAAGCGCGGCCTCGACCACGCGCGGATCGAACTGGGTCCCGCTGTTGTCGCGGAGCTCGCCAAGGCAG
Organism: uncultured Desulfobacterales bacterium; assembly: GCA_964454455.1. Lineage (GTDB taxonomy): Bacteria > Desulfobacterota > DSM-4660 > Desulfatiglandales > HGW-15 > JAIPEI01. Next base: position 2,086 of record CAYVVQ010000069.1, on the reverse strand, counting down.
ACCTCCAGGGGCAGGGCGCGCCGGTAGGCCCGGTCCGAGCTCATGGCGTCGAACGAGTCGGCCACGGCCAGGATACGGGCGAACAGGGGGATCTCCTCGCCCCTCAAGCGGTCCGGGTAGCCCCGTCCGTCCCACCGTTCGTGGTGATTCCGAATGATGCAGAGCTCCTGCTCCTCCAGCCCCAGGGGGGAGACGATGTTCACCCCGATCAGGGGGTGGGCCCGGATCATGTCGAACTCCTCGTCGGTCAACCGGCCGGGCTTGTTCAGGACGTTGTCCTGGATGCCGATCTTGCCGATGTCGTGAAGCGGGCCGCTCGACTTGAGCATCTCGACCTCTTCGTCGTCGCAGCCCATCCGGCCCGCGATGCGGACCGCGTAGTCGGTGACGCGGGTCGAGTGCTGCTGGGTGTAGGCGTCCTTGGCTTCGATGGCGCCGACCAGGGAGAGGAGCGTGGAGATGAAGCTCTGCTTCAGGTTGTCGTAGAGGGCGATGTTCTCCACGTTCATGGCGGTCTTCTCGGCCAGGAAGCCGAGGACGAACCGGTCCTCCTGGTCGAAGGGCTCGGACCGGGCCTTGTCCCCCACGATGAGCAGACCGAAGGGCTCGCCGCGGATCCGGAACGGCACCACGACCAGGCCGGGATGGTGCGTGACCCGGTCCAGGGCGATCCCCCTGCCGTTGGAGGTCCCGAAGTGCCGGCGGAGGAAGTCGGAGTCGAGGGTGGGGCGCCCGCCCTCGCCGGCGACCAGCCCCGCCTGGGTCCCGGGGCGCAGGCCGTTCATCCCGTGCTGGGCGAGGACCAGGAACAGCGGGCTCGCGTCGTCGTAGAACAGGAAGCAGGACTTGGACGCGCTGCAGGACTCGGCCCCCTTCTGCACGAGGAACTGGTAGAGGTCCTCGGAGCGGTTGATCTTGGAGAGCGAGTCGATGATGCCGTAGAGGAGCGCCTGGTGCTTGATCCGCTTCTCCAGCTGCCGGTTGAGCTCCTCCACCTCCTTCTTCTTCTCCAGCTCCTGGTGGAGCTCCCAGTTCCGTTTCATCAAGGTGTGAAGGCGCTGGATCCGGCTGAGGGTCAGCTTGATGTCCTGAAAGCCGAAGGGCTTGACCAGGAAGTCCGACGCCCCGTTGTGCATGGCGTCGATGGCGATCTCCATGGAAGGGTAGCCGGTCATGATGATCACGTTGACCAGCTTCTGCCAGCCCTGGAGCGTCTTGAGCACGTCCATCCCGGTCATGCCCGGCAGCATGATGTCCAGAAAGACGTAGTCGTAATGACGATTTTCGAGCTTCTCGAGGGCGGTGCGCCCGTCGTTGGCGGAATCCGCGTCCTCGACCCCCAAATGCTGGAAGTAGAGCTGGAGGGTCTCGCAGATGGTGGGCTCGTCGTCCACCACCAGGATGCTCAGGGACTCCATCTCGTCCCCGGCCTCGGTCACTTCAAGGTTTTGAGCAGCCGTTTCTTGCATAGCTCGAACTCGTCTTCCGACAGGAATCCCTTCTGTCTCAGTGACGCGATGCGCTCCAGATCGGAGGTGAGGGCCTCGCCGCCCCCGGAGCCGCTTTCCACATAGGAGTGGGGCAGCAGGCTGCCCGCGATCAGGGGGCCGTTCCGGGAAGGCTCCGCTTCAGGCCCCTCGTCGTCCGCCCCACCGGCCTCGGCGCCCATGATCTTCTTGACGATGCGGATCTGCTCGTAGGCCTCCTGCAGCTCGCCCAGGAGCCGCTTGTTCTCCCGAATGAGACGGATCTGCTCGCCCGCGTTCCGGACGACGATCTTCATCTCCTCCATCTTGAAGGGCTTGGTGATGTAGTCGTACGCGCCCTCCCGGATGGCCTGGATGGCCGTCTCCAAAGAGGCGAACCCCGTGATCAGTACCACCAGGGTCTCCGGTTGGGCCTTCCGGCAGGCCTTGAGCACGTCGATCCCGCTCGCCCCGGGCATCATCAGGTCGGTGATGACCAGGTCGAAGGCGGTCTTTGCGCACGTGGAGATCGCCTCCAGCCCGTCCGCGCACGCGGTCGCCTCGTGCCCCTCCTCGCCCAGCAGGCTCTTGAGGACGGAGCGCATGCGCTTGTCGTCGTC
>CAYVVQ010000068.1:0-22437 GCA_964454455.1 uncultured Desulfobacterales bacterium | reverse complement strand
GGTCCTCGAGGAGAGGTGCCCGGAGTGGCAGGACCTTCCGGGGTTCGAGGAGGGGGTTCTGCGCACCGTGAACAGCTCTGCTGACCGAGATACGGCAGGGGCAGTCGCGGGCGCACTACTCGGCACCTACTGGGGCGAGTCCGGCATTCCGGAGGGGTGGAGGACGTCCGTGGAGAAGGCCGACCGGATCACCGCCCTGGCCGACGAGCTGATCGAGACCTGCCAGCGAATCGAGCGGGAGACTCCGGAGCCAGCGGAAAGCGGTGCGTCGATCAGCCGGGGGCACGGCACCCAGCTCAACACGAACCGGGAGACGGTTCCCGCTGATGGGACGACCGAGCAGCGAGAGCCGCTAGGACACAACATGCGCATGGAGCACGAGCAGGCAAACGGAATCGAGTCCGAGCCCGGGTGGGAGCCAGTGCCCTGGGATGACCGCCATACCCTGAGGCAGGGGGATGTGGTCCGCGCTTACGTCAGGCCCTACATGACCCCCAATGACACCTTCTACTGGGAGTATCGGCTCCAGTCCGATCCGTACACTTTCATCTGCGCTCACTACCGGGTCAGGGGGGCGAGGGTTGAGATAGTCGACCTGCCCGACGACAGCCACATCTCCTTAAAGGACATGTTCAGGGGGGCTGAGGTCTGGGTGAAGCGGAACCGATAACAGGGTCCGGGTTAAAGACCTATAGCGCCAGGGCAGGGAGTCCAGGGCTGTAAGAGTAGGGGTAGGGTCAACATGTGGCTGCTGTACCGGCCACAGGAGGGACGAACCTCAGAAGCATGGACGGAGGGAGGTGGTAACGCAGAAACATACCCGAATACAGGAGAAGAGGCACGCGGGAGATTTGTGGCAGCTTGCGCCCCGCGCGACAAATGGACGCTAAAACGCCCGCGGACCCGATGCCGGATATGGTATCGGGCTCCGCGAGAGCAGGAGGAAGACGAGATGAACGATGTTTACGTACTGGCAGAGCACGAACAACCCACCCAGGTCAGAGCCCATGGGCTCCTTATAAAGACAGGCGCTTTGGAGGCAATGTTCCCCGGCCGCATCAAGAGCTTTGCGGAGACGTTCGACGCCTACCTGGTTCCCGAGCTCCAAGTCTGCGTCATTGTGGGCGAGGAAAACATGTGCAAAGCGCTGCGGGCCTTGGAGGGAATCGGGTTCGAATACGGCCGGGAAATGCGTGCTGCTGAGGTGGAACTCGAGCTTATGGGCCGGCGCGCAATGCACCACTTGGAGACCGATGCAGGGGCTCGTTCAGAGCAATCGCTGGAGGCTGAGGTCATCGATGGTCGAGTCCGTTTACGTTTCAGGCCAACGGCCGATGAGGGGTCTACGGTACTGAACACCACTGATAGCGCTCATACCAAAGCCCCGGGCACCCGGGAGTAAGGAGGGGTGCCATGGGAAAGCTCAGAAAGCGCGGCAAGAGCTGGCAGATCGATTACCTCGACCCGACCGGGAAGCGGATCCGGAAGACGTTCGAGAAGAAGAAGGAGGCCGAGGCAGAGCTAGCCAAGCGGGTGGCCTTGATCGCGGAGGGCCGGTACCTGGACGTAAAGGTGGAGTACACGAGCACGATGGGGGAGTTGCTGGACAAGTACCAGGAGAACCACAAGCATCAGCCGGCGTTCTACAGGAACAAATCCAGGTGGTTGAAGAACTTCCGCGACTACTTCGGGGCAGACAAGAAGGTCGTCGATATCCGATACGTCCACCTTGAGACCTACCGCAACCGCCTCAGGCAGAAGCTCACGCGGACCGGGACGATGCGGAAGGACTCCAGCATCAACCGAGAGCTCAGCTGTCTCCGGCACGTCTTCAAGAAGGCCGTGGCGTGGGAGATGCTGGGTACGAGTCCATTCGATATGGGCGAGTCCCTCCTGCTCAAGGAGAACAACCAGCGGCTCCGGTTCCTCACCGAGGAAGAGATACCCCGGCTCCTAGAGGCATGCCCGACGCACCTTCGCCGTATCGTCGAGTGCGCCCTCCATACCGGCATGCGTCGTGGCGAGATCCTGAGTCTCCGGTGGTCCCAGGTACGGAATGGCTTCATCTACCTGGAGAAGACCAAGACCAACGAGGCCCGGCAGATCCCCATCAACGACCGGCTTGCCGAACTGTTCAAGGAGATGCGGAAGGAGCGCAACTTCGGGCAGGATCACGTCTTCGTCTACCGGCGTGGGGAGGACAAGCTCAAGGGGGAGAAGCCCGTGCGAAAGAGGCTTGCGGTCCTCCCTGCCCCCGAGGCCGTCTCGAGTATCCGGACCGCGTTCATCTCCGCTCTGGAGCGGGCAGGGATCCGGGACTTCCGGTTCCACGATCTCCGGCACACGTTTGCGAGTCACCTGGTGATGCAGGGGGCGAGCATCAAGGAGGTGCAGGAGCTCCTCGGGCACAAGACGCTGGCCATGACGACCCGGTACGCCCATCTGAGCCAGGAGCACAAGAAGAAGGCGGTCAACCTGTTGAACAAGCTGACCGACCGGAAGGGGACTGCCGTTGCCTCTATGTCACAAATTGTCACAAAATCGGGTTCGGGCTGAAAGGGGGTTCCGTAAGTGGTTGATTTTATGGTCGGGGCGAGAGGATTTGAACCTCCGACACCCTGCTCCCAAAGCAGGTGCGCTACCAGACTGCGCCACGCCCCGGTTCTGATGATGCCTTCGGTGGAACGCTCACAATCTACAACCGATTTCGAGTGAAATCAAGGTGGAAAGGGCCCTGAAGGCCGTTCGCATTTCGGCCGGTTCCCTGGCTCCGTTGGGGTTGACTTTGCCCGGTCCCGGGGAAATAATGGGCGATCCTCGTGAGGGCACCGAGAGGCCGCCATGGAAGACATCCAGAACCACCGCGACGACCGCAACATCGACATTGATCAGGTCGGCGTGAAGGGGATCCGGTACCCCATCACCGTGCTCGACAAGAACCTGGGCGAGCAGCAGACCATTGCCAAGATCAACATGTATGTGAACCTGCCCCGCCACTACAAGGGCACCCACATGAGCCGGTTCGTCGAGATCCTGAACGAGCACAGCCGGCGCATCTCCCTCAGGAGCTTTCCCGAGATCATGGAGGAGATGAAGAAGCGCTTGAACGCCGAGAGCGCCCACATGGAGATCACCTTCCCCTACTTTATCAAGAAGGAGGCGCCGGTCACCCGAAGCGAGGGGTTGATGGAGTACCAGTGCACCATCAGGGGAGCGCTGAACTCCGGGAAGGATCTGGCCCTGATGATCCGGGTCCCGGTCTCCACCCTCTGCCCCTGCTCCAAGGAGATCAGCGATTACGGGGCCCACAACCAGCGCGGCGAGGTCACGCTCCAGGTGCGGTTCAGGAAGTTCATCTGGATCGAGGATTTGGTCCGGCTCGTGGAGGAGTCGGCCTCGGCCGAGGTGTTCAGCGTGCTCAAGCGGGAGGACGAGAAGTACGTCACCGAGCATGCCTATGACAAGCCCATGTTCGTGGAGGACATCGTTCGCGACATCGCACAGAAGCTCAATGACGACGCCAACATCACCTGGTTCGCCGTGGAGTCGGAGAACTTCGAGTCCATTCACAACCACAACGCTTACGCCTACGTGGAAAAGCACAAACGCTGAACCGTCCCACCGCCCGGTCCCGGGGTGCTTTGATCCCAAAGGAACAAGGAGGCCTGGATGCCCGACGACCTGAAGAAGATGTACCGCACCGTCATGGACGATCACTTTCCGCCGGAGATCACCATCTCCTTCGGCGAGCAGACGCTCGTCTACCGCAAACGCTCCTGGAAGATCCCGGACGCCGGCGGAGAGCTCATCGAGAAGGGCCTCCGCTACGGGGAGAACCCGGGGCAGGAGGCCGCCCTCTACGAGCTCGTGAACGGGAACCTGGTCCTGGGAGACTGCCGGTTCATCGAGCCGGGCCGCGGACTGGTCTCCGCCGTCAGCGAGGAGCACATGCTCCAGGCCGGAAAGCATCCGGGCAAGACCAACCTCACCGACGTGGACAACGCGCTGAACATCATGCGCTACCTGGACGCCGGGCCCGCCGCGGTGATCGTCAAGCACAACAACCCCTGCGGGGTGGCCTACGGCGGCACCCCGGCCGAGGCCTACCAGAAGGCGAATGCGGCGGACCGGATCGCGGCCTTCGGCGGGTGCGCCCTGTTCAACCGGGCCGTAGACCGCATGACCGCCGACAGCGTGGCGGAGAACTACCTGGAGGTGGTGGCGGCGCCGGGCTACGAGGAGGGGACGGTGGAGGTCCTGAAGAAGCGGGCCAACCTCCGCATCCTCGAGGTTCCCCGCATGGATCGGCTTTCCGAGTACGCCGGGGTCCGGTTCGTGGACTTCAAAGGGTTGATGGACGGCGGGATCATCGTGCAGCAGTCCCCGCTCAACCGCGTTCGCACCCGGGAGGACTTCACGCCGGCGTCGGCCGATCACAAGGGCGAGACGGTCGCCATCCAGCGAGCCCCCACCGAGGCCGAGTATGCGGATCTCCTCTTCGGGTGGCAGGTGGAGCAGGGGATCACGTCCAACTCGGTGATCTACGTGAGGGACGGCGTCACCGTGGGGATCGGCACGGGGGAGCAGGACCGCGTGGGCGTGGCCGAGATCGCTATCTTCAAGGCCTACACCAAGTACGCGGACGCCCTCTGCTTCCGCATGCACGGGATGCCGTACAAGGACCTGCTGCTCCAGGTGGACCGGGGCGAGCGGGACCGGGGACTGATCGAGGAGATCGACGAGGAGACCCGGAACGCCAAGGGAGGGCTCATCGGTGCGGCCATGGTGTCGGATGCCTTCTTCCCCTTCCGCGACGGGGTGGACGTGGCCCTCAAGGAGGGGGTGCGGGCCATCGTCCAGCCCGGGGGATCGCTCCGGGACTGGGAGGTGATCCAGGCCTGCAACGAGGCGGAACCGCCCGCCACCATGGTGTTCACGGGGCAGCGGGCCTTCAAGCATTAGGGGCGGCGTGTGGGCTTGCGCGTCCGCGAGGTCGGAGATCGAAAAACTCAACAGGGGGGAGCGCCATGGAACTCGATGTCACCTGGGAGGAGAGGGCGGAGGGGATGTTCGTGGTTCGTCCCGAGGGGTTCCTCGACTCCAACACCTACACCGTTCTGGAGGACGTCCTTGCGAACCTCATTGCCCCGTCCACCCGGGTCCTGGCCTTTGACATGGGCGGGTTGGAGTACATCAGCAGCGCCGGTCTTCGCGTCCTGTTCAAGGCGGCCAAGGCGGTCGAGGGCCACGGCGGCGCATACGTCATGAGCAATCTCAAGCCTCAGATCCAGAAGGTGTTCGACATCATCAACGCCCTGCCCAGCATGCGGGTGTTCAAGGACCTTCAGGAGGTGGACGCCTACCTGGACACCATCCAGAAGCGGGAGATCGCCCGGCTGAAGGAAGAGCCGGCGACCTAGTCGCCGTCAACGGCCTCCTGCGAACCGCAAGGGGCCGATTTTTTTTCTTGACTCTAGATCGAACGTTCGATAATGTAGCGATCGTTCGATACAAAGTGTGGGGTTTCGAGCCATGGAACAGCAGGAAGGCAGCCGAGAGCGCATCATCCGAACCGCCATCAGCCTGTTCGCCGCCCGCGGTTTCCGGGGCACCTCCATCCGCGACATCGCCCACGCCATGAACATGAGCATCTCCAATATCTACCACTACTTCGGGAACAAGGAGGGCCTGCTGGTGGCCATCCTGGAGCACGCCTCGAAGGAACTCCTCCGCCGGCTCAACGCGGTACGCGAGAGCGATCTTCCGCCGGTGGAGCGGTTTCGCGAGCTCGTGGAGACCCACCTGCGCCTTTCCAAGGAAAACAACGACCAGGGGAAGATCTTTTCCCTGGACGAGGAGCACCTCTCCCCGGAGGGAGAAGGGGTCAACCGGCGGATCCAGCGCGAGATCCTGAGCATTTACCGGGAGGAGCTGAGCGAGCTCCAGAAGGAAGGCATCGCCCGGGACCGCAGCCTCTCCGTGCTCACCTTCAATGTCCTGGGCGTGATCAACTGGCAGCTTCGCTGGTACCGGCCGGAGGGGGCGCTTTCGTTCGAGCAGGTCACGGACGAGATCGTCTCGTTCATCCTGTACGGTGTGCTGGGAGGGCCTTGCGATGCGGGCTGACCCGCCGGGCTTCCTGAACGCCTGCGAGCGGCCGGGGCGCACGACTCTTCGACATGCTTCATGACAAGGACTCGGCAAGAGAGGAGGGCTAGGCATGGGCTACACGATCGACATTGACACGGGCGGGACTTTCACCGACGGCTTCTTCGTGGCCGGCGACCGCATTGAGACGGTCAAGGTGCCCACCACGCCGCACGACCTCACGGTCTGCTTCCTGGAGTGCATTCAGGGAGGCGCCGATCGGTTCGGCGTCTCGGTGGAGGACCTGCTCTACGACACGGACATCATCCGGTTCTCCAACACCATCGGCACCAACACCATCATTCAGCGGGACGGGACGCGGATCGGCCTGATCGTCACGGCAGGCTGCGAGGACCTCGCCCCCGCGAAGGACGAGGAGGGCAGGACGCCACTGGTGCGGCCGGACATGGTGCTGGGCCTGAACGAAAAGGTGGGCCCCGCCGGAGAACTGGTGGAAAGCCCGGACGAGGCGGAGATCATGGCCCTGGGGCAGGAGCTCATTGACCGGGGCGCCCGCTGCCTGGTGGTGGCCCTGACCCGCTCGGAGCTCAACCCCGAAAACGAGCGAAAGGTCCGCCGAACCGTGAAGCAGGAGTACCCGCGGGACTTCCTGGGCTCGGTTCCGGTCTTCCTGTCGTCGGACATCTCCAAGCGATCCGGCGAGCAGGAGCGCATCAACGCGGCCGTGCTGAACGCGTACATCCACGGAAAGCTCGTAAGCCTGCTCTACAAGGCCGGGGAAAAGCTCCGGCAGAAGCTCTACCAGAAGAGCCTCTTCATCGTGCACAACAACAACGCCGTGACCCGCGTGGCCAAGACCCGCGCGATCAACACCTACAACTCGGGGCCTGCGGCCGGGCTCCTCGGCGCCCGCCTGACCGGCGCGCTCTACGACGCCGAGGAGGTGATCTCGGCGGACATGGGCGGAACGTCCTTCGACGTGGGGTGCGTGAACCGGGGCCGGCCCAGCTACACCCTGCGGCCGGACGTGGAGGGCTTTGCCGTGAACGTGCCCATGATCTCCATCCGGGCCGTGGGCGCGGGCGGAGGCTCCATCGCGTCGGTCCGGGAGGGGGCCCTGCAGGTGGGCCCGCAGTCGGCCGGGGCGCTGCCCGGGCCGGTCTGCTTCAACCTGGGCGGCACCGAGCCCACGGTGACGGACGCGGACGTCGTGCTGGGGGTCCTGGACCCGGACTACTTCCTGGGCGGCGGCATGAAGCTCGACGCGGCCGGGGCCCGGCAGGCCATGAAGGAGAAGGTGGCCGAGCCCCTGGGCGTCTCCGTGGAGGAGGCGGCCCTGGCCGTGAAGGCAAACATAGACGAGGCCATGGGGCGGGAGCTCGCCCGCATGCGCGAGCAGGTGGGAGGCGCCCCGCTCCTGGTGGTCTACGGCGGGGCGGGCCCTGCCCATTGCTGCCGGGCGGCCTCGGCGGCCGGCCTGAAAAAGATCGTGGTGACGCCGTTTTCCGCCGTCTTCTCGGCCTTCTCCTCGTCCAGCATGGACGTGGGCCACGTCTACTACGACCGGGTGGACCTGCCCCTGGAGACGTCCACTGAACTGGATCCGCTCGGGGCAAGTCTTGCCGGGCTGGAGCAGGAGGCCGACCGGGACATGCGCGGCGAGGGCTATGAGCCGCAACAGGTCCAAAAGAGCCTGGAGCTGCTGGTCCGGGAGGCGAACGGCGACCGGGAGGTCAAGTTCGAGGTGCCCTACGACCTACCCGGGCGTCCCGAGGCCCTGAAGGAGGCGGAGCGGCGGGCGAGGTCGCTCCTCGCCTCGAACGGCCGGCCGTACGAAGGCCCCCTGGTGCTCAACATGATCAGCCTGGTGAGCCGGGCTCCGGCGACCCAGTTCGAGGTTTCGGAGGTGCCTGAGGCCGAAACGGACGCCGAGGCCGCTCGCAAGGGAAGCCGCGAGGTCTTCCTGGACGCGGAGGATGGAACCCGGGAGCTGCCGGTCTACGACCGGGATCGACTCACCCGCGGTCACTGCCTGAACGGTCCGGCTCTGGTCGACTCGGAGCAGACCACGGTGTTCGTGGCGCCGGGGTGGACCCTGAGCGTGGACCGGTTCAACAACGCCGTGCTGGAGGAAGGAGCGCAGCCATGAACGTGCCTATCACCGAGTACCTGGAGATCGATCTGGACACGGAGACATGGGTCTGCCGGCGCTGCGGCCGCCGGCTCATCAGCGCCCGGGAGAACTACAAGAAGGGCTGCCTGGTGGCCGACGTGCCCCTGGAGGAGGTCCATCCGCCCCTGGTGGAAGGACAGGCCTACAGCTTTCGGCCGGACCCGCGATACTGCCGCCTGCTGGAGTTCTACTGTCCGGAGTGCGGCGTGGTCGTCGAGAACGAGTACCTGCCGCCCGGCCACCCCATCACCCACGACATCGAGCTGGACGTGGATCAGCTCAAGAAGCGACACGGGAAGTAGACCATGGTGACCGGAAGGGAGCTCTTCGACAGGTTCCTGCGGGACGAACCGCTCCCCAGACCCCCCTTCGTGCCCATGCTGCGTGGGCTGGTCTCACGGGTGGAAGGCGTCCCCATGGAGACTCTCATGAACGACCCCACCCTGTGGGCGAACAGCCTGGTCAAGACGCACAAGCTGTTCCGGTTCGACGGCGTCGTGGTGGGGCTCGACTTCACCCTCATGGCCGAGGCGTGCGGGTGCGGCATCGCCTGGGAGGAGGATCGCCCCCGGGTCCTTCCGCCGGCCAACGGTCTCCTGGAGACACCCCGGGAAACCGGACGCATGAAGCACGCCCTGGAGACCGCCCGGCGGGTGTTCGAGGTGAGCCGCCGGGAGCAGGCCTGCATCGCCACCGTGACCGGGCCGGTGACCCTGGCGAGCTATCTGTTCGGCGAGGCCTGGCCGGACCACCTGAAAGAGGTCAAGCAGTGCATGGTGCAAGTGGCCGAGGCCTTCTGCAAGTCCGGGCCCGACGCGCTCATCTTCCTGGAGCGGAGGCCCCTGGCCTCGGTCCCCAAGGTCACGCTGGCCCACAGAAAGATCTACAACACCCTCAAGAACATCGCCGACTACTACGACGTACGGTCCGGCCTCTATCTCCAGGGCTACGACCCGGACCGCGTGGACGACTTCCGGGCGCTCGGCCTCGACCTGTACGTCTTGGGGCCGTCTGCGGACGGCTCGCTGCCCCCGGTCCCCCGGGTGTGGGACCTCGGGGTCGGCGCGCTGGGCGTGGGGCTGGGCCTCCCCCTGAACGAGCCGGCCAGGGCACGGGAGCTGATTCGAGAGGGCCGGGAGCTCTACCGCACCACGGGGGGACGGGGCATCTTTTTCACGAGCTTCGGCCCGGCCACACGGGACACGCACCTGGAGACACTGCACGGCCTGGTGGACGAGATCTTCAACCTGTAGCCCCAGGCCCGAGGGCTTCCAGACTCGAGGGCCGGTTGCAGCCGGAAACGCTCGGCTCGGGTTCACCAAAGGACAAGGAGGAACGCAATGGGGTACTCGATCAACGTGGACATCGGCGGCACCTTCACGGACTTCTTCTCCGCCGGGGACGACGGGTCCCGTGAGGTCACCAAGTCGCCGAGCACCCACTACGACCTCTCCGTGGGGTTCATGAAAGGCGTGAGAGACCTGGCCCGAAAACGGGGTCTTTCTCTGGAGGATTTCCTGTCCCGGACGGACGCCGTGCGCTACTGCACCACGGTGGGCACCAACGCCCTCATCGAGCGCACGGGACCCAAGCTCGGGCTCATCACCACGGCCGGGTTCGAGGACGCCATTTTCCTGGGACGCGCCCGGAGCTGGGCGGACGGCGGTACGAGCCGGGAGAACAAGGACCTGTCCCGCATTCAGAAGCCCGAGCCGCTGATCGTTCCGGACATGGTGGTGGGCGTGCGGGAGCGGATCGACTCCTTCGGCAACGTCGTCTGCCCCCTCACACGGGAGGAGGTCCTGGACAAGCTCCAGGTCCTGGTGGACCGTGGGGCCATGGGCTTCGTGGTGGGCCTGCTCTGGTCCTTCGCGAACCCGGCCCACGAGCGCCTGATCAAGGAGATCATCGAGGAGGAGTACCCGGAGGACTACCTCGGGTCCATGCCCGTGATCCTCTCGAGCGACGTGTCGCCCAAGTCGGCCGAGTACACGCGGTTCACCACCACCATCGTGAACGCCTACATCCACGGGGTCATGGCCGATGAGCTCAACAAGCTCGGAAACGAGCTGCGGGACGGAGGCTACCGCAGACCCCTGGTCCTGGTCCACAATACCGGCGGCATGAAGAAGATGAGCCGCACCCGGGCCGTGCTCACCCACAACGCGGGCCCCGTGGCCGGCCTTCACGGCGCGCTCTACGTGGGCGGGCGGTACGGCCTGGAGAACGTGATCTTCACGGACATGGGCGGCACCTCCTTCGACATCGGGGTGGTCACCGGCGGAAGGCTCCGGACCTACGACTTCATCCCGCTCATCGACCGCTGGCGCACCAACATCCCTGCCGTGGAGGTCAAGTCCATCGGCGCCGGAGGCGGATCCATCGCCTGGGTGAACGAGCTCCTCGGAAGCGCGCTGGAGGTCGGCCCCCAGTCGGCCGGATCCATGCCCGGGCCGGCCTGCTACGACCAGGGCGGGCAGGAGCCCACGGTCACGGACGCGGACCTGGTCCTCGGCTACCTCAACCCCGAGAACTACCTGGGAGGCCGCATGCTCCTGGACCCCGACCTGAGCGAGGAGGCCATCCGCAGGAAGATCGCCGAGCCCCTGGGGATCGACGTGCTGGAGGCGGCCGTCCGGATCCGGCGCACCGTGGACGCCCGCATGGGGCAGGAGGTGTTCAACGAGGTGGCCCTCAAGGGTCACGATCCAAGGGAGTTCGTCCTGCTCGCCTGCGGGGGCGCCGGCGCCACCCACGCCTGCGGGTTCGCCCCCTACATGCAGGTCGACAAGGTCATCGTCTCCCCACACTCCGCGGTGTTCGGTGCGTTCGGGGCCGCCACGGTGAGCATCCAGCAGGTCTGGGAGAAGTCCAAGACCATGAAGATCTTCCAGTGGACCACCCAGAGCTACTCCGGGGACACGGAGGGGTTCAACGCGGTGGTGGACGAGCTCCGGGACCTGGCCGTCCGGGACCTCCAGCTGGAGGGCTACGGGGAGGACCGGATCGGTTTCCGGCTGGAGCTCGATATGCGCTACGGCATGCAGTACAACCTGACCAAGATCGTCTCGCCCCATCTGCGGGTGGAGAAGCCGGAGGAGTTCAAGGACATCTGCGACCGGTTCACCGAGCAGTACTCGGCCGTCTACTCCCCGGAGGCCACCTTTCCCATGGGCGGCATCAATCTGGAGTGCTTCCACCTGACCGCCTACGTGGAAAAACCCGAGCTTCCGTTCCAGGAGCACGAAACGAGCGGGCCGGAGCCACCCGCGGAGGCCCGGCTCGAGCCGCGGGAGGCCTACTGGGAGACCGAGGGCGGCATGGCCGAGACCCCGGTCTTCGCCCTGGAACCGCTTCGGGCCGGAAACCGGATCGAGGGGCCCGCCCTGGTGGAGGCCCAGGACACCACCTACGTGATCGAGCCGGGGTGGCGGTTCACCCTGGACCGGTTCCGGAACGTGGTGCTGGAGCGGTTGTAGGCAGGATCGAGGACGAGACCGGCGCAGGTTCGCGAAGCCGCTTGCCGGGAAACAAGAAGTGCACGAAGGAAGAGAATCGGAGGGAAGCCATGCTGTTTTACGGAAGGGACACCGAGGTGGTTCAGCGGCTCAAGCCCGAGCCCATGACGCCGGAGGAAGAGGCGGCCCAGGGGGCGATCGACGAGCTGGACTTCGACATCTTCACCCACAAGGCGAACATGATCGCCCAGGAGGGCAAGGAGACCACCATGAAGCTCGGCGCCTCCTCTGGGATGCGCTGGGGCGACGTGGCCTTCGGCATCTACACCGCGCAGGGCGACCTGGCCGTGGTGGCCACGGGCATCTGGTTCCACGCCGTGCTGGGGCAGATCCCGGTCAAGTACATCGTGAAGCACTGGGTGGACGAGCCCTCGGTGGGCGTGCGCGAGGGCGACTCCTTCTTCTGGAACGACCCGTTCTACGGCGGGGTCCACGGGGCGGACATGGGCCTGGCCGTGCCGGTCTTCCACGAGGGACGCCTGGTCTGCTTCACCGGGGCGGTGGTTCACTCCGGCGAGTCGGGCGGGAGCGAGCCCGGCGGCATCGTGGGGAGCGCCAAGAGCAAGTACGACGAGGGCCTCCTGGTGCCGCCTCTCAAGGTGGGCGAGAACTACGCCCTCAAGGAGGACGTCCTGAACATGTTCGCCGCCATGAACCGCGACCCCCGCACCATGATTCTGGACATCAAGGCGCGGCTCGCGGCCTGCCGCATCGCCCAGCGGCGGATCGTGGAGCTGATCGAGGCCAAGGGCGAGGCGTTCTTTATGGGGGCGCTCCGCCGGGTCCTCAAAGTGACGGGCGAGGCGGCCCGGAAGAAGGTGAGCATGCTGAACGACGGGACCTTCCGCCAGCCCCGGTTCATGGACACGGTGGGCACCGAGGACGCGCTCACCAAGCTCAACATCACCATCCGCAAGGAGGGGGACCGGATCAAGCTGGACTTCGCGGACACCTCTCCCATGCTTCCGGACAAGCCGCTCAACACCTTCTTCCAGGGCATCATCGGCCTGTCCATGGTCTACTTCTGCGGCTGGTTCCTCTACGACCTGCCGGCCAACAACGGGCTTCTGGATGCGGTGGACTGGGAGTTCCCGGAGAACAGCCTGGTGAACGCCCAGGGCGACGTGCCCACGTCGCTCTCTCCCTTCACCCAGACCTGCTTCAGCCACGGCATGTACCTGGCCGGTGCCCGCATGACCTATCACCTGGATCCGCTCCGGGCTGTGGCGGCCTGGTACCAGGGGTTCGGCGTTCCCATCTACGGCGGTATGAACCAGTGGGGAGAGCCCATCGCGGACATCACCCCCGAGATCAACGCCACCGGGTGCGGGGCGCGGCCCGACATGGACGGGGTGAACGGGGCGGGCGCCTACTTCGCCACCATGAGCGACTGCTCGGACGTGGAGACCACCGAGTCGGACCGGCCCTTTCTCTACCTGTTCCGGAACTACTTCAAGAACTCCTACGGGCACGGCAAGTTCCGGGGCGGCGCGGGCGTAGGCTTCGGCCTGATGATGCACCACGTGCCCTGGGTGGCCATGGGCGCCTTCGGGTACGGCTCCCGCTTTCCCGCCACCCTGGGCATCTTCGGGGGATACGCCGTGCCGCCCGTCTTCATCAAGACGGTGGACGGCAGCAACGTCAAGAGGCTGCTCCAGGAGAGCAGCGGCGCCCTCCCTTCGAGCTACGACCAGCTCTACGAACCGGAGAACCCGGAGGAGGGGCAGGAGGGGTTCAGCCACATCACCATGCCCATCCGGCCCCTCATGAACGGTGACACCTTCTACCTGCCCGTGGGCGGCGGCGCCGGGTACGGGGACGCGCTGGAGCGGGACCCGGAGCACGTGCTCAGGGACCTGCGGGAGGGCAAGGTCACCCACTGGGCGGCCCGGAATCTCTACCGGGTGGCTTACAACGAGAAGACCCTGCGGTTGGATCCGGAGAAGACCGAGGCCCTGCGCAAAGAGGCCCGAAAGAAGAGGCTGGAACGGGCCAAGCCGTTCGACGACTTCGAGGCGGAGTGGAGGGAGCAGCGGCCGCCCGACGAGGCGCTCACCTGCTACGGCGCCTATCCCCACCCGAGCGAAGGCCCCCCGCCGGGTCCGCCGGGCATGTAAGGGTCGAACGCAGAGCACGAAAACCCCTTTTCACCAAACAAAACGCGGTCCAGGGGGACGCAGAGGAGCGGTTCGCCGAGCCGTCGCCCATCGAGGAGCTGAGATCATGCCTACGGACGATCGGGTGTTTCGAAGGACCATTCACGGGGCCCTCCGGGACAAGGTGAAGCGGTACGGAGATCGGGTGTTCTTCTACTTCAAGGACCGGGCCTACACCTACGGGGAGCTGGACCGGGCGTCGGACCGAGCGGCCGCCGGGCTCCAGGCCATGGGGATCGGCCGGGGGGACAAGGTGGCCATCGTCATGGGCAACCGCCCCGAGTTCCTGTTCCTCTGGTTCGGGCTGAGCAAGCTGGGCGCCGTAGAGGTGCCCGTCAACACGGCCCATCGGGGGGACCTCCTCACCTACATGGTGGACACCTCGGACAGCCGGCTGTTGGTGCTGGAGTCCCGTTTCATGGACCGGGTCGGACCGGTGCTGGGGGACCTCCCCCGGCTGGAAGGGCTCGTGGTGCTCGGGGAGGAAGGGGACCCCCTGCCCGACACCGGCCTGCCCGTCCGGGACTATGGAGAGGTGACGGAGAACGACGGCGTCTTCGAGCCGGTCGAGGTGACCTGGTCCGATCCCTTCGTGATCATGTTCACCTCCGGGACCACCGGGCCCAGCAAGGGCTCGCTCATGCCTCAGAACTACGCGCTCTTCATGGGCGAGGTCTGCATGGAGACCTGCGAGTACACCGAGGACGACGTGCTCTACAACACCCTTCCGCTCTTCCACGGGAACGCCCAACTCCTCTCCACCATGCCCGCCCTCATGAGCGGTGCGCGCATGGTCCTGGCCGAGCGGTTCTCGGCGAGCCGGTTCTGGCCCGACGTCCGGAAGTACGGCTGCACCGAGTTCAACTACATCGGCGGCATCCTGCCCATCCTGCTCAAGGCCGATCCCCGGCCGGACGACGCGGACAACCCCCTGCGGGTGATGTTCGGCGGCGGCTGCCCGCCTCACCTGTTCGACGAGGTCGAGAACCGCTTCGGCGTGTCCCTGCTCGAGGGGTACGGCATGAGCGAGATCGGGCTTCCCCTCCTGAACACCTTGAAGGAGCGCAAGCCGGGCACCTGCGGAAAGCCCGTGTACGGTTGTCAGGTCAAGCTGGTGGACGACTACGGCCAGGAGGTGGGCCCGGGCGTGCCGGGGGAGCTGCTGCTTCGCAACCGGGAACCCTACACCATGCTCCTCGAGTATTTCAAGATGCCCGAGAAGACCGTCGAGGCCTGGCGGGACCTCTGGTACAACACAGGCGACTACCTGGTGATGGACGAGGACGGATACTTCAACTTCGTGGATCGCAAGAAGGACGCGCTCCGGCGCCGCGGGGAGAACATCAGCTCCCAGGAGGTGGAGAAGGTGTTCGCCGGTCACCCGGCCGTGCTGGAGTGCGCGGCCGTGGGCGTGAAGTCGGACATGGCCGAGGACGAGGTCATGATCTGCCTCTCCCCCAGGCCCGGAGAGTCGCTGACGCCCGAGGCGCTTCTGGACTACGCCCAGGAGCGCATGGCCTACTTCATGGTGCCGCGGTACGTCCGGATCATGGAGGACCTCCCCAAGACGCCCACGGAGAAGGTCCAGAAGGCGGCGCTCCGCGAGGCCGGGGTGACCCCCGGCACCTGGGACCGGGAGGCGGCGAGGTATCAAGTGAAGCGATGAGGACGCGAAGGACCTCACACCGCTCTCTGGGTCGGATGCTGTTTGAGACGCTGCAAGCGTGAATGCTCGAGGGACGGGATTGAGGGCGGAGCGAGAGAGGCAGGAGGGAAGGCAAAAGGACAGGATCTCGCAGTTTTCGGTGACTTTCACACAATGGGAGACCACATCCCGCATTGACGAACCTTTACTGCGAAAGGAGACCGGAATGTCCAAGTACGAGTACCTGTTTTCGCCCATGAAGCTGGGGCCCATCGCCCTCAAGAATCGAATCGTGTGCGCCGCTCACGGGAACCAGGTGGCGGACCCCGTGACCTTCATGGTCACGGACAGGACCAGGGCCTATTACAGAGAACGGGCGGCCGGCGGGGCTGCAGCGGTCGTCCTCGTCTCATCGAGCGTGGATGAGCGGGCCGACTACTTTCCGGCCAACAACTACGCCCTGTGGAGTGATGACATCATTCCGGGACTGAAAGACCTCGTCGACATCTGCCACGAGCACGACTGCAAGTTCTTTGTCCAGCCCAGCCACCCCGGGGCCCATCAGGGATGCCACGTGCTCGTGGATGAAGTCCCCCGGGCCCCTTCGCAGATCCCCGTTATCGAGGAGCCCAACCAGGTGCCCATGGCCCTGTCCAAGGAAGAGATCGTCGAGATACAGGACAAGTTCGTCAGCGGGGTGGAGCGGGCTGTCGAAGCGGGCGTCGACGGTATCGAGCTGATGTGCGGTCACGACAAGCTCACGTCTGCGTTCTTCTCTCCATTGACCAACAAGCGGTCCGATGAGTACGGCGGATCCCTCGAGAACCGCTTTCGCTTCATGGGAGAGACCCTGGAAAAGGTCAGGCGCGGGGTCGGGCCGAAGTTCCCTTTGGGCATGCGCATGAACGTGATGGAACTCGAGCCGGGCGGGCTGAGCCTGGAGGAGGGGATCGGTCTCGCCAAGATGTTCGAGGCGACCGGGAAGATCGACTGGCTTGGATGTGTCATGGCGACCTATCGGTCCATGCCTTTCGAGCTCAACCCGTTTTGCGCCAACCTGGAACCCGGTTGGGGCGGCGAGTTCACCCGGCAGGTCAAGGCAGAGCTGAAGGTGCCCGTGAGCGTCTCCAGCAAGATCAACGATCCGGGCCTGGCCGACCGGATGATCTCCGAAGGAAAATGCGACTATGTCTACATTGCCAGGGCCCTGATCGCGGATCCCCATCTTCCGCGGAAGGCACAGGAGGGCCGCGAGGACGACATTCGTCCCTGCATCTACTGCAATCAGGGTTGCGTGGGGCGGAGCTTCACGAGGGCGACCACCAACGGCACCCGGTGCACGGTGAACCCCACCGCGGGTGAGGAGGTCCGCTGGGGTAGCTGGAACGTCAAACGGGCCCAACGGAAAAAGGTGCTGGTTGTGGGAGGAGGCCCCGCCGGACTCCAGTGCGCCTTGACTGCGGCGGAGAGAGGTCATGATGTGGTCCTCTACGACAAAGAAGAGGAGCTGGGTGGACAGGCCAGGTACATCAAGAAGATCCCGGGTCACATCATGCCGCAGACGTTTCTGGACTACCTGGAGCTCCAGGTGAAGAAGCGCGGGGTCGGTCTCCACCTCGGGGCCGAGATCGAGGCCGGGAACGTCGACACCGTCCTGGAGGAGGAGAATCCTGCGGCCGTCGTGCTGGCCACCGGCTCCCGTCCGGCCGCCGACGGCTTGAGCGGGATCACCTGCTATCCCATTCCGGGGCACGAAAGACCCCATGTCTTCACCTACCTGGACGTCTTGAAGGAGGAAGCCGAACTGGGTGGAATGGTCCTGATCGTGGACGAGCTGGCGGACAGGGTCACTCCGGGCATTGCGGAGATCCTGGCCGAGCAGGGGAAAAAGGTACACGTGATCACCCGCTGGCCCACATTGAGCCCGAACCTCATGGTCTGGCTGGATGCACCCTTCGCCTATGGAAAGCTCGATGTCTTGGGGGTCGAGATCACGCCGTTTACATGGGTCAAGGAGATTACGGACGGCGGCGCAACGCTGATCAACATCAACTCCCAGCGCGATTACGAGGTCGAGGCGGACAGCGTCGTCCTGGCCACCATGAAGTACTCCAACATCGAGGCCGCTTACCTGTTCAGCGGGAAGGGAGTACCGGTTTATGTCATCGGCGATGCCAGGGCTCCCCGCTTCATGTGGAATGCCACGCATGACGGGTTCAAGACGGGCACGGAGCTGTAGGAACAGGCAGGCGCCCGTTCTGTCGACAGCGGAGGCTACGGATGGGGAAAGAGGTCTGGGCATGCATTGAAGCCGGCGAGTGGGGTTTCCACGAAACCGCCTTCAGGATGGCTTTCGAGTCCAGACGAACCGCACAAATGATTGGAGGTTCCCCATGTGGACTGTTGTACGGGGGCATGCCGGAAGACCGGAATGAGCTCCAGGGCCTCAAGGGGCTCGAAAAGGTCTATGTGATGGAAGAAACGAAAACCCCTTCCATTGAGGTCCTCGCGGGAGCGGCCGCAAACGCCGTCCGGCGATGCATGCCGGAGGTGGTCCTGTTCGCCGGCACTCTGACCGGGAACGAACTGGGCGCTCGCGTGGCGGCGGAGCTGGAAAGAGGGTTCA
Organism: uncultured Desulfobacterales bacterium; assembly: GCA_964454455.1. Taxonomy (GTDB): domain Bacteria; phylum Desulfobacterota; class DSM-4660; order Desulfatiglandales; family HGW-15; genus JAIPEI01. Next base: position 4,211 of record CAYVVQ010000068.1, on the reverse strand, counting down.
TCTCAGGGTGCACCGATTTCGAGGTCGAGGGCCATCAGCTTCTCGCACGGAAAGCGGTTTATGGGGGAAAGGCGGACGCCCTGATGAGATGGGAGACCCCCGCCCCGCATGTGGCAGCCGTTGACGCGGCATCCCTGGAGGACGTTTCCAGCCAAGGCGGTCGATTTCCCGAGATCGTTCTGCTCGGGACGGGAGACGGGCCCGCTCGCGTTCGGTTGAAAGGCCGGTGGCGCGTGCCTCCGCGCGAGATGGACCTCAGCGAGGCGGATGTCGTCATCGGTGTGGGGAAGGGGGTCCCCAGGGACTTCATGGATCGGATCCTGGAACTGTCCGAGGCCTTGGAGGCGGCGGTGGGCGGGACGAGAATCGCCGTTCATGAGGGACTGATCTCCGTTGAGAAACAGATTGGAACCACGGGCAAGTGGCTGAACTCGGACGTGTACCTTGCTCTGGGTATATCGGGCGCGCCGCAGCATGTGATGGGGCTGAAGAAGGTGCGCAAGACCATTGCCGTAAACGTGTGGAAAGGGGCGTCCATATTTCAAAACGCGGATTTGGGAGTGGTCGGGGATCTCCTCGAAGTGGTCCCGCAAATGCTGGCATTGTTGAAAGAGCGGAGAGGAAAGGTCCGATCTCGATGCGAATCCTCGCCTGTCTGAAGACGATTGCCGACCCGGACCTCGTAGAGTTCGACGTGGTCGAGGAAGAGCTCGGCTCCCTCTACCGGAGCCTCGATCCAAGGGACGAGCACGTCCTCGAGGAGGCCGTGCGCATTCGAGAAGCCACCGGCGGCGAGGCCATCGCGCTCAGTGCCGGCATCCCAGAGGTCGAGGACCTTCTGAAGCAAACCTTGTGCTTCGGAGCGGACCGGGCCGTCCGCGTCTGGGACGAGCGCTTGGAAGCCTCGGACACCTGGGTGCGGTCGGGAATCATCGGTAAGGCAGCCTGGGAGGTGGGGTTTGATTTGATCCTGTGTGGTTCGATGAGCTCCGACCTGGGGAGCCGATCCTTTGCAACCTGTCTTGCCCGGCACCTGGATGTGGGGAGCGTGTGCGGGATCGTCTCCGTACGGTTCAACCGAAAGGGGGAGCTCGAGGTCCTGAAGAGGCTCGAGAGAGGCATGCGTGAGGAGTATCGCCTAGTGCTTCCCGCCGTTCTCGGCCTGGATCCGCACATCAACACGCCGAGGTATGTGGCCCCGTTCAGCAGGACGCACCTTCGAGGCATGAGAAATGAGGTCGAGACCCTTGTCCTGGAAAACTCTCTGGGTCTGCCGGAGCGACGCGTTTCCACAGCCCGCCTTTGCCAGAGAAGACCCAGGGTTAAGAAAGGGATCGATGTGTCCGCCCTCAGCATGCAGGACAGGCTTCGAATGATGCGGGGTGAGCTGGGAGACAAGAAGCGCCGTTTTCGAGGATCGCCTTCGGATGCGGCTCGAGAAGTTCTCAAAGAGATAAAGGAGACGCTGGAGAAGCGGTTCCCGGCGGTCTGACATGAAGCGTGGAATCACATGGAACTGAGCACGTTGGAAATGATCGTGTTTTGGACCTTTTTTGCGGCGGCTGCGACGGTGTCGGTGACCAAGGTCTTTGCGACGCTTGCCCGGGTTTGCAGGGGAAGAGTCGCCGGCACGACGGACAAGGCCCGGGGGCTGCGCAAGTCCTTTCTCTACACCTTCTTGCAGATGTCCAACCTGCGATCGGTTTCTCTCAAGGATCCGTCGGGACTGGTTCATGGTTTGATGTTCTGGGCCGCACTCGTGATGGGGGTTTACTTCCTGGTGTTCCTGGTGCTCGGGGACGGGCTCGGGTTCGCCGGCTTCCTTCGACAAAGCGATGCCGTCGTGTGGCTTCTTCCGGTCGCTGAATGGGCGGCGATCGTGCTCGTCGCCGCCATGGTGTTCGGCGCCGTCCGGCGTCTGATAAAACGGCCCGAACGACTGGGCCCGCATTTCGAAGGCCCGGTGTTCTCCCTGCTGACCGCAGGCGTGGTGCTGTTGATCGGGGGGATGCTGGTTTCGGAAGGGCTTCGGGCGTTTCTTCAGGACAGCGACCGTCATGCTCTCCTGGTCGGTGCTCTGGTCCACTTGTTCGAACGAACGGGATTGGGGGAGGCGTCTTCGAAGGACCTGTGGACGGTATTCTGGTGGGTGCAGGCTGGGACGGTCATGGGACTTATGGTTTACGCTCCCTTCTCCGGGCACCGTCACCCGCTCTACGGACCGCTCAACCTGTTCCTTCAACTCGCCCGGCATCCCAGGACCGTTGCGCCGGTGGATCTGGAGTCAGCGGATCGTCTCGGAGCGTCGAGGGTGGAGGATCTGACGTGGAAACAGCTCCTGGAAACCCTTTCGTGTGCCCAATGCGGCAGGTGCCAGGACGCGTGCCCCGCCCATCGGACAGGCAAGCCCCTCTCGCCAAAGAACCTGCTGAGGGAGGTGTGGCGCTGCCTCGAGGCCGAGGATGACCCCTCCGGGTTCGAATCAATAACCGAGTCCGTTCTCTCCTGCACCATGTGCGGGGCCTGCATCGAGGCTTGCCCCATGACCAACCGGCCCATGGAGGTGGTGTTGGAGCTTCGAAGAGGGCTTGTCTTTGAAGGGGTTTACGAGGACGGGCATCGCAATGCATTGAAACGCGTCAGTCGGGATCTCAACCCCTTGGGGTATCGATGGAACCGGCGGACCGACTTTCTGCAGTTCGAGGGGGCCCGGGAGGGCGAGCATTACGAGTGCATCTACTGGCTCGGTTGTCTTGCCGCTTTCGATGAGACGGCCCGGAGAATTGCCGAAGCCACAGCTTCGATCCTTCGCGAGGCCGGGGTGCATTTCGCCGTCTTGGGCACCCGAGAGGCCTGCTGCGGCGATTTTGTCCGGAGGCTCGGGGACGAGGGGTTGTTTCAGCGGCTTGCAGACAGGAACATGGAAACGCTGGCATCGTATGATTTCGATCGGATCCTGACCCATTGTCCGCACTGCTACAACGCCCTGGCGCACGAATACCCGAAGCTCGGCAGCTCCTTCGAGGTGGTTCACCATAGCCGTTTTCTCGAGGAAATCCTGAATCAGGGCCGAGTCGAGACCAGGCCGGGCAAAGAGCGTATTGCCTTTCATGACCCGTGCTATCTCGGAAGGTTCAATCAGATCTACGAGTCACCGAGAAAGGTGTTGGCTTCGATTGCGGGCGAGGTGATCGAGTTCCCCGGAAACCGGGAACGAAGCTTCTGTTGCGGTGCAGGCGGCGGGCATGTCTGGAGGGAGATGGAGGCGGGCGAACGGATGGGCGTCCGGCGGCTGGCAGAGGTCTCTGACATCGCTCCCGATGTGGTGGCCACGGCCTGCCCTTTTTGCCTGATGATGCTCCAGGAGGCCTCCACCATTCTGTGTGAAGAAACCCGGTACCGCGTTGTGGATCTGGCGGAGCTGGTGGAAGGCCATGTGTAATGACTCACATTTGAAGACTTCGCATAAGCCCGCTCAACCGTCACCGGGCACCCCGTGACGCCATGAACCGACGAGGGTGGATCTCGGGGTTCAAGGCATTTTGCGATTCCATCATGATTTGAGGAGATCGGACGGAATGAAGGATATTCCCCCTGTGAACCCGGGAACGTTTACCGTGCCCGAGGAACAAGGCACACCTCCACAGCTGGTGGGGGGGGCTTGCAAGGCCTGTCGGGCGTACTACTATCCACGGCCGAAGTATTGTCCGGCGTGCCTTGGGAGAACGGAAGAGAAACGTCTGGGCGGGAAGGGCAGGGTACACAGCATCACGGTGATCCGGACAAAGCCCCCTTTCGGGCTTCCGCAGCCCTACAGCGTCGGGTTTGTCGACCTGGATGGTACGGGGCTTCGGATCTTCGGCCTGATGGATCCGGAGCAGATCGGCGAGATTGGGATCGGGGATCGTGTGCGCTTGTGTGTTCGGGAACTCGGGCACGACGGACTCGGGGAGCCGAGGATTCGCCCCCTGTTTACCTCCGAGTCAGAGGTCGGAGAAAGGTTGTGATGGGTAGTGCGTACGTGATTGGGACCGGAATGACGCCTTTTGGCAAGTATCCGGATAAGACCCTCCAGGATATGGGAGCGGAGGCTGCGCACTCGGCCTTGAGGGATGCGGGCATCAAGCCTTCGAGGATCGGGGTCGCTTTCTTCGCAAACGGGCTGGCGAGCCGGCTCTTCGGCGATCACACCATAGGTCAGAACGTGCTCT
>CAYVVQ010000067.1:0-22803 GCA_964454455.1 uncultured Desulfobacterales bacterium | reverse complement strand
CTCTTCCGCCGAGACGGCTGAGCATCGCGGCCATGCGGTCGAGTTCATCCTTGCGGTTCCGGCTTTCCATCTTGTCCAGCGCCTTGCCGACAACCAGCACATCTTGAATCGCCGCGCACTCAAGCGCGGAGCCACGAGCGATTTCGAAATAACGCCTTCGGTCGGCTTCCGCGGTCTTGCCATTACCTTCGGCGATATTCAGCGGTATCGACTGGCTGGCCCGAAGCCATTGATCCCGGGCCGACCGATGGACTCCGTTCAGGCTGTCGGCCTTCTCATAAACCCATGCCACGTAGTTTATCGAAAGACGATAAACGTCCAGTTTTTCGTGCCCAAGCGTCATGTCTCTTCGATCCCGATAGCGATCCCGATAGCGATTTGGATGATCCCATCAGCGGGGGTGACCGGAAACCGGCCGTATCGCTACCTGGTCTCCCCGATGTGCCGGGCGACCTGGGTGGTGATGGAGATGCTCGTGCAGAGCGTCTCCACCAGGCCGCGAAAGGTGAGGGACAGCTGGGCGTGCTCCGCCTGGAGCTTGGCCGGATCCAGCTTCTCCAGCTCCAAATCCTTGGAGGCGAGAACGGACGCGTCGTGGGGTTCCTGGCCGATGTGGACGAAAGGAAGATTTCCGAAAACGTCCTCCCGTTCCAGGGTGACCAGGGGCAGGCCTCCCTTTTTGGTCCTGCAGGCCAGGCAGACCTCACCCGACGAGATGGCGTAAGCCTCCTCCGGCTTGGCGCCGGCTTTCCAGTAGATTTCCTTGTCCTTCACGGTGACGGGGCTCTTCTTCGTCCCGCAGTACAAGTCCACGAGCCGGTCCGTCGTCTTGATCAGGCGGCGGGACAGGCTGAGCAGAAGGTTCCTGAACTCGGAGGAAAGCTTGGCGAACTCCCCGTACAGCCGCTGGCTGTCCAGCAGCCCGAGCCTGAGGTTCCCCACGGCGGAGACGTGGGCGCTTCGGATGCTGCCCTCGAACAGGAAGATCATGAAGGTCCCGACGAAGCTTCCGGGGCCGAGCCTGGCGATGGTGATCGGGCCCTTGGGCGTCTCCCGGAGAACCTCCACCTCGCCTTCCAGGATGATCCATATCCAGTTTCCGTGACGCCCCTCGGTCACCACCCGGTGCCCGTCGGAGAACAACTCTTCCTCGATCACGTACATGTAGTCGATCACCGGCCCCTTGATCACCGGCATGGACTCCCACAGGACGGCCCCGGACCCCTTTTGCCCGGCGGGCCGGTCCACGCTCGCGCGAGAGGGGGGACCGACCTTCTCGATGGCGCCTTCGTCCAGCAACCGAAGGGCGTCGAGCATGAGCTGCATGCGGCTCTTCTTGATGGTGCGCGGAACCGGAACAGGGCGGCGGTGAAAGGAGAACGTTCCCTCCAGCCATCCGAACAGGGCGTTGACTGCCTCCACGCCCCTGGCGTTGCCGTCCGACGCGTTGATCGGGTCCCCTTCCTGGAAGTAGACCGTGGCGGGACCGGCGACGTACGGGGAGTTCACCTGGAGGACGCCCGTGCTGCCGTTGCCACCAAGCAGCTGGAACAGGTCGGACAGGCTGATGAACGAGAGATCTCCCTGAAGAACGGGTGGGTCCGGCATCTGTTTCCCTTCGAGTTCCTCATCGCCGGCGGAGGTCGGCCTCCAGCCCGCGACGGGCCGGCGCGCGGCCGTCGACCCTTGACGGTGGACCGCTATTCCGCCCAGTCGAGCTCCCGTCGGAGGTTCTTCAGGGTGAGCTCCATGCAGCGCTTCAGGGCCGGGCCGACGCCGGTGCCCTTCAGGGCGCTCCCGGGGAAAAAAGGCGCCTTCAGCTTGCTGTTCAAATCCTTCTCCATCATCTCGATGGGCATGATGGGGAGGCCCGCCCCCTCCAGGTCCCGTTTGTTGTAATGGAGGACAATGGGCATCTTGAAGATGCTCTTCCCCTCCTCCTTCAGGTTGCTTTGAAGGTCTTTGAGAGACAGCAAGTTGGCTTTTCTTCGGATTTCCAGGGAGTCGGCGACAAAGACCAGGCCGTCCACCCCTTTGAGGACCATCTTTCTGGTGGAGCCGTACTTCACCTGGCCGGGGACGGTGAAGAGCTGCATCTTGACCTCGCACCCCCGGACCTTTCCCAGGCCGAGCGGCAGAAAGTCGAAGAAAAGGGTCCGGTCCCCTTTGGTGTCGATGCTGACCATGTCTCCGGTCGCGTATTTCCGGCCGGCCTTGTAAATGTACTCCAGGTTGGTGGTTTTTCCCCCACGCCCGGGCCCGTAGTACACGATCTTGCACTCGATGGTTCTTTCCTGCGCGTTGAAGTTCGCCATGAAATCCGTCCGTCAGACCTTACGCCGTCCGCCGCTGCTCAATGCCGCTCCTGCCGTCGATCTCCGTGCCGCCTCAATCGTCCAGCCTGATGTCCACCATGAAGCTTCCCTGGTTGGGGCCCTCGAGGACCTTGGTCTTGCCCGTCACCGTCCCGCTCCCCGGGAAGAAGCCGATGGGGGAGAAGCACTGAATCTCCGGCAGCCGCAACCCGTGCTTGAACAGGCGGATCAGCTCCTTGTCGGAGGCGGGCACGATGATGCTGATGGTGGAGCCGGACTGGAGCTCCACCGGGAACCCCTCTCTCCGTTCACTCTCCGGGGCGCCCTCCAGCCGGAGGTTGACCGACGAGATGTCCATCTCCTCTTCGTCTTCCTCGGGCTCCGCATCTCCCGGCGGGTTTTCCTGGACCTCGTCTCCTCCGGGGATCGCCAGGTCGAGGTCCCGGCTCTCCAGGATCCCTCGCAGAAACTCCCTGAGATGATGAATCTCCTCCCTGGTGAAGCGGTCCCCCTCGGACCAGGCCGTGAACTGCTCTACGGCGGCCTCGGGTGAAGACGCGGTCAGGTGGCAGCGGATGATGTTCTTCGCAATCATCACCGGGAGCGTTGCATACTCCAGGATCTCGTTGAACTCCTCCAGCGCCTTTTCGAACTGGCCGAACTTGGCCAGGGCCATGGCTCCCTCGATGGCGGCCGCTTCCTTGTCCTTGGAGAACGCGAAGGACTTCTTGATCAGCTCCTGGATGTCCTCCGAGAGCTCCGGTGCGCCCACGTCCTGGTCGATGTCCCCGAGGATCGCGTCCACCTCCCGGACCTTCTGCTCAACGGCCGAGATCAGGGTGGTGTTGTTCCGGAGGACATCGTTTTGGTTCATGATCTCCAGGGCGCTGCAGAACTTTTCCCTGGCTTGGGCGTAGAGCCCCTGGTTCCTGTACACCACGGCCTCTTTGAGCAGTGTCTTGACTTTTTCCTGTTCCGACATTGCGAGCTCCCAAGAGGAACGGCTCGAGCGAAGTCCTTCCTCGGGGCTCATCGTTCCCGTCGGAAGGGGGCGGGCCGGGGATCGACCTTCGGGGCTGCGATGCGGGCCGGTCCGCGGGGTCGCCCGTCGGCGGTGGAGAGGGTCCCCCCCGAAGAGCCGGTGGAGGGTTTCGGGCGGGATCCCATCACGGCAATTCAGGATACACGAAATGTTTAAAATATCAACAGCCTTTTGTTCCCCTCCACATCCTGCACGGCGGAGGAAGGCCGCAACCGGCCTACTTCTCCTTCATGCCGGGCACCGTCATCAACCGTTCGTAGAATCCCGAACCCGGGTGGGGAACTGGATGCGGGGCGCTCCGGGGTGCTTTCACGGTACCCGTCCCGCGGGCCGGAGGAGGTCGTTCCCTGTGCCGTCGGGAGCATTTCCGGGCAATGGGAAAGCGCCGGAGCTATTGACACGCTGCATCCCGCTCGGTTATCATCCGCCCTCGAATTTCAGCCGCCGGGGACCATGCGCCCCTTCCCGTTGCCGCCCATGAAGACGATCTTTCGAATCACCGTCGTGGCCCTGTGTACGGCCGTCCTGCTGATCCTGCTGGGTGAGGCCTACCTGCGCTGGCACTACTTCGGCCTGCCCACGAGCGAGAAGCACCACCCCCATCCCTACCTGCAGACCGTTCTCCGGAAGGACGTGCCCTTCATCGACGGGGAGGCACTGACGGAGGAGGGGTTCCGGAGGACCGGGCACGACCACGCGGGCGAGAACGTCCGCGGGATCCTCGTGGTGGGCGATTCGTGCGCCTTCTCCATCAGCAGCAGCTCGGAGGCGCAGTCCTTTCCGACCCTCCTGGAGGCGGGGCTGAACCGGTCCTTCGAAGCGGAGTACGAGGTGTACAACGCGGGTGTGCCCGGCTACGGATCGTTGCAGATGCTCTTGTGGCTGGGGCGGGTGATCGACGAGGTGGATCCGGACGAGGTGGTGATCTACGGGGGATGGAACGACTTCCGGATCCTGATGCACGACCGCGGCATGCTCTACATCGAAAACAACTGCCTGGGCATGCCCCGCATGTACCGGCACCGGGACTACTGGGAGCTGCGGGATCGGGATGCCGGCGCCTTTCAAGGAATCCTGCGGAAGCTTTACCTGTACGACATGCTCTCCTTTCGGTTGGAGACGCACTACGCGAGGAAACGGATCCGGGAGTTTCGGCGGAACCACGCCCTCTCGGAGATGCCTCCCGAACCGCTTCTGATCGAAGAGGTCTTCACCCACTTCGAGACCAACCTGGAGAACATGATCGCGCTCTCCAGGGGGCGGGGGGCGGAGGTCTCTTTGGTGACGCTCGGGACCCCCCTCCGGAGGCGGTACACCCCGGCGCAGGAACGGACCGTTCGGGAGCGGTTCGACCGGGATTTCCGGAGGCTCGCCCCGGCGGAGATGGCCCGCTACGCATTCACGTTCAGCGACATTGCGAGGGCCCTGGGGAAACGGTACGGCTGCACGATCTACGACTGGGAGAGGTGGTACCACGAGGCCGGGGACGACGACGCGAGCATGTTCGTGGATCTCGTCCATCCTTCGGACGAGGGGTACGCCTTCCTCGTGGAGGGCGTCCTCTCGCAGCTCACATCCCGGGCGGGGCTGCGGCCACCCGCTCCCTGAAACGGACCGGAGCTTGGACTCGGCACGCGAGCTGAAATCCCTGCACCGCAGGATCGTACGATGCGTCCGCTGTCCCCTGCACGAGTCACGGCGCCACGCGGTGCCCGGGGAAGGCGACCCCCGCGCGGCCCTGATGCTGGTGGGTGAAGCGCCCGGCGAGCAGGAGGACCTGCAGGGAAGGCCCTTCTGCGGCCGCGCCGGGCGGTTCCTGGACCGGCTCCTGGAGGAGGTCGGCCTCGATCGCCTCGAGATTTTCATCACCAGCACCGTCAAGTGCCGCCCGCCCGACAACCGCAACCCCAGAAGGCCGGAGTCGGACACCTGCCGCGACCTGTGGCTGGAGCGCCAGGTCGCGCTGATCGACCCGAAGGTGGTCGGGGTCATGGGAAAGGTGGCGGCCCAAGCGATTCTCGGGGAGAAGGGGAACCTGAGGGATCTCCACGGGAGGCGTTTCGATCGGGACGGGAGGATCTACCTGGTTACCTACCATCCCGCCGCGGCCATGAGGTTCCCGGAGGCCGCGGATCGCATCGAGGCCGACTTTCGAATGCTCGCGGACCTTGCGGATTGATCGCCGCAACCTCGCCTCACCCGCCTCAGTCCGGAGCGACGGAGAAATGGTCCCGGCACGCGAGCCTGCCGTCGTGCGCCGCCGCCTCCAGGTCTTCCAGGCTCTCGACCCCCAAGGTTTCGTGAATCCGGTAGGCCTGGACGCGGTACGGGCTCCCGTCCTGGGCCTCCAGCAGGGCGGCCACCCGGTCGAGGAGGTCGGCGATCTCTTTGTTGGAGGGGCGGTCTGCCGGGTTCATGCTCGCTCCTTTCCGAGGCCGGGCCGTCGCGGGATGTTCCCGCCCGGATTCCCGGGTTACGAGGTCCTCGGAGCCGCGGGCAGGCAGACCTCGACCTCGGTTCCCCGGCCGGTGGAGTCCACGGTGATCCGCCCCCGGTGCTCGTGGACGATCCTCTGGGCCATGGTCAGGCCGAGCCCCGAGGCCTGCGGCTTGGAGCCGTAGAACGGCTCGAACACGTGCGGCAGGTCCTTCGGGGAGATCCCGCCGCCGGTGTCGGCGAAAAGGAAGCAGACCCATCCCTCCCGGGTACGGACCCGGATCTCCAGCTCACCGCCGTTGGGCATGGCTTCCAGGGCGTTTTGCAGGATTTTTTCGAACGCGACACCGAGAAGGCCCGGGTCGGTCGTCACCTCGGGAAGCTCGCCGGAAACCCCTCGGTGAATCTCGATCCCCTGGGATTCCAGCCGCTTCCTCCAGCCTCCAGGGAGGGGGTCCACCAGGTCCGCCGCCGCGACTCGACCGGGCTCGGCCTCGCGAAGGCTCGTGAGCTCGTGGATGTCGGCCACCATCCGCTCGAGTCGCTGGACCTCCATGAGAATGATCTGGAGCCAGCTTTCCGGATCTTCCTGGCCGGCGTACCGTTTCTGGAGGCGGAGGGCGAACCCCCCGATGGTCATGAGCGGATTTCGCACCTGGTGGGCGATCCCGGAGGCCAGCCTGGCGAGCTCCTCTTCCAGCCGCTTGCGGTTGGTGATGTCCACGGCGATCGCCCGGATCCCCCGGGTGGCCCGGTCCCTCACGATGGCGCTGGAGTGCACCAGCACGGGGAAACGGCTGCCGTCCTTCCGCACCGCCGTATACTCCGTGGCCCCTACGGGCTCCCCGGTCATGATTCTTTCCATGTCGTCGCGGACCCTGCGGAGGTCCTCCTCGGCAAAGAGATCGTCGACGCGGAGACCCCGTTGGAGCTCCTCCGGGGAAAGGCCGAACGCCTCGAGCCCGCTCCGGCTCATGAACAGAAATCGACCGGAGGCGTCCGTTTCGTAGATGGTCTCGGGGAGCAGGTTGGCCAGCTCCTGGTACCGCCTCCGGCTCTCCCTCAGGTCGTTGTCCCGATCGCGGATTTGGGCGGCCATGGCGTTGACGTCGCTGATGATGGCATCGACGTCCCGCTGCTTTCCCGGGGCGAGACGGTGGCCGTAGGAACCCGAGGCGATGGTCCCGAGTCCCCGGGCCAGCCCGGCCAGCGGCCGGCTCAGGAACACCCTGAGCAGGATCCGGATGACCACGATCACGGCCAGGGTGACGCAGGCCATCACGACGAGGGTGGATATCAGTGCGGTCTTCTGGGCCGCCAACAGGTTCTTCGTGGTGAGGGCCGCCTCGACGCGACCGATCTCCTCCTCCCGGTAGCGGATCGTTCTCGAAGCGGTGACCAGGTCCGGCTCCCCGGAGGGCCGTTCCTTGTAGAGGACGGCGCCCGTCTCGTCCAGGACGCGCAGGCCGACCACCCCCTGCGTCTGGGCGTACGCTTCGGCCACGGTGCGGACGGCGTGGTGGTTGACGTTCCAGAGGGGAAGGGTCAGCGCGGCCGCGAGCTTGTCCGCCATGTCCTCGGCCCGCTTCTCCAGGCGACGCTCGGACCGGGACACCGAGACCTCGTACCCGATCAGGCTCAGCCCGGCGGTGACGGCGATGATGGTGAGCGCGATCCCGATGGTGAGGTCGCTCGCAATGGTGCGTCTCTCGAGAAAACGGAAGCGTTTGCCTGTCCGGGTGCCCTCGTCCATGTCGTCGTCCTTCGTGTCCAAACGTCCATGACCGGGGTCCGGCTTCCGGTCACCCCCTTCACGGAGCCTCGATGTCGTGCTTTCTCCTGATCTGCTCCAGGGCGCCCTCCGACGACAGGTCGGAAATCGCCCGGTTGAAATCGGCCACGACGGACCGGTAGCCCGGGACCTGTTTCGAGACGCCCAGGTAGAGGGGTTTCACCTGGAGGGGAGGTTCGAGGGGCTCGAGGCGGCCGATTCCCTGAGGAATCCGGTTTTCGAGGAGGTGCCTGGCCGTGTGCCAGTCGATGACCGCGAGATCGATGCGCCCCCTGAGGAGCTTTTGCAGGTTGCTCTCGTCGCTGTCCGTGGGTTCCTTGAGCAGGTATTCCGCCCGGTCGAAGGCGGGGGAGTTCACGTAGCCCCGCACCACGCCGATCCGGTATCCCTCGAGATCCCGGAGGCGGGTGTAGTGGATCTCCGCTTCCACCTGCTTGTAAAAGACCAGGTAGCTCCAGGCAAAGGGGTCCGAGAGGGCGAAGATGCGGGCCCTTTCAGCAGAGTGGTATGCGGGGTACATGGCGTCAGAGTCCCCTCGCGCCACCCTGCGAAGGACCCGAGCCCAGGGCATGAAGGTGATCTCCACGCGGTACCCGGCCCGTTCGAAGGCCCGGCGGACGATCTCGGAGGTGAAGCCGAGGTTCGGAAGATCCCTCCCGACATAGGGCGCCCAGTTGAGCGTGGCCAGGGACACCGGCTCCTCCGCCCGTCCGGGCGGGACGGAGGAGAAGAGGGCCAAAAAGAGGACGGCGGTGAGAAGGGGGCTGCGCATGGGGATCCCCGGGGAGTGGTTCGACGACTTGCTACCGTTCAAGCTCTCCGCCTCCTGCCGGGTGGTCCTCGGGCAGGGGGGCGTGTCCCTCGATCCATCTCCGGTGGCAGATCCCCACCCCGTCCTCGATCCGCTCGCGGGGGACCAGGAGGGAGATGCGGAAGGAGGTCGTGGTGACGCCGGCCACGGGGATCCCGCTCTCCCGGAGAAGGTTCATGGTGGCGGTGAGGGCCAGGTTGTTCCGATTCAGGCCCTCGCCGATGAGCGAAAGGGCGGCCAGGTCGTGGTCGAAGGCGATGACGTCCCCGAACAGGCCGGCCAGCTCGGACTCCAGGGTCTCCCACCCGTAGACGTTCCCGGTGGAGACGACGAAGCCGGCCCGGGAGCGACCGGCGTCCGCAGCGACATGGCAGACGTTGACCTCCTTGATCTGCACCTGTCTCTCCTCCAGCATGCGGACGGCCCGGTCGAAATCCTCCAGGACGTCCGTTCCGGAGAACCGGACCCGGACGATCCGTTCCTCGCTCACCACGGCCTGGACGCCCGTGATCACCTCCGGAGGCATCAAGCGGACGACGGTTTCTCTTCCCGACGCGAAGGAGGCGCGGGCGTAAACGGCGATCTGCTTCTCCTTGGCAAACTGCACCGCGTGGGCGTTGAGCACCTTGGCCCCGGCCGCGCTCATCTCCTGCATCACGGGGTAGCTCATCTCCGGCAGGTGACGGGCGTCGGCCACCACCGCGGGGTCGGCCGAGTAGACGCCGTCCACGTCGGAGTAGATCTCGCATCGATCCGCGTTCAGTGCGGCCGCGAGGGCCACGGCGGTGGTGTCGGATCCGCCCCGTCCCAGGGTGGTGATGTCGCGCTTGTAGCTGACGCCCTGGAACCCGCCCACGATCACCACCTTTCCCGCCGCCATCTCATCCTGCACCCGGAACGGGCGCACCTCGATCACCTGGGCGTCGTTGTGGCGGTCGTTGGTGATGATTCCCGCCTGGGACCCGGTCAGGGAGACCGCATCCAGGCCCTTTTCCTGGAGGGCCATGCTCAGCAGCGCCATGGTGATCCGCTCCCCGGTGGAGAGCAGCATGTCCATCTCCCGGCGCGGAGGGGAGGGTGTCAGCTTCCGGGCCATGTCCACCAACCGGTCCGTGGTCTTGCCCATGGCCGAGACCACGACGGCCACGTCCGTCCCCTGCCGCCTCACCCCGGCGATCCGTTCGGCGATGCGCTCGAGCCGATCCAGCTCCGCCACGCTGCTCCCGCCGTACTTCTGGACGATACAGGTCATGAGGAACCGCTCGAATCAGGTCGATAAGTCACGTGTGCACACAGGATAGGAGGATCCGGCGGATGTGTCAACGCCGCGGGCCGGGCCCGATTTCCTCACCGGAGGTGGAGGGTCTGCTCGCGGGGGGCATCGAGGGCGAGCAGCAGCAGGACGTAGCGCTTGAGGTTCTTGATGATCAGGAACTCGTCCTTGACCCTCTGGTACCCGTTTTCGCCCAGCCTCTGCGCGACGTCGGGCCGGTGGAGCAGGGAGCGGATCGCCAGGCCGGCCCCCTCCACCGAGTGGGCCAGGAGCCCGGTGTGCCCGTCGATGATCTGGGCGGGAATGCCGCCCACGGCGCCTCCGATCACGGGCCGCCTCTTCCAGAGCGCCTCCGAGACGGTGAGCGCGAACCCCTCCCGGATCGATTTCTGGAGAACCACATCCGACCCGCGCTGAAAGGCGTTGATCTCCGTGGCCACGGACGGGCTGAACAGGAGGATGTGGATGTCCGGATCGTCGCCCGCCTCGGCCCGCACCTGCTCGACGATCTCGTCCGACTCGGGATCGTCCGCGGCCTTGTCCCCCACGAGCAGCAGCCGGCAGTCCACGTACTTTCGGGCCATCTTGTAGGCCCGGATGACTCCGATGGGATCCTTCCAGGGGTCGTAGCGGGAGATCTGAGTGACCACCGGCTTGTCCCGGGGAACGCCGTACTTCGAGAACACCCCCTCCACGTAATCGTCGTCCAGGGGGCGGTTCTTGTCGTCCAGGGGGTCGATGGCCGGAAAGAACCGGAACTGGGGAACGGCCAGCCGGGGGGAGAAGAGGGCGGAGGAGAAGATGGCCGCGTCATAGCGTTCGACGTAGGGTCTGACAAAGTCCCAGACCTGCGGGTTGGGATGGGACATGTCGATGTGGCATCGCCAGACCCAGCGGTTGGTCCTGTCCTCGTTCCAGGCGATCAGGGCGGCGGGCTGCGGATCGTGGATCACGACGAGATCCTGGTCGAACACCATCCGGCGCGCGTTCGCCTCGTTGCAGTCCAGGTAGGCCTTGTAGTCCTCGTCGGACAAGCGGAGCGGGTTCCCCTGGAGGGCGTTGTGAAAGGACTTGGTCACCTCGAAGAACCGGTCGTTGCCCTCGATCACCTCCCACTCCACCTGGATCCCCAGCTCGGTGAGGAGCGGTACCACGCGGTGAAGCATCTCGGCCACGCCTCCGCCCACGGCGGTGGAGTTCACCATCTTGATGGAGCGCGTTCCCGCGTGGGCCGCCAGGATGGTCAGCTCCTCGATGATGTCCGGACCCACGACGTCCACGTAGTCCGCAAGGGTGGGCTTGCTCGTTCCGGTTTCCGGCATGAGGTTTTGGCTCCGAGGGCTCTCCATGGACCCGGCCTCCCTTCCAAGAAAGCGCGCTCAGTCGGAAGCGTGCTCGTCGATCAGCTCCAGGATGCGCGACCTGAGTCCCTCGATGGTGTACATGTTGAGGTCGATTCTCCGGATCCTGTCCGCGAGGTCGGGCATGCAAAGCCCTTCATCGATCCACTTGGAGAAGTCGTTGTCCTCCAGCTTCTGGAGGCGTGATTCGATGAAGTGCAGGTAGAGGGAGTAAATGCTGATCTGCTTGATGTTTTCGCGAAACGAGTCGAGGCTGTAGGCGAACTTGTCCGTGAGATAGACGACGCGGGTGATGTCGTACAGGTAGAACGGGTCCTCCGCGGTCTTCTCGAACGCCGAAGGCCTCTCCGAGCGGTAGGTCTCGATGATCTCGATCAGTCGAGACCGCAAGTCCTCCGTGGTGCTGTACTCGGAGAAGTCCACGGCCATGAGCTTCTCTGCGAGGGCCTTCTCGTTCAAGCTCGTGGCCGCCCAGATGGCGAAGTCGCTGTTGTAGGGCACCTCGACTTCCTTCAGCTTCAGGAAAGCGGAAAAGGTGTGATAGAAGACGGACGAAGAGCGGCAGGTTCTCAAGAGATGGAGGAGCTCCTCCAGGTTATAGGCCTTCTGCCCGGTCAGCATCTCCAGGGATGCGCTCGAAGAGAACTGGAATACCTCGGCCATGCTGCGCCTCGCTTGGTTTCCCGCCTCGGGGTTTCCGGAACCGGTCTCGCTCGTTCGGTCCTCAGGGCGACGGGGTCCCGGGTCCTTCGACTCATCTTGATAACGGCGCCCGTGATCAGCGCGCCAACCGCCCCGATCAACGTCAGGACCATGATCAGGTTCCGGGCGCCTGCGGAGAGACCTCCTTCGCCCATTCGGATGGGCCCGAGTCCGGCGCCGGATCCGCTCCACAGCGCCGCCACGATTCCCAGCACCCCTGCGATGACGAGGAGTACGACGATGTTTCGTCCCCTCATTTCATAACCTCCCAGTGCGTGGTGCGTCAATGATTTCTCGTGCAGACTACCTCCCGCGGCGTCTCGGGGAAATGGGGGCGAGACCCGACTTCCTCCGATTCCGGAAGGTAGTTCGTCGTGGGCAGGCCTCCCGGCTACAGCGTCTTCAGGTGATCGACGATGAGGTGCATCTCTTCGTGATCGAGTTCGTCCGCAAAGGAGGGCATGTTCTCGTAGGGGGCCTCGAGCTGTCGGCGAACGTTCTCCTCGGTCACGGGCCTCCCGCTCACCGGGAGGGCCTCCCGTTCGAAGAGACCCTCGAGACCGGGTCCGATCCCGGTCTCCCGGCTCTCCGTGTAGTGGCACTGGGCGCAGCCCGCATCCTGAAAGAGGGCGGTCCCCTCCCCGTCCGGCCCGTCCGGCGCGCGGACCAGGGCGCGAAACGCGCCGAGCAGGAGCACGCTGCAGGCGACAGCGACGACGATCCCGGTGGTTGTACGTTTCAGGTCTGTTTTTCGCATGGCTTACCCGTCAGTCCAGGAATGAGAAGATTTCGAGACGAACGGCCCGATCGGGCACGCCCAGCTCCAGAAGGTCCGTGACCACGGTCTCGCGCATGGCCGGCGGTCCGCAGACGTAGAACACCTTGCCCTCCAACTCGCCGCAGTGATCGACAATCCTGTCCCGGTCGATGTGCCCGGTCTCCCCCTGCCATGCGTCATCGGGCCGGCTCAGCACGTGCACCACCTTGAGATCGGGCCGCCCGTCCGCCTCGATCTGGGAGAGCTCCTCCTGGAAGACGATCCGGTCCTCGCTTCGGTTTGCGTAAAGGAGAAGCACCGAGCGCGTGTCCCCCGTGTCCCGCATGTGGCGGAGCATGCTCATGAGCGGGGTGATCCCGATGCCGCCGGCCAGGAAGACCAGGTCTCTCTCCTCCGGGTGGAGGAGATAGGAGAATCGGCCGAAGGGGCCCTGCACCGCCGCGTGGTCCCCGGCCTTGGTCATCCAGATGGTGGAGGTGAAGTCCCCCAGGTTCTTGATGGTGGAGCTGACGAACCCCTTCTCCGCGGGTGAGGAGGAGATGGTCCAGTGGTGCTCCTCCACGGGCAGGCCCCGACCCCGGTAAAAAGTCACGAAGTGAAACTGTCCCGGAAGGTAGTCCGGAACCTCTTCCCCCTCGGGCGGGGCCATCTTCACGGTGTGGACGTCCTCGGTCTCGCGTCGCACCTCCACCACGCGATAGGGCCTCTGCTTGAGGCGGAGCGGCCGGAAGAACCGGTGGTACACGAACACCGGGACCGCCACGCAGAGCAGGCCCACCCAGATGGTCTTGAGGGAGACCGATTCCAGGTCGCCGCCCGCGACCCAGCTGTGGGCGAAGGCGAGGAGGATGAGCAGAGGGCCGGTGACCGTGTGCACGGATCGCCACTGCTCGAACTCGAGTTTCAGCCTCCCCTGGTAGAGGCTCGCGAGCACGTTCAGCGCCAGGAGGACCAGGGCCGCCTTGCCCGCGTAAATGTACCAGGGCAGGTCCAGCCCGATGAGCAACCGCCAGCCCCCTCCGCTCCAGGCCAGAAGCAGGGGGTGGGCCAGGAGCAGGAGAACGGCGAAGACCGCCATCTGCTTGTGGAAGCGGATGAGGATGTCGAAGCCGAACGCCCGTTCGATCCATTTGATCCTGGCCGCCAGGAGGACCTGGAGGACCAGGATGGTGAACCCGGCGAGGCCCATGTTCTTGGCCGCTTCGTGGACGACGCTGCGGGTGCTTTCCCCCAGGAAGGAGGCGGCTGCAACCGGCAGGACGACCACGGCCGTGTACAGGATGATGCGCAGCAGGGCTCCACCCATACCAACATCCTTTCTTGGTTGAATCATTGTTCGGTCGGGTCCAGGGTCCGATCCCCCGGGTGCGGCCTGTTCACCGGATTCCGGGCCTCCCTCGAGCGAGGCGACGAGGTTCTCCCACCACTTTCCGTGAAGGAGGTTGCCGTCGACGGCGTGCCCTCGCTTCAGCATCCGGTCCTTTTCCTCGTCGGAGAATTCCGTTCATCTCCGGGAGAAAGAAGCCCTTGTTTTCCTTTTCACGCAAGGCTTCCTCCAGTAGGGCGATCATCCGTTCGATCAGCCTGTGCTCGATCATCAACGGGGCGGTGGCATCATGTGGGCGACTCCTGTCGATCGGGCCGGGTTCTGGGTTCCTCTCCGATCAGCATGCACCGGATCCTGGCGAATGGGAATACGCGTAATCCTGTATTTTCTCGCTTCAATTCCCGTCCTCCGTCCCATCAGAGGAGGAGGTGCCTGACGGTGTCGTAGACGAACGAGGGGTAGGCCCACACCACGTCGCCCAGGTCGCGGCGCGCAATGCGCTTCCGGATCGCCAGGGCGAAGACGTTGAGCACCTCCTCGGCATGGGGTCCCAGCACGTGGGCGCCGAGGATGCGCCCGTCATCGGGCTGGACCAGGATCTTGACCGCCGCCGCCGGCCACGCCGCTTCCGAATACGATCGCGTCATAGGTCTTCAACGCATCCCTCCGTATGGGACGCCGCGCCTCAGGCCGCGCCCAGCTTTTTCACCTTCACGCCCAGGGTGATCATGAGCGCGCCGAACAGGATCGCGTAGAGACCGATCGCCCAGACCACGGCCAGTGCGCCGGCCGCCGGGTTGATCAGGATGAACAGCCCGATCAGCACGGAGAGGGCGCCGATCAGGGCCAGCACCCACTCACCCTCGATCTCCCTCCGAAGGCGGAGTGCGGCGGCGATCTCGAGGATGCCCGTGACCAGGGCCCAGAGGGCGATCAAAACCAGAAGGACCTGGGCGGTGATGAGCGGCCACGCGAAGGTGCACGCCGCCACGATCACGCCGGCCAGTCCCTCCAGGAGGAGAATCCACCACCCCGGCTCCCCGCGGTTTCGAAAACCGGAGGCGAGTGCAAGCGCTCCCTCCACCAAGACGTAGGCGCCGAAAAGAAGCACCAGCACCCCCAGGGTGATGCCGGGCCAGAACAGCGCAGCCAGCCCGAAGAGAACCGCCAGAACGCCCCGGACCAGATGGATCCACCAGTGTCTTGCCATCAGTTGAATCAACGCGAAGCCTCCTTTCCCCTTCAAATGGTCGTCACCGTCTCCGGTCATCCTAACCCGGGCGGGAAACCCCGGGAATCGGGCCCTTCATGTATTCGCGACGGCGGCGGCCTGTAGGGCCCATGGTCTGCCCCTCCACAAATACAGGCTCGGCCCCATTTACTCAGCGCTTTGCTTTGGCTAAGATTGACAGGATTCCAGGGAAACTCGAGCTCTCCGGGCCCCTGGACCCGAGAACGTCCCGCGACGAGCGGGGCGCAAGCCAACCCGACAAATCGAAAGGAGTGGCATCATGGCAGGAAGCACCTACAAGATCATCGAGCTGGTGGGAACGAGCGACAGTTCTTGGGAGGAGGCCGCGAAAACGGCCATCGAGACGGCGACGGGGAGCCTCAAGGACCTCCGGGTCGCCGAGGTGACCCGGTTGGACGTCACCTTGACCGAGGGCAAGGTCACCTCTTTTCGCACCCGCCTGAACGTCTCTTTCAAGTACCAGGCATCCTGATCCCGCGGGGGAAAATCCGGGAAGACGAATGGCCCGGCTCCTTTCTTCGGGGCGGGGCCATTCGTCGGTTCATCCGCTTCACGATCAGGGTCACACCCGGGTGGATCAGGCCGAACACCACGAACTTGCCGAACGAAGATTCTGCTTTCCTTTAGCCTTTCCTTCAGCCTTTCCTTGTGTGTTTCGATCTCATCCGCCTTGATGGTCGCACCCTCCCCGGCGTGCGGCCCCCATTGTACTGCAAAGCCGGCGAATTTCACAACGCTGTCGGTTCCTCGGTGAGCGCGTCCGCGATGCGCTCGGCCGCGCGTCCTTCCCAGAGGGGTGGCAGGGCGTTGCGTTCGGCGCGGCCGGCGAGCGCGTCCCGGACCGCCCGGGCGAGGGCGTCCGTGTCCTCGCCCACCAGGGTGTTGGTGCCCGAGCTCAGGGTGACCGGCCACTCCGTGGTGGTCCGGGCCGTGACGCAGGGGACGCCCAGGAATGTGGTCTCAGCCTGGACCCCGCCCGAGTCGGTGATCACGCAGGCGGCGTGGCGCTGGAGGGCCAGGAAATCGAGGTAGCCCAGGGGGTCGAGGAGGTGGAGGCGGGGGCTTCGGGGCTCGAGGGCGTAGTCCCGGAGGCGGGTGCGGGTGCGGGGGTGGATGGGAAAGACCAGGGGGAGGTCCCGGCTCAGCTCCTCCAGGGTCTCCATGAGGGCCCGGAGCCGTTCGGGCGCGTCTACGTTGGCGGGGCGGTGGAGGGTGACGAGGCCGTACTCCTCCCGGCCCCAGGTGTCTGCGAGGCCTCCCTCCCAGCGCTCCAGGGCCTTGGGGAAGAGCCGGAGGAGACTGTCCATCATGACGTTTCCCACGAAGCGGACCCGGCAGGAGGGGATACCCTCCCGGGCCAGGTTCTCGTTGGCCTCCACCGTGGGGGTGAGGAGGAGGTCCGAGGCCTGGTCCGTGAGGAGGCGGTTGATCTCCTCGGGCATGGCTCGGTCGAAGGAGCGCACCCCGGCCTCCACGTGGGCCACGGGCAGGTGGAGCTTGGCCGAGACCAGGGCCGCGGCCAGGGTGGAGTTGACATCGCCGTAGACCAAAACCCGGTCGGGCTTCCGGTCCAGGACCACGGCCTCGAAGCGGGTCATCACCTCGGCGGTCTGGGCCGCGTGGGAGGCCGAGCCCACGCCCAGGTCGAGATCGGGCTCGGGGAGCTCGAGCTCCCGGAAGAAGATCTCGCTCATGGCCCGGTCGTAGTGCTGGCCCGTGTGGACCAGGACCTGGGCGACGCCTTTTTTCTCGGCCAGGGCGGCGACAACGGGCGCGGCCTTCATGAAGTTGGGCCGGGCGCCCACGACGTGGAGGATGCGGAGGGTCAAGAAAGCGCCTCAGCGATCCGGTCCTGGTCCGCCTCCTCCAGGTAGGGGTGCATGGGTAGGCTGAAGATCCGCTCGGAGGCCCGCTCGCTCGCCGGGAAGGTCCCCTGTTCGTACCCCAGGCGCGCAAAGGCCGTCTGGAGGTGGAGCGGCTTGGGGTAGTAGACGGCCGTGGGGATCCCCTGGTCCTTCAGCTTCTGCCGGCACTCGGCGCGATGGGCGCCGTCCCGGGCCAGGACCGAGTACTGGGCCCAGGCCGAGCCGTAGCCCTCGGGCACGTTGGGGAGGATCAGGTCCGGGGCCGCGGCCGTGAGCTTCTCGGCGTAGCGGGCGGCCACCTGCCGGCGGAGCTCGATCTCCTCGGGGAAGATGTCGAACTTGGCCAGGAGGACGGCGGCCTGGAGGGTGTCGAGGCGGCCGTTCATGCCGATCCGCACGTTCTCGTACTTGTCCCGGCCCTGGCCGTGGACCAGGATGGAGCGGACGGTCTCCTGGAGGCTGTCGTCCCCGGTGAACACCATGCCGCCGTCGCCGTAGCCCCCCAGGGGCTTGGCCGGGAAGAAGGAGGTGCAGGCGACGTCCCCCAGGCTGCAGGCCTTCCGCCCCTGGTACTCCCCGCCGAAGGACTGGGCCGCGTCCTCGATCACGGCGAGGTCGTGCTTCCGGGCCACCACGGCGATGGCGTCGTAGTCCGCGGGGAGGCCGAAGAGGTCCACCGGGATCACCGCCCGGGGCGTGAGCATGCCCGCGGCCTCGGGCAGGGGGTGGCGCTTGTCGTCCGAGGCCTCGACCGCCAGGACGGCCTTTTCGAGGGCGTCGGGGTCGATGTTGAAGGTGGTGCGGTCGATGTCCACGAAGACGGGCGTGGCCCCCAGGAGGCTCACCACCTCGGCCGTGGCCACGAAGGTGAAGGGCGAGGTGAAGACCGCGTCCCCCGGTCCCACGTCCAGGGCCATGAGGGCGAGGAGGAGGGCGTCCGTCCCCGAGGAGCAGCCGATGGCGTGCTTCGCGCCGGCGTAGGCGGCGAGCCGCTTCTCGAGCTCGCTGATCTCCGGTCCCATGATGTAGCGGCCGTGGTCGAGCACGGCTCGGAGGTTGGCTTCGATGGTGTCGCGGATGCGGGCCTGCTGGGCCTTCAGGTCGATGAACTGCATGGGCACCTTCCTTTCTGAAGAGGGAACGGTGAGCGGAGGGACGCTGTTGCGTACTTCCATAGCGCAATCCGCCGGCAGGATCAAGGGGGAATGGGGTCGGATCGAGGGGGCGTTCGGATAGAGGGGACGTTTTTGCATAATTCGATAACTTTTCATTCATGACCGAAGGACATTGTTGAGCCCTTCAGTTCAGGAAGTTATCGAATTATGCAAAAACGTCCCCTGGATTTTCAGAAGCGGAGGAAGAGGCTGAAGTGGATGCGCTCGTCGCCGGACGCGGTGTCTGCGGCGCCGTTGGTGACGTAGGCCCCGTCCACCAGGAGGTGGAGGTGGCGCCGCCACTGCCAGCGGAGGCCCAGGCCGAGGCTCGAGAGGTGCTCCTTGTCGGGGCTCCCGGGGATGGGGGCGTCCAGCCGGGCCCGGCCCTTGTCCAGGAAGCCCAGGAGGCGGAGGCCCGGGCCGAGGGTGGGGCTCCAGAGCTCCAGGTGGGCCTCCTCGCAGGTGTCGCCCGAGACCTCCCGCTCCTCGAACCCGCGGATGGACCGGAGCCCGCCCAGGCCGAACTGCTCCCCGGGGATGAGGGGCTCGTCCGCCGCCTGGCCGCTCAGGCGGCCCCGGAGCTCGAAGCGCCAGGGCAGGTTCAGGTGGAGGTGGGCGCCGTAGCGGAAGGCGTCCCAGTGGGGGTCGGCCCCGGCCCGGGTGAGGGCGTAGGCCGCGGGGTCGTTGTTCGCGCCGTGGGCCAGGTTCCGGGCGTAGCCCAGGTGAAAGCCCGCCTCGCCCCAGGTCCCCTCCAGCCGGCCCGAGTAGTCCAGGGTCACGGGCCGGCTCCGGACGTCCGGCACCAGGGGGGTGGGGTCCCGGCCGAAGAAGACGTCGTTCTCGAAGTCCCGGTCCTGGATCTCGAGAAAGAGCTTGTGACGGTAGTCCCCGACCGGGGTGAGGACCAGGTCCAGGCCCGCGCCCATGAAGGTCCCCTCGCCGCTCACCTCGAAGAACTCCGCGATGGTGCCCTGGTCCACCTCGGAGCGGGTGTAGAAGAGGTGGAGGGCCGCTCCCAGCCGGTAGAAGGGCGCCCGGTAGTGGACGCCGTACTGCTGCACGTCGCTCAGGCGGTCCGGGCAGGTGGTGTAGCTGAGGGTGGCGGTGTGGTCCCGGCGGAACAGGTTGCTCGCCTGGTAGCCCAGGGAGACCCGGGTGCGGCCGCTGTCGGGGGTGCCCGTGTTGGAGAAGGCGGCGTAGGCCTGGTGGGGGCGGGCGTCCCGCACTTCCACCCGGGCGTCGATGCGCCCGGGCTCCTCGCTCTCCCGGATGAAGACGGCTTGGTGCCGGGCCGGGTGCTCGTTGGCGAGCTGGAGGGCGCGGGCGATGCTTCGGGTGTTGGGCACCGTGTCCGGCCGGAGCATGGGGAGGGCCGCGAGCACGGTCTCTTCGGGGAAGTGGTCGTTTCCCTCCACGCGCACGTCCTGGAGGGGGAAGGCGAGGACGCGCAGGGTGAAGACCCCGTCCCGGGCCTTCTGGGGCGGCACGATCACCCGGCGAAACACGTGCCCCCGGGCGTGAAGGGCCTGCTCCAGGGAGCGGGCGGCCTCCTCGATGCGCGCCAGGCCCTCGTGCTCCCCGAGGAAGGGGGCCAGCATGCGGCGGGTGGCCCGGTCGGAGAGGGGGTTTTCGCCCTCCACGCGGAACTCCTCCACCCGGAACCGCACCGGGGCCGGGGCCTCGGGGCGGGCGGGGGAAGGGCCGGCCAGGAGCAGGGCAAGGCAGGCGCAGGCGATCAGGGCGGGACGGAACCGGGCTAGCTTCATTGCACCTCGCACTCGTAGGAGCGGCCGGAGGGGGAGAGGCCGAACTCCTCCAGGACGGACTCCAGCACGGGCACCTCCCCCTGTTTCAGCGCCTCCGGCCGGGGCACGGGGTCGCTCACCTGGAAGGGGGGCTGCCGCTCCAGGCGGGTGAGGGTGCCCGGGCCTGCGTGCCCGGCCTCGCCCCGGCCCAGGTGAAGGAGCCCCGCCGCGTTCTCCATGCTGACGTGGCCGTTGTAGACGCTCACGTAGAGGCCCGGCGGGAAGGTCTCCCAGTCCGCGACCCCGAAGAGGGCCTCCTCGTCCACCTCCACCCGGTCGGGCCGGGGCGCGGGGTTCCGCCGCATGAAGTCCGGGAGCCGGGGCAGCAGCACGGGAGGGCCGGTCGGGGCGGGCACGAAGCCCGTTTGATTCGCGCCCAGGCGGAGCGTGCCGCCGCTTCGGGCCTCGAGGGCCACCGCGCCGTCCCAGACGTGGCCGTAGGTGCCGGGTTGGGGCGCGCCGGCCTTCTGAACCGTTTCGAGGACCGGCTGGTGGAACAGGTCCACGCCCGTGCCGCGGACGCCGCAGCCCGCGGTGGGGGTCTCGATGCGAAAGGCCTCGGGGCCCTGGCGGGCCGTGAGGCCCGAGAGGATTCGCAGGCCGCCGTGGAGGAGCTTGAGGAGCACGCTGTCGGCCTTTTCAGGGTCCTGGAAGGCGAAGCGGGCCACCTGGAACCGGCTCCCGCCCTGGAGGGTGACGCGGCTCCGGTCGCGGAAGGCCAGGACCGCATACCCGCCGGGGTCGGTCGTGAGGGTGTCCTTTCGGTAGACCGGACCTCCCTCCACCAGGACCCGCTCCGAGCCGTCCCCGGCCTCGGCCCGGAGCCGGCCCTCGAGCCGCACCACCCGGGCCACCACGGCGGGCGGGCCGGCCTCGCCGCGAAGGCTTTCCTTTCGGGCCTCCTCGTCGCAGTCCCCGCCCTCGCAGATGCGGGCGTCGAAGTCCGTGCCCCGGATGCCGCAGACCGCGGTGGGGGTCTCCAGGGTGTACCCGGTCTCGGGGTTCTCCTTGGCGAAGAGGCCGCTCGCCGCCCGGATGCCGCCCTTGAGCAGGCGCAGCCAGGCGGACGGCCGCTTCCGGTGCCGGTCGTAGGCGTCGAGGACGAAGACCGAGTCCGGCCGGAGGGTGAGGCGGGCGCCGTCGGCGAGGAGGAGGATGGCGATGCTTTCGGGTCCCGTGGTCACCACGTCCCCTTCGAACAGGGGCTCGCCCCGGGCCAGGAAGCGGGTCTCGCCACCCTCGGGCCCGGCGGTCACCGCGCCCCGGACGAAGCCCGCCTCGCCCACGGGCTCGGGCGCGGCCGCGGCGGGGCCGGAAAGGGGGCAGGCGCACGCGAGGAGCAGGAGCAGGCGGAGCAGGGTACGGGGAGAAATCATGGGGTGCACGGCTCCTCGATCACTTGCAGGTGATGCAGGGCTTGTTCTTCTCGTCCCGCTCGGGCTCGGAGTAGCCCTCGATGGAGGCCGGGATCAGGCCGTCGCCGCCCGGGCCGCCCGCGCCTCCGCCGCTTGCACCCGCGCCGCCGGGGCCCGAGGGGGTGCCGGAGGTCAGGGTGAGGAGCGGGTCCACGGGCGCGGAGGGGTCCGGGTCCGGCACGCCGCTTCCGCCGGAGGGGCTCGAAGGCGGGGCGTCGGGTGCTGGTTCGGACGAAGGGGATGCCGGTGGTGGAGCGACCGTGGTGAGCTGGTAGAGGGTCCCGAGGCCGTTGTCCGTACCGGCAAAGCCGTATCCCGCCGGGAAGTTCTTCGCGGCGAAGTCGATGCCCGGGCCCAGGCCGCCGTAGCTCATGATGTCGAAGGTCTCCCCCGAGGGGGTGAACCCGCCCCAGAGAGTCACGTCCAGGGTGCCGTCCAAGTCCGTGGTCCCGCCCACGTTGATCCAGTCGTAGGTGCTGCCCTGGCCCGTGCCGCCCAGCTCGGCCAGGAGGGTGGAGGTGGGGTTGAAAAAGAGGTTGCCGTTGACGTTCAGGGTGCCGGGCGAGGCGCCCGGGGCGAGCGTGGTGTTGGCGTTCAGCGTGAGATCGCCTGAGACGGTGCCGGTGCCCCGGAGCGTGCCCTGCTCCAGGGTCACGTTGCCGGTGAGGTCGGTTGCCAGGACCGCCTCGCCTGCGGCGTGCGGCCGCAGAGTGATCTGCGGGGCCGTCACCGGCGTGTTGATGTGAATGGAGGCATTGCTGTCCAGGGTGATCGGGGCCGATGCCGACAACGAAGCGTTGATGGCGATGTCCGAGCTGCCTCCGTTCTGGCGCAGCACGACGTTGGTGAAGCCCGCCGGGATCGTGGTGGGTGCGGCCACCTCGAGGGGCTGCCCGTTGTTCCACCACGTGGAGATGCTGAGCGTATTCCCGTTCAGGGCGGCGAGATCTGTTGAATCGATGTCGAGCATGGGCGTGGTCAAGTTGCCGATGCTGAGGGGTTGCCCGTTCTGCGCCTCGATCCGGAAGATGTTGGCGTTGAGGGTCCCGGCCCCGGAGAGAAGATCGATCTCGCTCCCCTGTAGGCCGATCGTGTCGCTCGTGGTGATGGAGGCCCCCGGCAGGGTCCTCAGCATGCCGGTGGAGCGCAGCACGAACCACTTGTTCGGAAAGGTGGCAAAGTTGATGGGACTGGTGACGTCGATCACCCCGCGGCCGATCTCGATCACCCAGACGTCGTGCCCGTTCAGCTCATGATTTTCGATGCCCAGGACGCCGGGCCCGTCGGGCCCGCCCACGTCGATGGTAAGACCAAAGGTGCTGGGGTAGAAGAACAGGGTCTCCGAGCTGATCTGGCTCGCCGGGTCGACGGCGATGCTGTCCGCCTCCAGGGTGGCCCCCTGTCCGCCTGCGTGGATGTTCCCGACCAGGTCGATGGAGCCTCCTTCGGAGAACAGGTACACCTTCTGTGTCCCC
>CAYVVQ010000066.1:0-23145 GCA_964454455.1 uncultured Desulfobacterales bacterium | reverse complement strand
ACGCTCAGAGCGACGGCGAGGGAAGGCCCCGGCGACCCCGCGGACGGCGATCCTTGCCGAAACGGCTCCGAAGGCCGGACCTGAACTCCGGCCGGCGGTCCTCTCCGGCATACGGGGAGCTCCGAAGGCGGCTCGGGCCGGGCGGTTCTCGGCTTGACATCTCGAAACGCTTCCATCAAATTGTACCGGACTCCAGTCGGCGGGCGTCCGAGAGAGATGGAAAGGGAGCACCACCATGTGCGGGATCGTGGCATACTTCGGGGACGCGGGAAACAACCTCACCCGCGTGCTCACGGGAATGTCGGCCATCACCTACCGGGCCCCCGACAGCACGGGCGTGGGTTTTTTCGGCGACGACACCGAGTCGTTCCGGGCCCGCAAATCGCTGGGATCCGTCGCCCCCCTGGTCGACGTCCTCCTCGACAACCCCGCCTACCCGAACACAGCCGAGTGGCTCCACACCGTTCTCAAGGACCCGAAGGAGTCCACGCGGGATGCCCAGAGACGGCTCCTCCGCTACGAATCCCTTTCCACGGAGGCCCTGGACGCCCTGGAGCGCGGCGAAGCCTCCTACGCCTCGTTCGAGGATCTGGTCGATTCGGAGCGCCCCCTGATCATGGGGCCGGGCCGCCCCGGCCGGCCGGACCCGCTGCCCGAGATCCGTATTCGCTCCCGAAAACACTTCCAGCGAACCATTCAAGCGCTCACCTGTACCTACGACCTCTCCCCCGTGGTGGTCCGCACCCTGATCCGCCGGTCTCTCTCCGAAGCCCTGCAGCGCGACTTCCAAGGGGGATCCCTGCCGGCCGGGCCCTTCGAGATCCTGAATGCGTTCGACCGGCTGTTCGACACCGCCTCCCGGGAGGAGCGCTCTCCCCGGCCCCAGCGCATGTACGGCGGCACACAGCCGGACGCCCCATACGCGGAAAGATATCTGTGGCAGTACCTGGTCCGCTCGCCGCTCCGCGTTCCCGCAGACTTCGACCGTGACGGCGTCCGGTGCCTCTTCCGGCTCCTGGACGCATCCCTGCTGAGCCGGGCGTCCGCGGATCCGGGTCTGGCGGATGCCGTGCAGGAAACCTTCGAGAGGCTGTGGCCGGAAGCCGGGGGCTGCCGGGAGTCCGGCGGATGGAGGCCCCTGTACTGGACGGAGAAGAGCGTCAACGTGTTCGGCAGAGCGGCATCGGCCGTCCTGGCCCACCTGCAGCACAATGAAATCCTGCCGGCCATGCCCCCCCTGGGAGAGAGCGGGGACAGCGACCTCGGGCCGCGGGGGGACGGTCGAACCGATCCGTCCACCCTGCGCGCCCTCGCCTCCCCCATCCTCAGCCAGGGGAGGTGGGCCCTCCAGTCCCCCGTCACGCTCAAGAACGCCCACCCCTTCTTCGACCGCCTGAAGCAGCGCATCATCGTCCTCAACGGACAGTTCAGCGGGGACGTGGAGGAGCAGATTCAGCGGTTCCTCGAGAGCGTGGCCGGGTGCGGCTTCCGGAGCCGAAACTCCTCCGAGTACTTCACGCTCCTGTGGGGATACTATTTCGACGTGTTCCGGGGCGAGCAGGGACGATACGAGGCGATCCGGGCTCAGATCGACCAGCACCTCGAGGCCATCGGGGTGGGAAGCCGCTCCATCGACTACCAGACCTACCAGCGCCTGCACGGAAAAACCCCGGCCGAGCTCGATGCCTTCGCCTTCGTGGAGGCGGCCCGGTGCATGGCCCGTGACGGGGGACAGATCGCCGTCACCGGGATGAGCCTGTTCAGCCCCCGTACCCTCTTCGTGGCGAGCCACAACCGGCCGGTGTTCATCGTCCGCCGGGCGGGCACGCAGGACATCATGGTGGTCTCCGACGTCAACGCCGCCATGGGCCTTTTCCCCCAGGAAACCATCCACGAAAAGGCCCTGGAGCTCTACCGGATACAGAAGAGACACCAGTCCGAGACCGCCGACCTTCGATCGAGGAGGGCGGCCCGGGAAGAGATCACGGCCGCCAAAAAGCGCCAGGAACAGGACGAGGAGCGTGTCCTCGAAACCTTCGCCGTCAAGGTGTATCCCCTGGAGGGCGAGGAGGCCTTTGCCCGCATCCAGACGATCCCGACGCCTTCCGGTCCGGCGAGGACCGTGACCATCATGGATTTCGACGGAGCGCCGCTTCCATCGGTGGAACCGTTTCAAACGCGGCTGACCCCGCTCCAGACGGGGAAGGACATCCACCGCTCATTTTACGAGAGTCACCTCCTGGAGACGCCGGAACGATTCGAAAACACCCTCCAGTTCCACATGTCGGATGACGGAGAAGGGCCCCGGTTCGATCTCAGGGAGAGCCTGCTGAGACGCCGGTTCGGACGAAACATCGGCTCCCTGGGGCGCATCGTCCTCCTGGGCATGGGGAGCGCGCATCACGCGGGCATCATGGTGAGAAGGGCGCTCCAGCGGGCCCTGCCCGGAATCGACGTCGTGTCGCTGAGACCCGTCGAGGTGGAGGATTTGAAACGGGCGATCATTCCGGAAAAGGACCTCGTGGTCCTGTTGAGCTGGTCCGGGACCACGGCGGACATGGTCCGGGCCGCCAACGAGCTCCTGGCCGTGAAGGCGGCCTGTATCGGGGTGACGGAAAAGGTGTTCTCCGACGTGGGACTGATCACCTCGCGCAGCGTTGGCGTCATCCCCGTCCTGAGCGGTGAGGAGGTCACCGTGCCGGGACTCAAGAGCATTCTCTGCATGATGTTCAGCCTGTCGCTCTTCGCGGTCTGGCTCTCCTCCCGGGCGAGGCCGGGCGCGGAGACCGACACACTCATGGAAGGGCTTCAAGAGCTTCCCGAGGTGCTCTCCGATGTGCTGAACGACGAAGCCCTCTCCGCGTTTTGCAAGGATCTCGCCTCGAAAAGCGCCCTCAGCCGATGTGCCATGGTCATCGACGCCCTCTACTCCACGGGCGCCGGCAGAGAAGCCGCTTTCAAGCTGGAGGAGACGAGCTGGAATGCCATCGGCCGATCTCTGGACTACCGCGAGGCCCTCGAGGGCCTTCCGGCTCACGACCCCTCCCGGAATCTCGTGCTGCTGAACGCGACGAACCAGGCCCGCGTTCTGGAGGCTCTCGGCGTCATGAGGAAGCTGTCCGAGGAAAGCACGACCTTTGCCGCGGTGGGATTTGCGGGCCGGCACCAGGCGGAGATGGAGAAAGCCGCCGAAGGCCGCTTCGCAGCGCTCCCCAAGGTCATGGACGAGCTCCAGCCCTTCGTGGACCTCATGTTCTACTACCGGTTCGCCTTTCACTACGGCCTCGCGCACGGCCGAACCTCCGAGGACTTCCCGCGCAACCGGGCCAAATCCGTGACCGCAGGACGCTCCTCGGGTCGCAACGGTCTCACCCCCGCCGCCGAGATCCTGGAGATGGAGACGTGGGGAACCGGCGGAGCCGAGCAGCCGGAAGAACCCCCCTCCCTCCACGACGAGAGCCTCTGGGAACGGGAGACGACCGGAATCGCAGAGAAGGAGTTCTACGCCGGGATGCGAAGGCTGGGCCGCGCCGTGCTCGGGGGAGAAGGCCCGGAGGCCCTGTTCCGCGCCTCCCGCTCACGTCCCGCCAGGCTCTCCAAAGCCCTTTTCGAGCGCGTGCCGGACGAGGGAGAGATGCTCCTGGTTCCGATGGACAGGGCCGCACACAGCACGGCCCGCACCCTCGCCCTCCACTGGGGTCGCCTGCTGGGTTGCAGCATCCGGGTGGCCACGCCCGAGGACATCCTGGCTCACTCCCCCCAGGACGTGGTCTCCTTCTTTCTGGCGACCCGCACACCGGGGCACCAGGCCCTTTCGGTCACGGTCGAGAACGGATCTTGTCCCTGCTTCTACTGCGGCCCCGAGCCGTCCGCAGACGTCGCCGCGGCCCTGGATGCTTCCCTGGGGTTTTGCGTGCTTCCCGAGGACCTGAGCCCTTGCGCCGAGGAGGCCCTCTACGCCGGACTCTTCCTCCTGTTCATCGACGCCTGGAAGCGGGTGAACCCGACCAGAAGCGCGACCGCGCTCCAGGGTTTTCGCCGGTGCGCACCTGCGATCCAGGCGGTCCTGAACAGCGGGTCCCTGAGGGAGTCCATCGCCGAGGCCGCGAAGGACAACCGGCACTACAACACGGCGTTCTTCATCGGACAGGCCGGAGGGACGGGGACGGCCTGGGTGCGCCGCTTCGACGAGATCTCCTCCCTCGCCATGGAGTCCTATCTCTTCGGGGAGAGCGTTCACGGTCCCCTCGTGACCGTGGACTCCCGCGTCGAGGAGAAGTTCGTCCGCATCGAGACCCGATCCAGAATGGTGTCGATCCACGGGGAGGATCGGGTGTCCGCCTGGGAGTCCCTCTGCTTGAGGAGCCAGTCGATCGACGAGTTTCTCGCTTCCCCCCCGCGCAGCGTCCCCGTCTATCCGCGAAGCCCCTTTTACGCCGGGGGCAGCTGGTATCTCCCCGTCCTCCGGCCGGACTACGACCCGGAAGAGGACAACCTGATCCTGATGGACGCCACGAGCGACCGGTTTCTCGGTCAGATCCTCGACGAGATGGCGACCTATGGCTGCCGTTACGCCAGGGTCATCCTGATCACCCAGGAGGCGCTCGAGGAAAGGCCGGAGCGGAGAACCCTCCACCGGTACCCGATCGGCCATGCGCTCCGCCTGCCCTCCCTGTACAAGGGCGGCAGGGAGCGCCCCATCCCGGACCTCGCGCTTCCGCTGGTGTTGAACCTTCTCAGCATGGCCATGGCTTCCGAGACCAGGCGGAGCGATGGGAGGAGACCATGAACGTCACGGTGTATCAGACCAATCCGAAGCTGCTCGACCTGAACCACAACCTCCAGGACGTGCTCGAAAAAATCGAGGAGAGCCGGGAGAACGGAGTCAGCCTGATCGTGTTCCCGGAGCTGGCCCTGACCGGCTACTTCGTGGGGCACCGCTATCACGAGGTGGCCCTTCGCCTCGACTCCGAGGAGATCCGCGCCGTCGCCTCGGCCACCAGGGGAACGGCGGCCGTGGTGGGGTTCATCGAAGAGTCCCCGTCCATGAACTTCTACAACTCCGCCCTCGTGGCCGTGGACGGGCGGATTCTTTTCGCCTATCGAAAGTTGAACCTCCCCAACTACGGCGTGTTCGAGGAGCGCAAGTTCTTTTCGCCCGGCAAGCAGGTCCCTGTGTTCAAGCTGAACGAGTTCACCGTGTCCGTCCTGATCTGCAACGACCTGTGGCACCCGTCCCTACCCTACCTCGGGGTCTGCCAGAAGGCGGACATCTTCGTGACGGTCTTCAACTCCTCTCAGGGATCCATGGGTACCGAGTTCTCCAACATCGAGAGCTGGGGGATCATCAATAAATTCTACTCGCGGATCTTCGGCATCTACAACGTCTGTGCGAATCGGGTCGGCGAGGAGCGTCACGAAGATCGAAGGAGGTTCCCGGGCGAGCCCGGCGGTCCGGAATCCACTCCCCCGTGCAGCGACGCCAACCCGCCTTACCGGTTCTGGGGAGGCAGCGAGATCATCAACCCCTTCGGCCAACCTATCGTGCGGGCGGCCTTGTACGATGAGGACGCGATCTCGGCACAGCTCTCAAGAGACCTCCTCCGCCGCAAGAAAATCCTCCTCCCCTACCTGAGAAACGACGACCCCTACTTCACCCACAGGGAGCTCCAGCGCATCCTCTACGACTAGCGGCCCGGCCTGCTCGATCGGCCGGACCGGCGGCCGGGGACGCCGCGCTTCCTCATGGCTCTACGATCCCCTCCCTGAGGGCCATGGGAGAAGGCACGGGAATGGGGGAGCACCTGTCCTTCACCGGGTTGTACATCAGACGGTAGGAGGTGCCCCGGTTCCCCTCCCCGTCCATCCGATCCCAGCCCCGGACATAGTAAGGGCACGCGTCGTTGAAGCAGATGTACATGTGGTCGTTTTCCCACGTCTGGCAAAAGGGATTGTCCGGGACCGCCCATTTCCGGAGCGAATCGCCGCAGTGGGGACAGGCAAGGGTCTCCTTGATGCACGCTTTTTTCCGTTCAATCTCCTCCGGAACGGTCTTCTCTCCGTAGGGAAGCGGGCGCACGCGGGGAAGAGGAACCCCGGATCCGCCTCCTTCCTTCCTGGCGTACACCGCAAAGACCGGATCGCTCTCCAGGGCCGTTCCGGCGTACTTGTCGTCCTTGGGCCTCGGCCTGCCCTTGGAAATGAACTCCTGCGCCCCTTCGAACCCTCCTGCGGCCTGAAAAAACTCGTTCACGAGAATGAGCCGTCCTCCTTCGTCCGCGTCTCTCCAGACCTTGACGGCCTTCTGGGGAAACATCCTGTTGGAGAAAACGACCAGGAAGAGCCCGCCGGGTTTCAGGATCCTTTGGACCTCCCGAAACAGCTCCACGGGACAGGTCATGTAATCCACGGATACGGTGTTGATCACCGCATCGAAGGTCCCTTCCGGGAAAGGAAGAAGGGGCTCCCGATTCAGGTCGTGAATCACCCTCTCGGTCAGCGACGGGTTGGCCTCCAGCTCGTTCCGGTTGAGACCGAGCCCCACCACGCGGGAGGGTCGTACCCCGGCGGGAATGTGTGAATCCCAACCGGCCATGAGGTCCAGGATCACCGGCTCCTCGACCGTGATCAAGGAACCGATCACGTGCTCCACGGTGGCGAGCGCGGTCCGGTCCAAGTGGCTCACGAATCGGTCGGTTTCATAGAAAAGGGCGTCCTCGTTCTCGTCCAGCCTCGAGAAGGCGTCGGACGATCGAATTGGACTGTCCTGATGAACGGGCTTTCCGCAACGCGCTTGTTCCAGGGTCATGATCACACCTCCAAAAAAAAGCCGGGATCTGCATGCTTCGAGAGCAGCATTAACCCGGCTCGTGGCCCCGAATTTCGGGCAGGTTAACGAACGTGTTGTTCTATTGGAATCAAGCTAATCACAGCAGGGACCCTGTCAAGGGTCGATCCGCGGAAACGGCGATTCGACTTTTGATTGAACCTGTCCGCCCACGCGGGGTATAATGAAAGGATGTCTTCATCCATCATCCTTGTGACGGGTGCAACGGGATATGTGGGGGGCCGGCTGGTTCCCCATCTGGTCCGGAGGGGGCATCGCGTCCGGGCCGCGGGACGGTCCCTTGCCAAGCTCGCCTCGCGGCCGTGGGCCGCCCGGGAAGACGTGGAAACGGTCCAGGCGGACGTCCTCGACCGTTCCTCGCTCGATCGCGCCGTCGCCGGGTGCCGCGCAATATACTACCTGGTGCACTCCATGAACCCGGGGACCCGGGACTTCGCCGAAACGGACCGCCTGGCCGCTGAAAACATGGCCCGGGCGGCCGCCGCGGCCGGGGTTCAGCGGATCGTCTACCTGGGCGGTCTCGGCGAGGAGGGTGCGGACCTGAGCGAGCACCTGCGCTCGCGCAGAGAGGTGGGGGAAATCCTGGCCTCGGGGCCGGTACCGGTCACCTTTCTCCGCGCGGCCGTGATCCTGGGATCCGGAAGCGCCTCCTTCGAGATCCTCCGCTACCTGGTGGAACGGCTGCCCGTCATGATCACCCCGAAATGGGTGGACACCCCTTGTCAACCCATCGGGATCCGGAACGTCATCGGTTACCTGGCCGGTTGCCTGGAGAACGATGAGACCGCCGGTGGAACCTTCGACATCGGCGGACCGGACATCCTCACCTACCGGCGGCTCATGGAGATCTACGCCGAGGAGGCCGGGCTTCCCCGCCGTCTGGTCGTACCGGTTCCCCTGCTCACCCCGAGGCTGAGCTCCTACTGGATCCATCTGGTCACACCGATCCCCTCCTCCCTTGCGCGGCCCCTGGTGGAGGGATTGCGCACGCCGGTGCTCTGCCGGGACCACCGCATTCGGGACCTGATCCCCCAGGACCTCCTGAGCTGCCGGCAAGCCATCGGCCTGGCCCTGGAGAAGGTCAGAAAAGATCGGGTGGACACATGCTGGTCGGATGCCGGCGCCCTTCGGGCCCCGGAGTGGGTCCAGTGCGGAGATCCCGCATATGCCGGGGGAACGGTCCTGGAGTGCGCTTACAGGGTGGTGCTCTCGGCCGCGGCCACCGACGTCTGGCCGTCGGTCGAACGAATCGGCGGTCACTCGGGGTGGTACTTCGCGGACTTCCTCTGGAGGCTGCGCGGCGCACTGGACCGTCTTTTCGGCGGCATCGGCCACATCCGCGGGAGGCGCCACGCCACCCGGCTCTCCCCCGGCGACGCCCTGGACTTCTGGCGCGTTCTCGAGGTCTGCGCGCCTCGCCGGATCGTCCTTCTGGCCGAGATGAAGATGCCCGGGGAGGCGGTCCTGGAGTTCAGTCTCCACGAGCCGGCCGAGGGGCGAACCGAGCTGATCCAGCGCGCCCGCTACCGCCCCCGGGGCCTCCTCGGGCTGGCATACTGGTATGCGCTCGTCCCCGTGCACCAGTGGCTCTACCGCGGCATGTTGAGGAAGATCGCCGCCTCCGTCCGCAGGCCGGTGCTTGCGGGACCCGAACGGCTTGGGCCGGGCCCCGCGTCCGTGTGCGAGGATGAACGAGGCGGTTCGTGAGGCAGGAGAACAGCGACCTGCTTCAGACCCCGCGGCGCGGTCCCCGATCTCACCGGGCCGGACGAGCTCACCCGGCCGTCGCTTCGGTTCAGGTCCCCGCCTCTCGAGCCCGGAGTCGCCGCAATCGTCCGGGGATGTCCCACGCCTTCATCAGCCTCGCGGTGGCGGCGGGGACCAGGTGCTCCCACGGGTCCCCCTCGGCCATTCGAGCGCGGACATCCGCGGCGCTGATTCCCTTCTCCTCGGGCCCTCGCTCCCAGAGGAGTTCCACCCGGAGCCCCAGCTCCTGGAAACGGGCCTGCTTCCGGCGACCCCACTCGTCGTAGATGGTGATGAAAAACGTCGCGTCAGATGGAACGTAGCAGCGGTAGAGATGCGGGAAGTTGACCGGAAAGGGAACGATGGAGAAAGTCTCCAGCCCCACGCCCGAATCCCGGAGAACGTCTCGGACCATGACCTGGCGCTCGAAGTAGGTGAGGGGATTCGCCTCGGGAAGCGTCCGATCCCGATCGGCCGGATCCTCGGCGGTGAGCACGGGATCCGGATTGGTGATCCCGACGACCAGATGGCCGCAACGCTCCTTTCCCGCCATGAGGTAGACGACATGATCGAGGTGAAGCACCTGGAACCGGCCGTGTATGACGCCGGTCTCGATCATCAACCTTGCCTCCGGTTCCCCCGTTCATCGGGTCGCGCGTGCAGCGTCCTTTTCAGCGCGACCCCGATGCTCTCCAGGGTGTAGGGCTTCTTGACGTACTCGCCGGCGCCGAGCCTCTGGGCCCCCCGCACCCGCTCGTTCTCCGCGAACCCGCTGGCGATCACAGCCTTCTGTCCCGGGTGAAGCCGACGGATCGCGCGGTAGGTGTCCAGGCCGTCCATACCGGGATCCATGATCATGTCCAGGACCAGAACGTCCGCACGATTCTCCCTCACGTAGGCCACGGCGTCCTCTCCGCTCGAAGCGGTGACCACCTCGTAGTTCAGCCTTTGGAGCATGCGGGTGGCGATCTCCCGCTGCTCCTCGACGTCGTCCACCACGAGCACGACCTGACCTTCTCCCATGAAATCCTTCATGGGCAGGCGGACCCGCGGGTTCACCTCGGTCTCCCTGGTGATGGGGAAGTACAGCTCGAAGGTCGTTCCCCTCCCCTCGCTGCTCGTCAGGTCGATGTACCCCCGGTGGTCCTGCACCGTGCCCCAGACCACGGCCATTCCAAGACCGGTTCCGCTCCGTCCCATGACCTTCTTCGTGTAGAACGGCTCGAAGATCCGATCGAGATCCTCCCTGGCGATTCCCGCACCGTCATCGGCCACCCCCAGCACCGCGTACTCCCCCTCGCGAACGTCTTGATATCCTCTGATCGGCCGGTCGACGTAGCGATTCACCGTGTAGATCCGGACGCTACCCCCCTCGGGCTGCGCCTCCGCCGCGTTGGAGACCAGGTTCATCAGGGTTTTCCGGAGATGAACAGGAGATCCCTGGACGTTCAGCAGATCCGGACAAAGGTCCGTCCCGATCCTCACCCCCGGGTGGTAAGTGGCCAGCCTGGCGTACTCGGGCGAGGCCAGATAGTCGGCGACCACGTCGTTCAGGTTCAGGACCTCCGTACTGGTGACCCCCCTTCGAGCGAGCGTCAGGAGGTCCTGAACGATGGCCGCCGCCTTTTGACCCGAGTTCTGGATCGTGAGAATCGGCTCCCTGAGCGGGCTCCTCTCGGGCAGCTCGAGGAGAAGGAGATCGGGATAGCTGACGATGCCGGAGAGGACGTTGTTCAGGTCATGGGCCACCCCGCCCGCCAGGAGCCCCAAGGCCTCCATCTTCTGGGACCTGGCCAGCTTCTCCTCCAGGTCCCGCTTGTCCTTTTCCGCCTGCTTCCGCTCGTCGATCTCCTGCTGGAGCTGCTCGTTGCTCGCTCGGAGCTCGGCCGTCCGGGCCTCCACCATGTCCTCGAGCCGCGTGTTCAATGTCTCCAGCTCGCGGTTGGTCGCCTCCAGCCGCGATGCATAGGCGTCCTTGGCCTGGATGGCGTCGGTGAGCGCAATGTGCTGCTCCTTCAGGCGCGTCGACATGTCGTTGAAATCGGCGGCCATCTCCCCGATCTCGTCGCTCGTGGGCAGCGCCACCTGCTCGCCCAGATGCCCCCCGTGCACCTTTCTTATGCCGTCCCGCAGGAGGGAGGCGGGCCGGATCACGGACCGGGACAGGAAGACGTTCAGAAAGAGGGAGATGATGACGAGGGTGCTGAGCAGCAGGCCGACGAAAAAGGCGAGGGTCACCGTGCTCTCCCGTTCCATGTCGGCCAGGTTGTAGTGCATGCGCAGGTAGCCGGTCTTCTCGCCGATGACCTGGATCAGGGTGGTGTACTCGACGTACGATCCTCCCTGCCCGTTTCTCCTCTCGAAGACGGGGCCGTCGTAAACCTCGCCTCTCTGCTGCGGGGCCAGGGGCTCCGGAATGGAGCGCCCCGTGGAGAGGATCGGGTTGCCTTCCAGATCGAAGACGGTCAAGAGGGCGATTCCTTTGACCCTCTGCATCTCCTCCAGCGTGCGCTCCAATGCGGGGCGCTGGTCGGCGAACACCTCATTGGCGAGCTCGTCGCGTTTCTGCTGGAACACCGTGTCCAGGAGCACCTCGATCTCCTCGAGACGGGCGTTTCGCCGGTTCATCTCGAAGGGATAGAGCAAGGCCCAGAAGATCACCACGATGATCGCACAGGTGGCGATAATCGCCGCGTTGATCTTGAATCGAAGGC
The DNA here is from genome assembly GCA_964454455.1 of uncultured Desulfobacterales bacterium. Lineage (GTDB taxonomy): Bacteria > Desulfobacterota > DSM-4660 > Desulfatiglandales > HGW-15 > JAIPEI01. The sequence goes on along the minus strand of CAYVVQ010000066.1, from coordinate 11,838 downwards.
TTCTGTTCAGCATGGTACCGTTATCTATCGCGGGCTGACGCCCGCAACCCATTGTTTTTTGTGACAGGGTTTCATGAGTAAGTCGCTAACGTCTCGACGGGGGCGATCCCGGTCCGGGGATCACTCGTTGTCCGGCCTTCGCCGGAAGGATGGAGGCCTGGTCTCAGGGCGCAACGGAATGGACGAGGACGCTTCGACGCTCCTCGAATCGGAGAATACTCGCCTCCTTGCGCTTGGGGTCCCCGCTCTCGCCGAACTCGATGGTCCCGGTCGCTCCCTGGAACCCCTGGGTGCGGTAGAGGGCCTCCAGCACGCGCTCGCTTTCCACGCTGCCGGCGCGCCGGACGGCGTCCGCGAAAAGCAGGACCGCGTCATAGGTGAGGGGAATCCGGATGTCCGTGATTCGCTCCACCCCGAAGCGCTCCCGATACAGCCGCTTCAGGACCCGGTTGCTCTCGAAGGGCAGGTCCGGGTGATAGTGGGTCGTGTAGTAGGCTCCCACCACGGCGTCCCCGCCGTATGCCCTCATCTTCTCTCCCCATCCGTCCCCCCCCAGAAACGTCGTCCGGATCCCCATCTTCACGGCCTGCTGGATCAGCAGGCCGCTGTCCCTCGCGTACCCGGGGATGTAGACCACGTCCGGCTCGAAATCGCCCAACCGGCCCAGCGCCCCTTCGAAGTTCACCGCCTTGCCGGAGTATGCGCCTTCCCAGGCCACGCTCCCCCCCGCCTCCTCGAACGCACCCTCGAACATGTCGGCCAGGGTGATGGAGTAGGCCTCGTTGATGTTCTTGAAGACCACCGCAGTGCGCGCCCCCAGCTCTTCGAATGCGAACCGGGCCATCACGCGGCCCTGGAAGGCGTCGCTCATGCAGGCTCGAAAGATGCAGTCCCCGGCCCAGGTGATCTCCGGCTTCGTGGCCGTGGGCGTGATCATGGGAATGCGCGCTTCCTGCAGGACAGGAGCGGACGACAGGGCGTGCGAGCTCCAGAGCGGTCCGATCACCCCGGCGACCCGGGCCGCCACCGCCTGATCCGCCGCATGCTTGGAGCCCAGCGGCGTGCTGCGGTTGTCGATGACCAGCAGATCCAGGGGCCGACCCAGAACGCCACCTGCGCGGTTGGTCTCATCCACGGCCAGCCGGGCCGCCCGAAGGGCGGGACGGTTGTCCTCCGACGCGATGCCCGACTGCGCGAGAATGAGGGCGATGCGTATGGGTGCCTCCCCATGGGCCCGGGCCGGCGGGAACGCCGTCCCCGCCGCGGCGAGCGCCAAAACGACCAGGAGAACCACGGATCCTCTGCGTAGACTGTTCATGAAATTCCGCTCCATCGGGCCGTTTCCGAAGGTTTGCGGCTCCTCATTCCCCGCGGTTGGGCCTCACCGTTCTGAGATAACGCGTCGAGCCGTTCGAGACCTCCATGATCACCGCCTCCTTGAACGGGTCGCCTTGCTCGTCGAGGCTGATCGAGCCGGTCACCCCTTCGAACCCCCGGGTCTCCGCCAGGGCCCGACGCAACGCCTTCCCGTCCGTCGAGCCCGCCCGCTCCAGCGCGTCGGCGATCAGGTAGACGGCATCGAAGGCCAGGGCTTTCGAGGAGTCCGGCTGGACGCCCCGGGCCACCTGCGATTTTCGGACCAGATCGACGAACCGACGAGAGATCTCCCTGTCCGCGTGCTCGTTCCAGTGCGTGCAAAAGAATCCCTTTTCGAGAGACCGGCCTCCCCGCTCCAGAAAGCTGTCTCCCACCCAGCCGTCCCCTCCGAGAAATACGGTCGAGATTCCCGCCTGACCGGCTTCGCGAATGATGGCCCCGCTCTCGTCGTGCCCCGGAAGGAAGATGATGTCCGGCCCGGGGCGGCGAATCTGACCGACCACCCCGCGAAAGCTCTCCTGGGAGTGCTTGTAGTCGAGCTCCATGTGCACGCGGCCTCCGCCCTCCTCGAAGCTCCTGCGGAACTCCCGGGCAAGGCCGATGCTGTAGTCGCTGGCCAGGTCCTTGATGATCACCGCCTCCCGCGCACCCACGTGCTCGAGGGCGAACTGGGCCATGACCCGTCCCTGGAAAGGATCCGTGAAGCAGACCCGGAAGATGCAGTCGCCGATCCGGCTGACGTCGGGATGGGTGGATATGTTGGTGACCATGGGGACGCCGTGCTTCTGCGCGACCCGGGCGACGGCCAGGGAGTGAGAGCTCCAGGCTGAGCCTACGATGGCCGCGACGCCCTGCCGGATCGCCTTGTCCGCAGCGACCTTGGAACCGATGGGCGTGCTCAGGTTGTCGATCACGGTGAGCTCGAGCGGTCTTCCCAGTACCCCGCCCGTTCGATTCAGCTCCCGGACGGCGAGGCGAACCCCATCCAGAGACGAGGAGTTGGAGGCCGCGGCCCTCCCGGTGACCGCGTAGATCGCGGCGATGGGAACGGGCTCGGCGGCCGAAACGCCGGAACCGGGCATGGATCCCGCCACCAGAACCAGTACGAACAACCCCCATCGCGCCCTCATCAGCTGCCCTCCCGTGGCACGCAAACGACCCCTCCCGGAGAACCGCCGCGGTCTGGAGCGGGCCGGCACACGCAATGATCCCCTGGATGGAATCAAAAAGCAAGCTTGATGCCAAGGTGGTGGGGCTTGGGGTCTCGGCGGCCGAGGAGGCCGACGGGCTGGATCACGCGGGGCACGGCGGCATGGTTCGCCCCGACCGTTTCTCGCCTTCCTCCAGTCTCTCCATGAGCGCCTTGCGAATCCGCGCGACCGTCTCGGGGGTCTCCACCTTCTGACCTTCCAGATCCCGCACGTAGAACGCGTCGGCCACCTGGTCGGCCTTGGTGGAGATCTTGGCGATCCGGATGTCCAGACCCAGCTCGGTCAGGGTCCGCGTCACGTCGTACAACAGCCCGGTCCGGTCGTTGGCGAAGACATCCACCAGGGTGAAAAAATCGGAGGCCCTGTTGTCGATCCGCACCTCCAGGGGGCGGCGAGGCCTGCCGGGCCGGGTCAGGATCGACGGCGCAGCCTTTCGCTCGAGCCTTTCGGGGAGGGAGCGGTGGTCCGCAAAGGTGCGCCCCAAGTCGTCCTCCACCCTGGCCCAGATCTCCCGGGGACTCCGCCCCGCTTCGGGAAGCGTCACCCGAAACCGATCCACCGCCGTGCGGTCTCTCCAGGTGTAGATCTCCGAGGAGAGAATGTTGATGCTGTTCAGGGCAAAGACCCCCGCCGTTTCGGAAAACAGGCCCGGCCGGTCGAGGGCGAGGAAGGAGACCTCCCACCATCCCCGGGCGGGGTCGGGTCGGGCGGCCATCACGAAGCCCGCCGGGGGCTCTTCCGTGTCCGGCGCCTGGAGACGTCCGAACAGCTCGACGTGACGGATGATCTCCTCCGCGGGCGTGTTCAGCAGGTATCGGGGCGTCATCACCTCGAAGGCCCGGTGAACCAGCTCCTCATCAACCTTTCCCCGGGCCATGCGAATGACGCTCCTGCGCGCCTCATTCGCCCGCTTCGACGCGTTCGGCGAGGCGAGCTCCCCGCGTTCCAGGATGTGCAGGATCTTGAAAAACAGCTCCTGCACGAGGCTCGCGACCCAGTCGGTCCAGGCCCGCGGACCCGTCGCCCGGGCGTCCGCCCAGGTGAGCAGGTAGAGCATCTTGAGCCGCCCGATCGTGCCCACGATCCGGGCACAGCCGACGACGATCTTCTCGTCGCCCAGATCTCTTCGCGTCGCGGTCTCGACCAGGAGCAAATGGTTGCGGATCAGGAAGCGGACCTCCTTTGCGCGCTCCTCTTCCAGGCCCATCCGCCGGAGGAGCGTCCGTCCGATGGAGGCTCCCTGCCGGGCATGATCCTTTTTCGATTTCCCGATGTCGTGAAACAGGGCCGCGAGCAGGAGCGGCTCGAGATCCGGGAGCTCCAGGTACATGCTGGAGAGCAGGATCTCCTTCCGCCGTGCGACCTGCTCGAGCTCCCTGACCGTCTCCAGGCTGTGGCGCCCGACGGGGAACAGGTGGTACGTGTCGAACTGGACCCGATCCCGGATGGAACGGAACTCGGGAATGTAGGCGTCCAGGAACCGCGTCTCGAACATCTGATCCAGCGTGTCCGCGGCTCGGGTCGACCGCAGCACGTCCCGGAAACCCCGGGAGGCGGTCTCGGAGGCCCGGAAGGCGTCGTCCACGAGGGGGAGGAACTCGCGAACGAGCCGCATGGTTTCCAGGGACAGGGGCGCACCGGCCCCCGCACCCGCCTCGAAGACGTGCATCAGGAGCAACGGGTTCTCGAGCACGGACGCGGCGGATCGAAAGCAGATCTCGCCTCCGCGGACCATCAATCCGTGCGGAAGCTCCTCCGGGGAGCTTCCGGTCGAAGCGGTCGCTCCCTCCGGGGAAGGGGGCGTCTTGACCGCCCGGCCGAGGGCCTTGATGGTCCCCATGGCCGCATGCAGGTCCCCCAGGAACTGCTCAACGGCCGGGAAGTGGGCCTGGTCCCGATACCCGAGCCTCCGGGCGATCTCCGGCTGAAGCTCGAACGTCAACCGGTCGTTTTTTCTCCCGGACAGATCGTGCAGGTGGTTGCGGACCCGGCGAACGAGCGACGCGGAGCGCTCGAGATCCAGCGCCTCTGGATGGCTGAGCCGTCCCGTGGTCTCCAGATCCTTCAGCGACTCCAGGCCGAACCGGGCTCTCGACAACCAGGCCATGTGGTGGACGTCCCGGAGGCCCCCGATGCCTCGCTTGAGATCGGGCTCGAGCAGGTGGCTCCCATCCCCGATGCTCTCCAGGCGGATGTTGTCCGTCTCGTCGAGCCAGCGGGCGAACCGCTCCCGCTTCTTGACAACCACCCCTCGAATGCGCGCCAGCACCTTCAGGAAGAGCGGGGAGTCGCCGCCCACGAACCGCGCGTCCAGCAGGGAGGTCAACACCTCGAAATCGGCTTTCGCCAGGCGCACGCACTCATTCAGGGAGCGCACGGCGTATCCCAGATCCAAGCCCAGGTCCCACAGGGGGAAAAGGATCTCCTCCACGAGGGGCTTGGCCTCCCGGGGGACCTTCGAGGCGAAGAGCACCAGGAGATCGATGTCCGATCCCAGGCAGAGGTCGGACCTTCCGTATCCGCCCACCGCGACCAGTGAGAAGGCCGTTCGCGCACGGAACAACCGCTGTCCGGAGGGGCTCTCTTCGAGGCTCCGGCGAAAGTAGTGATCCACCATCTCCGTGTACCGGGACTGGAACTCGGACGAGACGTCCCCGGCCCGGAAGGAGGCGACAAGCTTCTCCCTCGACCTCCTGAGCTCTTCGAGCACGATCTGCATGACCTCGACCATCCTGCGCCCGCCCGGGTCAGATCGCCTCCTCCCCGGTCTCCCCGGTCCGGATCCGGATCACCTCCTCGACCGGAAGGATGAAGATCTTCCCGTCCCCGATCTGTCCCGTCCAGGCCTTTTCCTTGATCACCTCCACGGCATCCGGAACCAGATCGGACGCCACCACCACCTCGATCTTGATCTTGGAGACGAAATCGACCTGGTACTCCGCCCCCCGGTAGACCTCCCGGTGCCCCCTCTGACGTCCGAACCCCTTCACCTCGCTCACGGTGAGCCCCTGGACGCCCAGCCCCGAAAGCCCATCCTTGATTTCGTCCAGCTTGAACGGTTTGATGACGGCCTCGATCTTCTTCATGGCTCAACTCCCTGCGCTACGACACCGGCGCAACATGTATGGGTTTTCGCGCCTCCGGAAAAATCCCCGAGGGTCTGACGGATTCGACCTTCACAGGTTGTACCCCGTCTCGTTGTGAAGCACCAAATCCATCCCCTTTTCCTCCTCCTCCCGCGGGATCCGAACCCCCACGAGGAGATCGACCACCTTCAGGATCAGCAGGGTCATGACAAACGCGAAGGCCATGGTGGCGGCCACGGAGACGAGCTGAATCCAGAGCTGCGCCGGGTTTCCGAAAAACAGCCCGTTCGCGCCGTCGGGGTTGACCGCGGTGCTGGCGAACAGTCCCGTCGCCAGGGCACCCCAGGTCCCGCCCAGCCCGTGGATGGCCACCACGTCCAGGGAGTCGTCGTAGCCCAGGGCCGTCTTCAGGAGCACACCGCCGTAGCAGATCCCCCCGGCGCAGGCCCCGATGACGAGCGAGGACGCGACGCCGACAAACCCGGACGCCGGCGTGATCGCCACGAGTCCGGCCACGGCGCCGCTGGCGACGCCCAGGGTCGTGGGCTTGCCCCGGTGGATCCACTCCACGACCATCCACGAGACGGCGGCCGCAGCCGAGGCTGCGTGGGTCGCCACGAAGGCCCCGGCGGCGAGCCCGTTGGAGGCCAGGGCGCTTCCGGCATTGAAGCCGAACCAACCGAACCAGAGAATGGCCGCTCCCGTCACGGTCATGGGCAGGTTGTGCGGAAGAAAGGCCGTGCTCCCCCAGCCCAGCCTGCGCCCGATGAACAGGGCGGCGGCCAGCGCCGAGACGCCCGAGCTGATGTGGACCACGGTCCCCCCCGCGAAGTCCAGCGCGCCCATGCCGCCCATCCAACCCCCGACGGCCCAGACCCAGTGACAGAGCGGGTTGTAGACGAAGGTGGCCCAGGCCAGGATGAACAGAAGAAACGCGCTGAAGCGCATCCGTTCGGCAAAGGCCCCGGTGATCAAGGCGGGCGTGATGACGGCGAACATGCACTGGAACACCATGAACGCCTGGTGCGGGACGGTGCTCGCGTAATCCGGGCTGGGCGTTACGCCCACGCCGGCCAGCCCGAACCAGTCCAGCCCGCCGATCAACCCCCAGCGATCCGGTCCGAAGGCCATGGAGTACCCCCAGAGGATCCACTCCAGCGTGATCACCGCCAGCACGATGAAGCTCTGCATCAAGGTTCCGAGGACGTTCTTTCTCCGGACCATGCCCCCGTAAAACAGGGCCAGACCGGGCGTCATGAGCATGACCAGGGCGGCCGAGATCAGGATAAACACCGTGTCCGCAGCATTCATGGAATCCTCCCTATGTTCTGGTTTTCCCCCTTCGAGAGCAATCCGTATGCCAACGGCGGTCGGCCTGATCCCCCGGGGCGTGGACGAATCCGAAAAACACCCGCCGGCCCGCCGCAGGAAACGCTGTAACCCATTGACATTTCAAAGGCAGAACCCGACGCCCCGGGCTTTTTGCTACGCCGTCGAGGCCCTCGGGGTCTTCCCCGTGAAACGACCTTGAAACCCTCGGTCACAGGAAACAAAAACGTAACCCCACCGATAAAAATTGACAAAAATGTATTCCCCTGCTCTACTGATGGGGTGGACCGCCTGCTCTTGACCTGAACGAAAAACCCCCGTATGAATTGGATACATTCGGCGCCCCGGAGCCGTTTCCGAACGGGCACGGGACGACCGCAGTCCGAATGCCGCCGGGAATGGAAACCGGACACGCAGACCCCAGGAGGAAGAGGACACCATGAAGAAAATCGAGATCATCGTCAAACCCTTCAAGCTGGACGACGTGCAGGAGGCCGTGCTGCAGCTGGGCGTGGGGGGCATGAACGTTTCCGAGATCAAAGGCTTCGGCAGGCAGAAAGGGCACAAGGAGATCTACAGGGGGGCCGAGTACGTCGTCGACTTCGTCCCCAAGATCAAGATCGAGATGGTGGTGATGGACGACCTCGTCCCCCGCGTGGTGGAGGCCGTCAAGGAGTCTGCACGCACCGGCGAGATCGGGGACGGGAAGATCTTCGTTCTGCCCGTGGAGAAGGCCGTCCGCATCCGCACGGGAGAGGAAGACGAGGACGCCATCTGAATGCCCCCGGAGAGATTCCCATCCATACCGTGAGCGCAGCGGCGGAAAATGTCCGCCGGTTTCTGGCCGGGAGGGAGGCCCTCGTGCGGGAAGAGACCGCGCGGGGGTTCGGCGTTCACACCGCCCGCCGGTACACCGCCTTGGTGGATCGCTTCCTTCACCGCCTCTTTCTGGATGCCGGACTGAGCGGGGGCGGGCCGTCCGCTCCGCCCTTCGCGGTGGTCGGAACGGGGAGCTACGGTCGCAGGGAGCTCTGCTTCGGCTCCGACCTGGACCTGATGATCATCCACGAGGAGGCCCTTCCCGAGGAGCTGCGCAGGCAGATCGCGAGGGCGCTGTATCCCGCCTGGGACGCGCGCCTGGAGCTGGGCTACTCGTTCCTGACCCTCGAAGGCTGCCTGCGCCTGACCCGGGACGAGTTCTCTTTTCTGACCTCCACCATGGATCTGCGGTTCATCCTGGGGGCGAAGGAGCTTTACCGTTCCTTCGGCGGATCCGTCCTGGAGGAGATGCGGAGGGACCGGAAAGGCCTGCTCAACCGGTTCCTCCTGTATCAGGAGAAGCGGGAGAAGAAGTACGGCAGGGTGGACTACTTCGTCGAGCCCGAGATCAAGGAGGGGCTCGGCGGTCTCCGGGACCTCCACTTCATGGCCTGGATCAGCCGCCTCTTCCTGGGAGTGGAGCGGCTGGGGCAGATCAAGAATCTCCAGGACTTTTCCCACTTCGGGCTCAGCCAGTTGATTTACTCCAAGGGCTTCCTCCTCAAGATCAGAAATCATCTCCACCTTCTTTGCGGCCGCCGGGAGGATCGGCTCCTCATCCCCCACCAGCGGGATATCGCAAGGACCCTCGGTTACAACGACCGGCCCTACAGCACGGGGCCCGAACGGTTCATGAGAAACCTCTATCTTCACCTGAACCGGATTCGCTACGGCCGGGAGCAGTTTCTGACCAAGGCCCTGGACACCATCCTTCCCATGCCCGCGGACCCGGACCCGGACCGCGTCTCCCGGGAGTTCCAGGTGCACAAGGGAAACCTCGTCCTGGACGGAGAGGACCTCTCGGACCGAAGCCCGCTGGTGGTGCTCAGGGCCTTCAACGAAGCGAACCGTCTGGGGCTTTCCCTGGGGTCCGGCTTCACCTGGGAGGCGAAGAGGAAGCTGGTCTACGAGGGGAAACGCCTCGTCGAGATGGACGAGGCCCGGAGGCTCTTCCTGGACTTGATCCTGGAGCCCAGGAACCCGAAAATCATTCGGCTGGCCCTCGAGATCGGCTTGATCGGGCTGTTCATCCCGGAGTTCAAGCGAATCCGCCACCTCTCGCAGTTCGGGTACTATCACGTGGAGACCGTGGACCTTCACGCACTGAGCACGGTGCAGACCCTCCACGAGATCTCCAAGGGCGCGTTCGATGACTCCTGGCCCCGGTTCGGCCGCGCCTTCGGCAACCTCGAGCATCCCCGGTGGCTTTACCTGGCCGGGCTGATCCACGATATCGGGAAGGGCTACCGGGGGGACCACGCACGGAAAGGAGCCCGGATCGTTCCGCGCATCCTGGAGCGGCTGGGCATCTCCGAGGAAGGGATTCGGACCGTGACCTTTCTCGTGGAGAACCACCTCCTTCTCGTGAACACCAGCCAGAAGCGGGACCTGAACGACGAAAAGACCTCCGTGCAGATGGCCCAGGCGATCCAGGAGGTCCCTCTCCTCGACCACCTCTTCCTCCTGACCGTGGCCGACTGCTTCGCCACCGGTCCGACGGCCTCCAGCGAGTGGAAGCTCACGCTCCTCACGGAGCTCTACACCAAGGTGCGAAAGGTCCTGGAGCGGGGAAGGCTCGCCAGCCCGGACGCCACCACGAGGCTTCGCGAGCGCAAGGACCGGCTCTACAAGGCCCTCATCCGGGACCATTCCAAGAAGGAGATCCTGTCCCTCATGGAGCAGGCCTCCACCCGCTACTTCCTCAACACGCCTCAGAAGGACATCGAGCAGCACTTCCGTCTGGCGTTGCGTTTCGAAAATGCAACGCTGAAATGGACCCTGACCAAGCTGGAGTCGGCGCCGGTGACCCAGGTGACCCTGGTGACTCGGGATCGTCCCGGGCTCTTCAGCCGGATGGTGGGCGTTTTCACGGTGAACAACCTCCAGGTGCTGTCCGCCAGCATCGCCACCCTGAAGAACGGCTTCGCCTTCGACATCTACCGCGTGACGAACCCGCTGGACCCCTACCGCGAAAAGGAGGCGTGGGAGAAGGCCCGCCGGGATGCCGTGCTGGCCGTCGAGGACGGAGTCGACCTCGAGCAGCGGCTTCAAAGAAGGCGCCTGCGCAAGCTGGAGTCAAAGGAGACCCGCGTGGACTGGATCCGGAAGGTCCGCATCGACAACCACGCGACGGACTTCTTCACCTGTATCGAGATTTCCGCCGGACAGCGGGAAGGGTTTCTCTACGACCTGGCCAAGGAGATGTCCTCTCTGGGCCTGAACATTCGGTTCGCCACGCTGTACTCGGACCGTGAGAAGATCACGGGTGTCTTTCACGTCCGCGACAACCGGGGGCAGAAGATCCACGACCCGTCCCGGCTGAAGACCATACGGGAGACCATGCTCTCTGTGATCGACTGACGTCCGCAACCCGGGAAGGAAGGGGCGGCCGCCCCGCGAGGAGGGGTTCGTTATGGCGAAGAAGCACAGTGTGAGCTCGGGGGTTCCGTCCCTCGACCTTCTCCTGGACGGTCTCCAGATCGGGGACAACGTCGTCTGGCACGACGACGCGGGAAGCCTGGCCTCGGTGTTCTGCCTGAACTTCGTCCGGGCCTCCCAGACCCAGGAGCGCCCCCTGATCTATGTCAGCTTCGATCGATCCCCGAAGAACCTCCTGGACAAGCTCGGCGCCCTGGCGGATCACCCCCGGCTGACCATCCTGGACTGCTTCACCCACGGCAAGGGTGCGGGCTCCGACGTGTTTCTGAAGTTCTACCGGACCCACGACACGGAAAACGGCTCGCGGGTGGTCCGGGTCGAGGACCCCGGAAACCCCGAGGTGGTCATGCAGGCCCTTTACGGCCTCCACGGGGAGCTGGAAGGGGACGTGCGCTTCGTCTTCGAAAGCCTGACCGGCATGGAGGAGCTCTGGGGAGGCGAGGAGCGGGTGCTGGGGTTTTACAGCCACTCCTGCCCCCGGCTCTACGAGCTCAGCACCATCGCCTACTGGATCCTGGAAAAGCGTGCCCACTCCTCCCGGCTCCGGGCACAGATCAACCAGATCGCCCAGGTCGCCGTGGAGATGAGCGTCAAGCGGGGCACGACCTTCCTGACCCTGCTCAAGGCCGAGAACCGGAGGCTGGACACCCTGAACAAGCCTCACCGGTTCTGGAGCAGGGACCTCCAGGTGACCTTCGACCCGGAGCGGGGCACCACGGGACGGCTGGACCTCGGCATGCGTCTCAAGACGTTCCGAACCAAGCGGGGGATCAGCCAGAAGGATCTGGCCGAGCGGGTCGGCGTCACGCCCAGCACCATCTCGCAGATCGAGAGCAACCTGATCTACCCGTCTCTCCCGGCGCTCCTCAAGATGGCCGAAATCCTCGACGTACACGCGAGCGCTTTTTTTCAGGACCGGCGGGAGCCTCGGGGAAGCGTGGTCTTCCCGGGCGCCGAGGCCGCGGACACGTCCCTGCCCGGGCGTGCCGAGGGACGCGTCCAGGCCAAGCTCCTCACCCCGCTGGACCTCGAGTCCGGAGCCGAGCTCTACCTGATCGAGATCCCGCCCAAGCAGGGTCTCCCGTCCCACTTCTTCGCACACAAGGGGGAGGAGCTCGGCTACGTCCTGACCGGAAAGCTGAGGATCAAGATGAGCCACGGGGTGTTCAACGCAGCGGCCGGGGACGCGATCCATCTCGCCGCCGAGTCCCCGCTCCAGTGGAAGAACACGGGGAGCCGCGCCGCCCGGATCCTGTGGATCAAGATGGGGTGACCGCGTGACATCCAAACCCTGCGCCGCACCCTCCAACGCCCGGCACGCTGTTTTGCCCTTGACTCGGTCTGCCCGTTCGAGCCAA
>CAYVVQ010000065.1:0-23237 GCA_964454455.1 uncultured Desulfobacterales bacterium | reverse complement strand
GGATCATCGTCTTGACGGTGTTTTCCGCGATGAACTTGCCCATGTTGTCGTTGACGCGACGTCCGGCCAGGATCACTTCCGGGTGGTACCCCACGGTCTCCGCCTTGTGGGTCAGGTAATAGGGGTCCACGCCGATGCAGTGGCCGCCCACCAGGCCGGGCCGGAAGGGGAGAAAGTTCCACTTGGTGCCGGCCGCCTTGAGGACGTTCAGGGTGTCGATCCCCAGGCGATCGAAGATGATGGCCAGTTCGTTCACCAGGGCGATGTTGAGGTCCCTCTGGGTGTTCTCGATCACCTTGGCCGCCTCGGCCTCCTTGATGGTCCCGGTCCGGTAGACCCCGGCTTCCACCACCTGCTCGTACAGGGCCGCCACGCGATCGAGGGTCTGCGCGTCGTCTCCCGAGACCACCTTGACGATGCGGGAGAGGGTGTGCTCCTTGTCGCCCGGGTTGATCCGCTCGGGGGAATACCCCACGTGAAAGCCTTTCTTCCAGGTCATGCCCGATTCCTTTTCCAGGATCGGGACGCAGACCTCCTCCGTGGCCCCGGGATATACCGTGGACTCGAAGATCACCACGGCTCCTTCCCGCAGGTGACGGCCCACGGTCTCCGAAGCGGACCGCAGGGGGCTCAGGTCGGGCTGCCGGGCCGCGTCGATGGGTGTGGGCACGGCCACGATCACGGCATCGGCGCGCCGGATCGCTTCCGGATCGGACGTCACGTTCAGGAGTTCGGCCGATTCGAACTCCTCGGAAGAGACCTCACCGGTGGGATCGATCCGGCCGAGAATGGTCTTCACCTTGTCCGCGTTCGAGTCATAGCCGATGGTCGGAAGATGGCGGCCGAAGGCCACGGCCAGAGGAAGGCCCACGTAGCCCAGGCCGACAATGGCGACGGTTTCCGTTGGATCATGATGATTCATGCGATTTTTACCTTATGCCGGCAAGGACGTATTGGCCGGTTCATGGAGCCGAGTTGTATGCGGGAATGGATGTTCGAATTCGCCCCTCACCGTCCCAAAGGCCATGTCCGCCAGCCCGGGAGGACGGTGACGTCCGGCTGGAGATCGAAGGTGTCCGTCGCGGCGCCGGACCCACTGGCCCACCACATAGCTCTTCCACAGGGCCCCGGCCTGAAAGGAGGAACAGAGGGCATCCGGGGAACCGAACCCCATGAGGTAGGCGGCCAGGCCCGTATCCGAAAGTCCCAGGAAGGGGATCACCGCGGCGCTGCCGGCCAGGCTGTCGGCCAGATCCTCCATCAGGAGGAAGTTTTTGGACTCGGATTGATTTTTTGCAATGGACAGGAGATAGTTGCTGCAATGTTACCTGTGGCGGGACTTCCAGCAACTCTGAAAAGTATCACGCATCACCACCAGCAGGCCGGACCATGCCGGATATCGTTTTAGACCCTGCATGACCCGGTGGTGGATCTTAAGCCCGGTCGGCTGGTTCAGCCGGACGATCAAAATGCCGTAATGGGCCTCATCCCTGTGTTCGGCAAACCCCTTGTCGGTAGTGATCAACAGGCGTTGTTCCGCAAGGGCTTTTTGCCAAATGGCATCATCGGCCATGCCTTGATCGGCCGTGCCGCGAATGTCCAGCACATCGTGACCCTGTTCGCGCAACTCGGCCACCGTTGATGCCGGGATATTTTCATCCACAGCAATTTTCATAACGCATTCCCCAGTCTATCGATCGGCGTTATCTGCTCCTCGGCTAACGCCGCGGCATAGTCCAGACACGCGTAGATATCCTGGGGCTCAATGGATGGGTAATCTTCCAACAGTTGTTCTATCTTATCCCCGTTGGCCAGCATGCGGATGATCTGGTGCACGGGGATCCTGGTCCCCTTGATGCATGCCTGGCCGTGGCAAATTGTCGAGTCTACGCTTATACGTTCGATCATGATGGCACCTCTTTGTTTGTTCAGGCATCTCCCTGTGATACGGTCGCCCAGCGTTTGGCTTCATACCTTGGGATCAAACCCTCAAGGACATCACGGATACGTTTTTTTTCCTTGGGATCGAATTTGGAAATGAACTCGAATTGAAGCCTGAGATCCTCATCTGGACCCTGTTCGTTCTCGCCGAAAATTGACGGTCTCGCAAAAACCTGCTCGACCGCCTGTTGGCTGCACCTAAGTCATTGGAATCGTTAGGGGCAAATCTCAAGGTCTCGCTTTTTACGACTCCATCATATTTCATGACATATGACGTCACACATGTCAATCCAGGTCTTCACCGGCGCTCCGTCCTTGATCCGCGTTGCAGGGGTTCCTTGCCGAGCCGGTCCAGCAATCTTTGAAAGAGCCCTTTGAATGACGTTCCGGTACGGCCGCCTCCTCGACCTCTGCAATGTCGTCGACATCAGGGGCCACAGCTACCGGCTCAAGGGACAGAGGCTATCCGTGAAACCCCGAGATCTTTTGATACAGCTCCGCCCCTTCAGTTCCAGGTGCCCCTCAAAAAGGGGCCAGGACTGACACGAAAGGGGCTCGCGTCCGGCCCGGAGTACGAACCGAAAACGGGGTGCCCGGGCGCTTCCCTGCCCGGTGAAACGCGGAACCTGTCGTCCAGTGGGCCGCGGACAGTGCGCCCGAGGCATGCGGGTCAGGATCCGATTCGATTCAGGAGGCGACGGATGAATCCGGCGGCGGGCTGCCGCCTCCGGGGACGCTCTTCCGCCCATGGGCCCGCAGGGTCGGCCGACAGGTCCGGGGCGCCCGGCAGAACAGGTTTCTCATCGGGGGCCGGTGCAGGCCCCGGGCCGTCGGCCGCTGCGGTCCGCCCCTTGGGGTCCGACAGCAGCGACTTCACCTTCGCCTCGAACCTCTTTTCCAGCTCCGCGGCCCAGGCTCCCTGCTCGGCCGTCTGTCGCTCGATCAGGTCCCCCAAGCGTTCCATTCGGGCCTCCAGGTGGTCCAGCCGCTCGAGGATCTCGTCGTCGCCCTTTGCCTCTTCCTCTTCCGGCGTGTGGGGGAGGCCTCCCAGCCCTTCCCGCTCCTGGATCACCTGCACCACCGTGGCCTCGTCGATGCGCGTGAGCCCGTCCGCGTACCCGTAAACCAAAGATCCGTCGCAGAGGATGTTGATGAGCCGGGGGACGCCTCCGGAGGCCTCGAAGATTCGATCCATGGCCTGCGGGGTGAAGAGCTCCGGGTTGTCCGCCCCGGCCACGTGCAGGCGGTGGCGGATGTACGCGGCGGTCTCCTCCCGGTCCAGGCTTCGAAGGTGATAGTGCACGGTCACGCGCTGGGCAAACTGCTCGAGGCCTTTTCGTTGAAGCTTGTCCTTCAGGTTCGGCTGGCCCAGCAGGATCATCTGGACCAGGTGCTCCTTGTCCGTGGTGAGGTTGGATAGCATGCGGAGCTCCTCCAGTGTGGCCACGGGCAGGTTCTGGGCCTCGTCGATGAGGAGGACGGGCCGTTTTCCGGCCTGATAATGGGCCAGGAGGAATTCCTGAAGCGCTTCCAGCTTCTCGGCTTTGCCCGGTGCCGCGGTCTGGATCTCGAACTCGTTGCACACCTGTTGCAGGAGCTCCAGGGGCAGCAGCTGGGTCTGGGAGAGCACGGCCGTGACCACCTCCTGGGGAATGCGCTGAAGGAGCAGGTTCATGAGCGTGGTCTTGCCCGCCCCCACCTCCCCGGTGATCACCACGAATCCCTTGTTCGCCTGGACCGCATACTCCAGGTGCGTGAGGGCCTCTTCATGGGGCTCGCTCATGAAGACATAGGCCGGGTCCGGAGGCAGATGAAAGGGGTTCTCCCTGAAACCGTAAAATGTCTCGTACATGGGTACGGCCTTTTTCTGCGGGGAATCAGGCCTTCGCTGATTTGAAATCAGGAACGCCCGATGTGTAGCCCCGCTCTGTTCAGAAAGGCTGAGGATGGGATGATAAAACCGTTAGAACCCATCCTCCCGGCCCATCAGGACCTCGCCTTGTTCAGCACGGTCCCCAGGACGGGTTTCCCCTGAAGGAGCTCGGTCATGCGTTGGATCTCTTGGCGGCTGGTTTTTTCGGTTTCCGCGACGAGGAGAATGCCGTCCACGAATCTGGAGAACGCAAGGGCATCCGCGCTGGAGAGGAGAGCCGGCGTGTCGAACAGGACCAGGCGTTCCGGGTAGCGCTCGCGCATCTCCCGCACCAGGGCGCCCATGCGGGGGGAGCCCAAGAGCTCTGCGGAGTGGGGCAGGGGCCGCCCGGCGGGAAGGAGCACCAGCTTCTGAATCCCGGGATGGATGAGTAGGTCCGGGACCTCCGCCTCCTTCAGGAGGTAGTCGGAGAGGCCGCGCTGCGGTTCCATGCCGAGGACGTCCAGGACGGATGAACTCCGCAGGTTGGTGTCCACCAGCAATACGGTGCGATTCAGCTCCCGGGCCATGCTTACGGCCAGGTTGACGGCCATGAGGGTCTTTCCCTCGGCGCGGTTGGCGCTGGTCACCATGATCGTGTTGCCGCCCAGAGTTTCCAGCCGGCTAAGGACCTGGGTCTGGAGGATCTTCAGGCTGTCGGCCATGGGATGCCCTTGAAAAAAGGCGAATACCTTGTTGCGCTTCAGCACGTCGGGATTCACGGGGACGGAGCGTGTCTTTGTGTAGGCCGGGTTCACCTCGTCGGTCGAGCCGCTGGGTTGGGCTTGGGGTGCCTGCGGCGGCGCCGGCGGGGCCACCCGTTCCCGGCCGTCGGGGAGGGGCGGCGTTTCCGCGGCGCCTCGCTCGGCGCGGGCCTTTTCCATGGCCTTTTTCAGTTTGCTCATCGGGTGTTTCTTCCTTCCGTTCTCAGATCGTTCTTTGCCGAAACCCGTCCGCGGGTTGAGCCCGCTCAGAACGCGTTCATCTTCATGAGACGGCGCTGGACCTTGGCCCAGAAGACCTCCAGGGGCATGACGAACTCGTGAAGGAGGTAGATGCCGATGCCGACGGCGGCCAGGATGATCAGGAGGACGATGCCTCTTTTGGCCCATCGACGGCGTTTTTCGTGGGGGCTCTCCATGCGCGCGATCTCGGAGAGGACCGGCCCGCCGCCCAGCGATACGATGTCCTCAGCGGACTTGACCGAGGTGTCCAGCACCTCCCGGAGAGCTGCCATGCCAGTACCGCCTCCCAGGGCCAGCACGAAGCTGATCAGGGCGATGGCCAGGCGGTTCGGCTTGAAGGGCTCTTCAGGGAGCCGGGCCGGGTCGATGACGATGAAGCGCTCCCCGCTCTGGCTCTCCTCCATGCCCTTGGCGACACGGGCCTCCATGAGCTTGCTGGTCAGCTCCGCATACTTCATGCGGGCGCTCTCCAGGTCGCGCAGAAGGCTGCTGTACTCTTTTTCCACCAGGGGGGCGCTGGCGATTCGAGCCTGGTAGCGGTTCATCTCCTCCCGGATTGCAGTGCGCTCTGCTTCCAGAGACGAGATTTGAGCCTTTGTGGTGGCGATTTGGGTCTTGAGGTTGATGTAGGCGGGGTTGTCCGGTTTGTCCTCGAACAGATCTTTCCCCGTCAGTCTGGCTTGGTGTTTTTGGATGTCCTCCGCCAGGGTGTTGACCTCTTTGGAGAGGCGTAAGACGTCCGGGTGTTCGGGGCCCAGCTTGCCCTTGAGCTCGGCCAGCTGGCCGGTGAGATCCTCCAGACGCCTGATCTTCTCTGCGCTGTCGTCCGTGGGTCCGGCTTCCTTTTCCAGCTCCTGGATCTCCTTTTTGAGCATTTTGATGTCCGGGTGCTTTTCAGAGAGTCGGCTTTGTAAGGCCAGCAGCTCCAGGCGCATGGTTTTCAACCGATCCGCCGGGTTCTTCATGAGCTTGCCTTCCCGGGTGACCATCGGCCTCATGGGGTCCACGCTAGTGATCTCCGCCTCGAGGTAAATCAACCGTTCCTCGAGCTGGTTGATCCGCATGGTCGTGCTGTCCAGGTCCCGGGTGAGCCGGTTAATGGCCTGAAGGTTTACCTGACTGTGTTCGGGGAGCTCCTGGAGATGGTTTTCTTTGAAATCACTGATTTTGGATTGAAGCTCGTCAATGCGGTTTCGGAGATCATTCAGCTCCCGTTCGAGAAAGGTCGTGGTGGTGGTGGCCCGCTGCTCCCGGTTCTCCAGATTCAGCTCCAGGTAGAGGGAGGCCAGGGTGGTGGCCACCTTCTGAACCACCGAAGGGTTCTTACCTTCGTAGGAGACCCGGAACGCAATGGTCGCCTCTGTGGGCTTGCCGGTCCGCGTGTCCCGCACCTCGGCGCTGATCATGTTGAGGGCGATGTCCTCACGCATCTCCTCGATGATCTCCGAAACCGTGTAGCGCTCCTCCATGTCGCGGTAGAGGTCGAATCGATCGATGATCTCCTGGAGCTTGGAGCTGCTCATGACCTGCTGGGTGATCACCTGAATGCGCTGCTCCACGTATCCCGTGATGGTGGATTGGACGTACTCGGCCGGGATGAGCTGATTCTCGATGAGAATGGTGGACTCGGACTTGTACGTAGGTGGCAGGAAGACGGCGATCGCGGATCCAGCGAGGAAGAAAATGAAAAACAGGAGGAGGAAGCTCTTGTAACGCCGCCGAACGATCCCTTTGATGGTGCGTATGTCGATGTTTTCCTGTGTCATGGATTGAAAGCTTTTCTTTGAATGAATTGATAATGGTTTATGTGTCAGTCATTGCTTGCTTTTCATTCACCTGCGCTTCTTTTGCTACCAGACTTGTGGAAAACGGCAGTCCAGACTGATCCAGATGCGTTTCCGGTCCCTCCCGCTGTCTTCAATGAGCTCGTTTTCGTAGTGGTCATAGTCGAAACCCGCGCTGAGTCGATGGTCCTCCGTCAGGCGGTAGGACAGGGAGGGGGAAAGCGAAAGCTTCCTGTAGCTCTCGTCCGTGGATTGCCGTTCGTATTGAGACAGGGTCATCGTCCCGCCGCACCGCGCACTCCATCGTGCATCGAATCTCTTGTTCACGGATAGGCCAAGCCGGTCGCGTTCAATGGGCTCGCCCAGGCTGCTGTAACTCAGGTCGCGGTTGTAGGAGGCGCTGAACGCCCACGTCTCGCCTCGCCAGTCCACGCTCACGTCGGCCACCCCTCCCCAGCTTGCCTCCTCCTCGGTCACGGTCTCCTCCTCGATGCGAAATGGAAAGGCAGGGAGCAGGGTCGGGTCAAAGACGGCCTCTTGCTGTAGATAGGAGTACTCGGTCTGGGTGCGCCGGGCGCCGAGGAAGGCATTCAAGCTCCAGTTTTCGGTCATTTGACGGGTCCAGCCGATGAGGAGTCCATAGGTGTTCACCTCGCTCGCATCGGAGGTCTGGGCGTTCCAATAGGATTGCACCGTCAGACCGTCGCGCTGGTTTCGAAAGGCCCGGTGCCAGGTCAGGGTGATGTTCGAGGTGTCATAGTCCACGCGCCGCTCGCTGTCGTAGGCCGTGCGGCCGAGGGAAAAGGAACACGCCAGATCTTGAAGCTCCGTGATGCGGTAGTTCAGGCCTCCTCCCGCTGAAATGCGATGTCGATCTTCCACCTCTACAATGAGGCCGGTTTCCTCGAGTTCGGATTCCAGCGCCGAGTCCAGCGTGTAGGATGCATTGCCATTGGCGGACAACCGCTCGGTCAGGGCATGAGAAAGGCTCGTTCCAAGGTGGGCCTCTTCCCGGTCCAGGTCCGTCTCCTGGAGGTGTTTCAGGGTGCGAAGGCTCATGGTCGCGTTCGATTGAAACCGCTCCGTTCGATAGCTCGCAGCCAGCCCTGCCTTTATGCTCGAGACGAGATCGCTCATGGGGTCATCCAAGGAGAACCGGATGTTGTCATCGTATTCCGTCCTTAAAGTGACCGTCGGGGTCACGACCGTTTCCGCCTGCCCCCATGCGGGGACCAGGAAGAACAGCAGGAACAGAAGGCCCGCGCGAAGTAATGGGTGATGAGCTTTCCACATGGGATCCTGATTCCTGCATCGTCCTTACGGGACCACGACCACGTCCCCGCGCTCGAGCACGATGTTCTGCTCCAGGTTCTCCCCGTTTCGGATCTCTTCGTAGTCAAAGGGAAGCCTGGTCGTCTCCCCCTGCCTCCGCCGGAGCACCAGGATGTCCTCCTCCGCGGCAAAGGCATTCAGCCCGCCGGCCATGGCGAGGATCTGGAGCACGGTGGTCTCCTGGTTGATGGGAAAGACCCCGGGGTTGTTCACCTTGCCGATCACATAGGCCCGCAGGCTGATCGCTTCGATGAGCATGGCGGTCACGGTGACATCCGGGATGTACTCCGAGAGCTTCTCCTCGATGACGGCGTGGAGCTGGGTGACGGTCTTTCCGCTCGCGTCGATCTCCCCGATCAGGGGAAAGGCGATCATGCCGTCCGGGGGCACGATGATCTGCCGGGTGAGGCTCTCGTCCTTCCACACGGAGATCTCCAGGGTGTCTCCGGGACCGATGCCGTAACGCTCCTTTTCCTCCGCCGCGCTTGCGAGCGAGGGGGAGGCGAGTACAAGCAGAAGGATCAGGGCTATTGCGCGTCGCATGGTACGTTCCTTTCCGGCTTCAAAAAAAGAACGGGACATCCTCGGATCCACGAATGGACCCGAGGATGTCCCGTTTTCATCCCCAAGGGCACATCGGAAATCGTGCTCTGACCGCGGAGCCGATTTCTATGAGATCCAGGCAGGTCTTCTGACTGCCCCTTCCTGCCGGCGGCCTTCCCATCCCGCACACGAGACAGTGGCACACTTGGGCCGGCAGGAATCCCTTTCCTTCGATTCAACAGGAAAGGTTGGGGTTCACAGCGGCGGGCCCGTCCCCGATTTACACGGGGTTCCCTTTTCAGCCCGAAACGGGCACCTGGAACATATTGACAAAAACTTCTATATCCGAGCGCCTCTGGTGTCAAGGTCAAAGAGGAGGGGCTTCCTTCTGAAAATGCCGCTTCTCTATGAGGAGTTGTTCTCTCGAGAACGCCAGGAATCGTTGGTCGGCGGCATGTGAAATGCCGTCCAACATATTGATATGGATTGGTTATCCGCATGCCGGTTTGCATCAGACCCCCAGGGTGTACGTCTGGACCTGAAGGGTGACCTTCAGGGTGCGCTCTTTTTCCTGGGCATTCGCCCGGATCTTGATCCGGTGGACCCGAAGCAGCTTGCCCGAGTACTCGGCGGCGTGGAGGAGTCGGACCAGGTCCTTCATGCGAAGGCCGTCGAGCTGGATCTCGATGCCCACGGGCGTCTGCTGTCCCTGCCCCTCGCTTGAATAGGAAAGGGGCTTCATGTAGGCGATCCGGTCGCCCACCCCCACCTTCCGCGTGAGGCCCTCCATGAAGGAGAGCAGGCTGAAGCCCTCCCCGCGTTCGGCCAGGAGCTTCTCGGCCTGCTCCCGGGTGGCCACGAACGCCAGCCAGTCGGCGCGGAGGGCTTTCATGGCCGCGAGATCCTGCTCTTCCTCGCTCAGCATGCGCTCGAGCCGCTCCTGGCGCGAGAGGGCCGGGGAGACCAGGAGGGCGTAGTAGCCCACGGCCAGGACGAGCAGGCCGATTGCCAGAAAGAGGCCTTTTCTCTGTCTCAGGATCCTCATTTCGCGGTCTCCAGGACAAAGCTGAACTTGACGCCGCCCTGGCCTTTTTCCGATTTGGCGCTCAGGAGCTTGGCCTGCCGGAAGTGGGTTTCCTTCTCGAACTTCTCCTTGACCGCGTCCACGGTCTGGAAGGAGGAGGCCCGGCCGTCCAGGTGGATCTCGCCTTCCTCCACGGAGAGGTTGTCCACGGTCACGTCTTGGTGCCCGGAAAGCGTGGCCGTGATCGTGGTGAGGAGGTCCAGGACCGTGCGGTCGGTCGTGAGCTGCTCCAGCCAGCCGAATCGGGCGCGCTGCTCTCGAATCTTCTGCCCCATCTGGGCCGGCTCCTGGCCCTTGATCACCAGGGGGGTCTCGGGAAACGTCTCCAGCAGGGTCTCGCGCATCTCGGCCCGGATGCGCTCGTGCCGGTTTTCCAGGGCCCGGGTTTCCTGGTGGAGGTGCACCCCGAAGAGCACGCCCAGCACGACCAGACCGGCAAGGAAGGGGACCACGAGCCGGCGGTCCGGGGCCCCGGTCTGCTTGGTGAACTCCTCCTTGCGGAGGTTGAACCGTCCGGTGAGGGGTTCGTTCGCGGCCAGGGCCAGCCCCAGGGGCACGCTGAGCCGCACCTGGTCCTCCTCGCTCAGGGCCGCGGTCCCCTCCCGTAGTGCATCGAGGGGTTTCCAGAGCTCCACGGGCAGGCCCAGGAGCTCTTCCAGGAACTGGGTCCGACCCGGCTTCAGGGCGTCCGGGCCCGTGAGCCACACGGCTTCCACGGCCTCGTCCGGGTTGCGCAGCGTGTCGAGGCGCAGGGTCTCCACGAGAGCGGCCTCCATGTCCTTCCCGAGCGGCAGGGTGCGAAACAGGCTGAGACGGCGGTTTCGAAGGATCTGCACGCCTCCCCGGTCCGGCCCGAGCCGGAGCAGGGCCAAGGCCTCCCGTCCTTTCGGACCGCGGTGAAGGTGCCGGTACAGGGCGAACAGCGCCAGGTCGTCCAGGGTCACCCGGTCCGGGTCCAGGCCCGCCCGCTTCAGGCCCTCCAGGTGGTCGGCCAGGAGCGGCTTTTGAAGGGCCGCGGCCAGCACGTGCCCGTTCGAGCTTGCCGAGACGAAGTCCACCACGGTCTCCTCAATGGGCGTGGACACAAGCTCCTCCACCTGGTACTTGATGATGCGGGCCAGCTTCTTGGAGTTGTGAAGCGAGGCCTCCAGGGTGCGGAGCTCAACGCGGGAGGAAGGGAAGGACGCCAGCACGGACCCGACCTCCAGGTTTCCCTCGGGAACGAGCCCGGCCAGGGCGCTGGAGGCGTCCTCCTCCCCTGCGAGGTCCCGAAAGGCCGCATGGCTCACCCTGGGGCCGTGGAGCCCGTTTTGCACGCACACCGCACCCACGAACCCGGGGGCGATCTGGATCCCGAGCACGGACCGGGGTTGGAACCGGTTTTTGAAGGGGCGGATCACCTCAGTGTACCTTCCAGAAAATGCGTCGCAGGGTGTCCTCGTTTCGCTCGACCACGGCGTCGATGCGGCACACCACCTCGTCCCATCGGGCCTCGCTTCGAATTCGGAAGAGCGAGGTCTTCACGGTCAGGAGGGGACGTACGCGCTCCAAGACCTCCTCCTCCATGCCGGGGACCTCCTTCACCTCTTCGACCGATAGGAACGGCTCGTCCATGCGTTGATCCAGGACGGCTTGGGCCAGGTTCCAGTCCAAGTCCGGATCCAGGCTCTCCAGTACCTCGGCCGGGGCCGTGTTTACATTGACCCCGCCGGTGGCATACACCGTGATCCGGTTCAGCAGGTTCGTGCCCCAGTTCTCGCCCAGGCTGTCCGCCTGATCGAGCCCGCGCACCAGGCGCACTTGGCCCGGGCTCAGAAGGGGACCGTTCGCACAAGGATAGGGCGTTTTCAGCCCCTCGTAGTAGAACGACTCCGCCCCGTCGAGCCGCTTGATGTCGTCCGCGTCCAGCCAGTCCAGAAGGGACTCGTAGGCCACGCGGTCGAGTCCCAGGATGTCGAAAAGCCGCTCCAAGCGCCTGGCCTCGTCCTCGTCGATCCCGCCGGCCTCGTTTCGGAGCCGGTTCAGGTTGAACCTTCCGCTCTCGTCCTGGATGCGGACCGTGAGCCGGGCCTCCTCCGGGATGTCCAGGGGAACGGAGGTGCCGTCAAAAAGCCCCCAGCCCTCTTCCATGTGGTCGGTCTCCAGGTCCTCGTCCGCGGCGATCGCGTGGAGCGCGGCCTCGATGCCGGCCCGGGCCAGGGCCTCGGCCCGAAGGTGGTCCCGGGAGAACGCGGCCAGGCTCACCTCGGTGCGGGCGGTTCCGGAGTAGGCCACGGCCAGGCCCGTGAGGGTGGCGATCACCAGGAGCGCGAGCACCAGGACGGAGCCGGTTTGTGCATCATGGCGAGGCATCACTCCGTGTTCTCCCTCGAGCTCAGGGTCGGATGAATCTTGGTGGAAAACACGGCCTCGCTGCCCGACACCCCGCGGACCGTCAACCTCACACGAATCGTTCGAGGCAGTGGACCGCCCCCGTCTCCCTTGCGGGTGTCCCAGGCCTCGATCTCGTTTCCTTCCTCGTCCCCGCAGCGGATCTCCAGGGCCGTCACGTCCTCGGAGAGAGCGATCTTCTCTCCCCCGGCCTCGAGGTCACCGTCCGGCAGGATCTGCTCCCGCCTGAAGAGTCTCACCTCGCCCGTGTCCTGGTCCCGCTCCAAACGGTATCCCACCTCGCAGAGGTCGCTCTTGGGGCTCTCTTCCCGCCAGGCCAGGTGGGAAAAGGCCGTGAAATCCACCCGGTCCGCAGGGCGTCCGGCGATCTCGCCGGTTGAAGCCACCAGGCCGAGGCGGCCCTGGGCGGTCACCCCGCTGGTGGCGTCGGTGACCGCGGACTCCAGATCGCGGGCCATGCGGTCCAGCACCACCCGCGCGGTTTGAAACGCCACCTCCTGGTCCCGCACCTGCTCGATCGCCTCCAGGTTGCCCGTGTAGGCCGCGTAGACCGCGGCGGTCAGAAGCGCCGTGATGCCCAGTGCGATCAATACCTCCAGGAGGGTGAACCCTTTCACTCCATGCTCCGAAAGGCGAGGGTCTCCACCACCACGTTTCGAACCGGGACACCGGCGGCGTTTTCCAGAAAGACCCGTACGCGCACCCGAAACAGGCCCGCTCGATCCGGAATCTCCTCGATCCGGTGCTCCCATCCATAGGCCGCCTCCACACCGTCGCCCTCCTCGAACCTGCCACCCTCCTCGGTCTCGTACAGGTCGGGGTTCGACAGCACGGCGGCCAGCCGCGCGCGGGCGAGCTGGGTGGCCCGGGTGACGAACCGGGCGTCGGCATGCAGGTCCAGGTTCTTGCCCTGGAGCTGGTAGACCGCCGTGAGGGCCACGGCCAGGAGCCCCATGGCCACCACCAGCTCGATGAGGCTGAAACCCGCCTCACACCGCCTGCTCTTCCGCGTAGCCTTCATGCACCTCCACCCGACCCGTCAACGGGTGGATCTCCAGGGTGATTTCGCGATCCTTCTCGTTTTTCAAGTGGATCCAGGTCCGCTCCACGGTCCCGTTGGCGCGAAACCGGATCTCGGCCCGCCCCCCGGTCACCTCGTCCCGATCCGAGACGGCCACCTCGCTCAGATGGACGCGGCGGGGAAGGGCCCCGGCGTGCTCGGGGATGTCGTCCTTCAGCAACGTCCCGGGCATCCGGAGCCGCGAACCCTGTCCCGCTGCGGCCTCGGCTCCCCAGTAGCGGCCCTCGTCCAGGTCCAGGTGAAGCACGTGCTCCCGGTGGGTGGCGGCCGCCTTTCCTCGGAGCTCGCGTACCTCGCCCATGACCTTGCGGCTCGCCAGGCGGAGATCCCCGCCGCCCAGGGCCCCTTCGATGCGAAGCCCCGTGGCGGACCAGAACACCGCCAGAATCGCAATGACGATGAGGAGTTCCAGCAGGGTGAAACCGTTACTCCTGCCCCTCCACCATCCAGTTGCCCACATCCTGGTCTTCCCCTTCGCCGCCTTCCTCGGTGTCCGCACCGTAGGTCCAGAGGTCGAACGCCTCCAAATGCACCCCCGGGCTCATGTAGTAGTAGTTGTTGCCCCAGGGGTCCTTGGGAACCACGCCCTTCTCGAGGTAGCCCCCCTCCCGCCAGTTCCTGGGGATCCGTCCCACGGAGGGCTGCTCCACCAGGGCCTTCAGCCCCTGGTCCGTGGAGGGGTAGGTGGCGTTGTCCAGCTTGTAGAGCTTGAGGGCGTTCTCCAGGGTCTTGATGTCCATCTCCGCCTTGAGCGTGCGGGCCTCGCCGGGCCGGTCCATCACCCGCACCGCGATGAGGCTCGCCAGGATCCCCAGGATGGTGATCACGATCAGGATCTCGAGGAGGGTGAACCCCGCCTGCATTTTCTTGGTCATCCCATGCTCTCCTTGCCAAACACCGTTACGGCGAGGTGGTAAACCCCGCCCTGGACGTTCTTTCGATGAACACCTCGGCTCTTGCTCCCCTGCTCACCCGATCCCCTGGGTCATGTCGAAGATGGGCAGCAGCACGGCCATCACCATGAAGGCCACCACCAGGCCCATGGTCAGGATGATGGCGGGCTCCAGGAGCGAGCTCAGGGAGCCCAGCGACGCCTCCACGTCCTCCTCGTAGCGCTCGGCTGCTTTTCCGAGCATGCCCTCCAGGTCCCCGCTCCGCTCCCCGGCCCGCACGAGCTGCACCACCAGGGGCGGAAAGAGGCCCGAGTCTCGAAGCGGCGTGGCAAAGTCCTGGCCCTCGCCCACCCGCCGGGCCGTCTCGGCCAGGGACCGTTCCACCACCCGGTTCCCGGCCGCGTGCCGGGCGATCTCCAGGGCCTTGACGAGCGGAATGCCGCTCTGGAGAAGGATGGCGAGCGTCTGTGTGAAGCGCGCGATCACCGCCTTCTTGTGCACCTTTCCCATCACGGGGACCCGCAGCCGGATACCGTCCCAGATCCGCCGTCCCACGGCCGTCCGCACCCAGGCCGCGGCCCCGCCCAGGACCAGTACCGCCCCGGCCAGAAGCGCCCACCACCACTGGCGGAGCGCGTCAGTCACCCAGATGAGCGTCCTCGTGGACAAGGGGAGCACCATGTCCATGCCTTCGAAGATCCCCACCACCTTGGGCATGACAAACGCCATCAGAAAGACCACGATCACCCCGCTGATGAGCACCAGGAACAGGGGATAGGTGAGGGCCGTTTCCACCTTCTTCCTGAGCTTGATCCGGCGCTCGGAGAAGTCCGCCAGCCGGAGGAGGATCACGTCCAGGGCCCCGCCCTCCTCGCCGGCGCCGGTCATGTGCACCGTGATGTCGCCGAACACGCCCTGGTGATCCGCCAGGGCCTGGGAGAGGGACTTCCCTTCGGCCACCTCCTCCCGCACCTCGGTGAACACCCGCTTGAGCCTGCGCTGATCCGTCTGCTCCACCAGGGTCTGGAGGCAGTCCATCAGGGGCAGGCCCGAGGCGATGAGCGTCGCCAGCTGCCTCAGCGAGGCCGAGACCTCGTCCGGGTTGACCCGGCCCTGAAGCCTGAAGCGCGATGATCGACCTCCGGTCTGGCCCTTCTTGAGCTTCCGGCCCGAGCGTACCTCCCGGACGTGCTCGGGGAACACCCCCTCCAGGTTCAGCTTCTGCCGGGCCGCCGACGCCGCCTCGGCCGTGATGATGCCGGAGACCCTGCGGCCCTTGCGGTTGAGCGCTTTGTACTCGTAGACCGGCATGACATCCGTGTTCTTCGTTCTTCGTTCGTTGTTCGTTGTTCGTGGTTCTTCGTTCGTGGTTCGAATGAACCGCCGTGAGGCGGAACCATGGAATTTGCCCTTCCCGGTCACGAACAACGAATCACGACCACGGCCTTTCTCACTCCTGCGTCACCCGCAGCACCTCGTCCAAGGTGGTGAGGCCCTGCTTCACCTTGTCCAGTCCGTCCGAGAAGAGGGTCCGCATGCCGCCCCGGACCGCAGCCTCCTTGATCCGGACCGAGTCCGCGCCCGAGGTCACCAGGCGACGCACGTCCTCGTCCACGGAGAGGAGCTCGAAGATGCCGGTCCGGCCCCGGTAACCGGTGCCCAGGCAGGCGTCGCATCCGGCCCCGCGCCACAGGTCCTGGTCCTCCCGGAATCCCAGCCTCTCGAGTCTCGGCCCGTCAAGCCGGTAGGGCTCCTTGCACGCCGGGCAGATTCTCCGCACCAGGCGCTGGGCCAGCACCCCCAGGAGGCTCGAGGCGATCAGGAACGGCTCCACGCCCATGTCCACCAGCCGGGTCACGGCGCCGGCGGCGTCGTTCGTGTGGAGGGTGCTGAAGACCAGGTGCCCGGTCAGGCTTGCCTGAACGGCGATCTCCACGGTCTCCAGGTCCCGGATCTCCCCCACCATGATGATGTCCGGGTCGTGCCGGAGCACCGAGCGGAGCCCCCGCGCAAAGGAGAGCTCGGTCTTGGGGTTCACCTGGATCTGACCCACCCCGCTCAGCTCGTACTCCACCGGGTCCTCGATGGTGATCACGTTCTTCTCGGCCGAGTTGATTTTCGTGAGGGCGGCGTAGAGCGTGGTGGTCTTGCCGCTCCCCGTGGGCCCGGTCACCAGCAGGATGCCGCTGCTGCGCCGCACGAACTGCTCGAAGCGTTCCAGGGTCTCGGCGGACATACCCATCTCGCGCAGGCCCAGGAGCGAGACCCCCTTGTCGAGCAGGCGCAGTACGATGCGCTCCCCGAAGGTCATGGGAATGATGGAGACCCGAATGTCCACGGTCCGGTTGGCCACCCGCACCTTCATGCGGCCGTCCTGGGGGACCCGCTTCTCCGCGATGTCCAGATCCGCCATGACCTTCACCCGGGAGACCAGGTGCGCGTGGAACCGCTTGGGGAGCGTCATGATCTCGTGGAGGATCCCGTCCACCCGGAACCGCACCGAGATCTCCCGCTCGTAGGGCTCCACGTGGATGTCGCTCGCCCCCCGGCGGAGCGCCTGGGTCAGGATCCCGTTCACCACCCGGATCACGGGCGCCTCGTGGGTGGTCTCCATGAGGTCCTCGAGCTCCTCGAAGTCCCCGATTCCCTCCTGCGCGCCCGAAGCCTCCAGGTCCTCCACCATGCGCTCCGCATCCCCGCTCGAGCGGTCGAAGAGCAGGTTGATGGCCTCGTGGACCTCCTCCAGGGGGCTCAGCACGAGCCGCACGGCGTCGCACCCGGCCCGCAGGCCCAGGTCGTCCGCCGCCCGGAACTGCATGGGGTCGTTCAGGGCCACAATCAGCACCCCGTCCTCGCTTCGAAGCGGCACGATCCCCATCCTGCGGTAGTACTGGATCGGGATCCCCAGGGTGTCCTCGAACGCCAGCTCGGAGAGCAGGTTCTCCTTCACCTCGAGGCCCAGGACCTCTGCGGCCTGCACCAGGCGCTCGGGCTCGTTTGGCTCCGGAGCCGCAGGCGGCCCGCCGTTCCAGCCGGGGGATCGGGTGGGCTCTCTGGGGATGTCGGTCCTGTCCATGGTGGTGTGGAATCCCGACCTACTCGCTCGGCAGCAGGTCCTTTAAGGTTTTCTTGTCCTTGTCCAGACGACGGATTTTTTCGATGTCCTCCCCCTCGCGGGTCCGGTCCACGATGCCCTGGATCTTGTCCCGCTTGCCGCGGTAGATCTCCTGTCCCTCCTCCCGGTTCTCGATGATGTGCGGGGTCAGGAACACGAGCAGGTTCGTCTTCTCGCTCCGGTCCGAGGTCGTCTTGAAGAGCCAGCCCAGGCCGAGCACGGTCCCCAGGCAGGGCGTCTGGACCTTGCCCCGGTCCATGCGGTCCTCGATCAGGCCGCCGATCACCGCGGTCTCCCCGTCCTGCACCGTGAGCACGGTCTGGGCCGTGCGGAAGGTCGTGGTGGGCGCCAGCACCGTCCCGCCCAGGGCCGTGCGCTCCACCACCGACTTGGTGCTTTGCTCCACCTCGAGACGTACAACCCTGCTGCGGTTGATGTGCGGGGTCACCTTGAGGGTCACGCCCACGTCCTTGTACTCGAAGTTCTGGATCGTCCGGGAGTCCTCCTCCGTGCCCTCGTTCACCTCGGTCACGAACGGGATGTTCTGGCCCACCTCGATGGTGGCCTCCTCGTTGTCGAGGGTCAGCACCTGGGGCGTGGACAGGATGTTGAAGTCCGAGTCGGTCTCGGCCGCGCGAATGAAGGCACCCAAGGACGGAAAAACCACGTCCCCCAGGGTGATGGCCCGGCCCACCACGCCGGCCGTGAACCCCGAGGCAAAAGCTCCCGCTGCCATATTCGAGATACGGCCGTCCGGGCTCCGAGACCCCCCGAACCAGACCCCGCCGTCGTCGTCGCCTTCCTCGTCCCCGTACCCGCCGTCGTACTCGTTCCCCACCTGCCACTCCACGCCCAGGTCCAGGGCCCGGGTGGTGGTGGCCTCCACGATCAGCGCCTCCACGTAGACCATGATGCGGGGCACGTCCAGAGACTCGATCACCCCTTTGAGCACCTCGTACTCCTCGGGCTCGGCAATCACCACCAGGGTGTTCGTGGCCTTGTCCGCGGAGATCTGCACCTCCTTGGAGATGAGCGGGGCCTTCTTTTTCGCCCCTTCCTTGGTCGTCTCGTCCCCCCCCTTGCCCGGGATCTCCATGAGCACGCCGGCCAGGTCCTCGGCCACGGCGTTCTCCAGGGGATAGACGTGGATGCCTTCCCTGGAGCGGACCTGCTTCCGATCCAGGCGTTCGACCAGGCCGCGGATCTGGGCCATGTCCTCCGGGTCCGCCCGGACGATCAAACTGTTCGAGCGCTTGTCCGGGATCACCTTGAGGGGGTCCAGGGTGGGCCGCTTGGGCGTGCCTTTCCCCACCATGAGCTCGGTGAACTCCCGGGCCAGGGCCTCGGCCTCGGCATGGGAGAGGGAAAAGATCTCGACCTCCTTTCCGCCGGGCACATCCACCGAGGCGATGATCCGCAGGAGCCGCTCCACATTGGAGCCCACGTCCGTCACGATCAGCGTGTTGGTCTCCGGGTAGGGGATGATCAGGGATTCCTTGGGCACCAGGGGCTTGAGCACCATGGAGAGCATCTGGGCGTCCGCGTGCTTCAGGGGCACCAGGCGTGTGATCATCCGGTCGGCCCGCTCCTGGCGCGCCTCCGGTCCCAGGGTGTCGAGTGCCCGCGCCCGGGCCCCGGCCGCGGGCACGATCTTAATGATCCTGCCGGCCTGGACCGTGGTAAACCCGTGCACCTCCAGGACGGAGAGGAAGACCTCGTAGGCCTCGTCCACCGTGACCTTGTCCGGCGAGATCACGGTCACCTGGCCCTTGACCGCCGGGTCCATCAGAAAGTTCTTTCCGGTCAGCTCGCTGATGAACTTGACCAGGGCGTGGAGGTCCACGTTCTGGAAGTTCATGGTGATCAGGCCCTGTTGATCCGGAACGGGCGGGGGCGGCTCTTCAGCGGCTGCAGGCACCGCGAGCCGGATGAACAAGAGGACGACCAGCAGGCCCTTCAGCGCGATGCCGCAAAGCCCGGCCCCTCTCTGTTGCTGCCACGGACAAGGATTCAAACGGGGGTCTCCTTCACACCGTGGTGAACGCGACCACGGTGGGTTCCAATCCATCATTTTTTTGGCCTCTGCACGAGGGAACCGGAACCACGGTCAAGGCCCCCAAAGCGCAGAAAGCCCGTCCACAAGCGATTTCGAGCGCGTCATCGTTCGAACCGTATCCCAACAGACCCGGGACCGCAAGCGGCCTTCTTCCTCGAGGGCCGGGGGACTTGGACTCAATTGCTCAACCGCCGGCACCCTTTCCTCGTCCATCCCGAGCGTTCAGAGGAAACAGGGGGGCCTCATGGAAGGCCCTCTCCTGTGGGCTTCGGGGATCCCTGCGAGGCAAAGGGAGCTTTCCTTTGCACGAAACGCGGGATGCTCGCCCTTTCCAAGGGTTTCCACCCTGAGGATTTGCTCCGCGTAAGCGCCTTGTTTGAAAACGATGAGGAAGGCGGGGAGGAGGTGAAAAGGCGTGCGCTCAGGCAGGCCTGAAACCCTTCCAAAAGCAACCGAGGTATATAGAAAGGCAATTACGAACAAGCATCTTTCAATATCTTGGCATATGGTGGAGAACCATACATATCCGGGTACCCCGTGATCGGGGTCAAGAGGGAAAGCGGTGAAAAGCCGCTGCGGGCCCGCCACTGTAAGTGGGGACGAAAGCCGCACGAGGCCACTGCCGCGCGAGAGCGCAGGCGGGAAGGCGCGGCCGGTAGGATGATCCACGAGCCAGGAGACCTGCCCGGATGACAGGCCTGATGTGCCTTCGAGGTCGAGGCGGCTGATCAGCAGGGCAGGACGAGGAAGAGGTGTCCTCCGTGGCGATGCTCCGTCTCGGACACTGAAGGCGGAGCTTCTTTGCCACCTCGACTCGGACTGCCCCCATGGATTGCACGGTCCTCCTTTCTCATGCAGAGCCCTTCCTTCATTTCGAAGAGGGGCTTTTGCGACAGGTCTCCAATGCCTTTCATGAGAAGAGAATCCCGTCGGGGAAGGCGGTCTACCCGGACGGGGCGCCGATTCGGGAGATCGGGTTCATTGCCTCGGGCCGGGTCAGCCTGGGGGTGTTTGCAAACCACGATACGTTCATCCGGTTCGACATCCTGACCCAGGGCGACTTCATCGGGCTGGAGGCCCTGGCGCTCGACAACGGCTCACCCATCCAGGCGTTGTGTGAATCGCCCGTCCGCTGCTTTTTCCAGCCCAAAGAGCCCTTCCTCCGGACAATCGCACCCTACCCCGAGGTCCGGGAGTACTTTTACAAAAAGGCGATCAAGCGCCTGGTCAAGGCGGTCCAGGCCCTGCATGGAGATGCCGGGGATGGGGCGCTCGAGGGGGGCGCGGCGATCGATGCGGCCCACTACCCTCGAGCCATTGAGAAGGCCCTGTTGTTTATCGAGAAGAATTACATGAACGACATCACGCTGGACCAGATCGCCGATGTGAACGGCATGAGCAAGTACCACTTCACGCGCGTCTTCAAGAAAAAGACCGGATACACATTCAAGCAGTATTTGAATAAGAAAAGAATTGAAGAAGCCAAAAGATGCATGAACGACCAGGACATGACCGTTTCTGAGGCCGGCATTACGGTCGGCTACAACGACCTCGCCTACTTCAGCCGCGTCTTCCAGAAAACAGAAGGCATGGCCCCCTCCCAGTACAGAAAGGGCCTCAAGTAGCTCCTCTTTTGTCCTGCCGCGAAACGCCGCCGCTCCTCGATCGCCCCATGGCTCCAGCCGCACGATCCCCGGAAGCGCAACCCCATCCCAGCATTGCGCAATGTACACCGAGCATTCCGCGAAAGCCTGGAGTATATCTATTCACCAGCATACACGCATCGTGGGACAGGGAGGGGGAATGCGGTGAGACGCCGCAGCTGCCCCGCAACTGTGATCCTGATTCCGAATGCGTTCGGAATGAGCACCCTGAACCGAAAAGCCACTGTCCCGGGTCAGCCGGGATGGGAAGGCGTTCAGGGTCGGGAGAGCCAGGACACCCCGCCTGATCCCTTGCCGTGACGCTCCATCGAGGGTGTGGAGTGGCGGAGAATGTCGATGGCGCTGTCTTCTCCTCTTGCGGCTTCAGGCCGCCCAAGGAAGCATCCCATTTCCATTCCCCTTCCCCCCTCTGAAGCGTCTCAAGCGGAATGACAAAGCCACACCCCGAGCAATCGGGGGCCGGAAAGCCACGGATCCAGGGTCCGTCAGAGCTCGGTCCAATAATAGCGACAACCAGGACCGCGGACGAATCGATCGAACTGGATGGCCGGGTTGCCTTCTGCACGAAGGTGCCTTCTGTACGAAGGTGCCCGCTGCACGAAGGTGCCCGGCCTTTTTTTGTGAGGAACAGCATGCGGGAAGCCCCTGAAAATCCTTTGAGGGAGAACAGAGAGAATTCGGACGCCTGAATTTTTTGCACGTGGATTGACTTAAGGAAGATCGAGGCTTTTCGACCTGAAAACAATACCGCCAAGAACGAATCGGAAAGGATTGGCGATGAAGAAAACATTTGCTGGTGCGGTGTTGACCGGTTGCCTGCTGCTCGCGGCAAACGCCTTAGCGGGCCCGTTTTCCGACACTGGGGTCAAGCCGGACGTGATCAACGCCTGGGCCACCACGGTGGTGGATTCCCAGAACCAGGGGACGGCAAGTAACATTCTCGGGGCGGTGGATGGGAGCTGGGCCATTGGAAGCCCAGGCGGCGGCTGGATCTCTGTGGGGTTCGACCAGTCCATCACCAACGGGACCGGCGCCGACTTTGCGGTCTGGGAAAACGGCTTCGGGACCGCTCCCCTTTCTTACGCGGAGTTGGGCTACGTGGATGTATCCACGGACGGCACGAACTGGGTGGAGTTCCCGAGCGTATTTCTGGATGACGGGAGCGACCTGCCCAACTACATCGACGTGACCGATGTCTACAACCTGGCCGGTAGCTACTGGGCCAATTACATGCCCGATGCCGACAAACAGGGGGTTCCCTTTGATCTCGCCGACATCCTGAACACACCCGAGGTGCTCGCCGGGCTGGTGGACCCTTACGAAATCAACTACGTGCGGCTTCGGGACATCGTCGGGGCCGGCGAAGGGGGCAGCAGCTACGACCAGGCCACCTACTTCGGCTACGCCAGCGACAACCTCATCTATGACAGCATATCTTACGGCGGCGGCGCGGACTGGGACGCAGTCGGCGCCATCAACACGGTCCCTGTTCCTGCGGCCGTCTGGCTGCTGGGAAGTGGTCTGGTGGGGCTGTTGGGTATAGGCAAAAGAAAACGAGAATTAGGCTGTTAATAAGAGGGGGTGTCTAAACAACCATATTAAGTTAATTAAATAGGCATATTTAGTAAGCTAAAGGGGGTGAAAAATATGGAATAAAGTATATTTTGATTGCATTTAAGGGGGCGTTTTTAAAATAAAATATAAACAATAAAGGCGAAATATAATGAAATTGAAAGCGATTTTGTTTGGGTTATTTGTGTCTTTGTTTCTGGTGACTGGTGCAAATGCCTATATGTGGGGCGATATCGATTTGGAGAGCACATCCGGCACTGGAAGCAACTCAGCTCTTCTTGTTGTTGACTTCTGGCCTGGCAATGGGGCCGATGATTCTTTTGCCTTTGAGGCCCAGTTTGATGCCAGTTCCATTAACGGGAATGACTTGATGGATATCGTCCAGGCCGGCGATGCCAATTTTTCTTACAGCGGAGGCAGTTTCGTTACATGGATTCAATATGTAGATCTGGACACGAGCACGACCTACCGGGTGGACTATGATTGGCCCAATGCCTGGTGGAGCGAGTGGATCAGCAATGACCTCGGAGAAACCTGGGGATTTGGCGGGGGCGTGGCCGTTGACACGTTCGGGCCCAGTGCGTCCAATAACACGTTAGGCTGGCTTGCCAAAGACGGTGATGATTGGACCTCCGAGCCGGTCACGCCCGTGCCTGTTCCTGCGGCGGTCCTGCTGCTGGGAAGCGGTCTCTTGGGGTTGATCGGCGTTCGCAGGAGGGTTTCCTGATGGGCCCCCATTCCCGGTAAAGCGGGATGCTTTTGGGATGGAGAGATCTTCAAAAAGGAGGCACGTTACATGAAGTGGATAAAGATCTTACTATTCAGCATGGCCATGCTCGTGCTCGCTGCCACCGCCCAGGCATCCATTTTTGCAACTGAACTCGTTGGCGACTCAGGCACATTC
>CAYVVQ010000064.1:0-23832 GCA_964454455.1 uncultured Desulfobacterales bacterium | reverse complement strand
CGGGCTGGTTGTTCCGGTCCGAGAGGCAGAAGGCCGGCCGTCCCTGCTCTCCCAGCGATACCCGGACTCGGTCCGCTCGATGCGGAAGAAGCCTTCGGTGAAGACGCCCTTCTCCTCGGGAACGGCCCGGTAGGGGGTGTTGCCCTTGCGGATGGCCGTGATCGTGCCCTCGGGGCCGATGACCGGGGTGAGGTCGTGGCGCTCGTGCTCCCAGGTCCACTGCCCTGCCTGGTACCAGCGGTGAACCGCGAGCCTTCCGCCCGGGACCTTGATCGAGAGGTCCTCGTGGTCTCTGAGGTACTCCCCGGTGACCGTGTTCACCCGGGAGGCCACGTCGTAGAAGACATACCGGTACTGGTCGTTGTTGATGGGGATACAGAGGAACTGAGGGTCGGTGAAGTCCGAGAGGTCGATCTCTTCATAGGCCGCCACGTCCTGGGCCTTGTCCAGGACATCGGCCGTGAGGGTGAGGGAGGCGCACCCGCCCGTTTGGGTCCCATCGGACAGGCAGGCCTCCACGGTGACCCGGGCCTTCTGCTCGCCGATGGTGAGCATGACCGAGGTCCCCTCCGTGCCCTGGAAGGCGTAGCCGTGGGAGGGGCCTTTGAAACGCCAGGTGACGGGGCAGGCCGGCGGCACAGACTCGCTCAGCACGGCGGTGAGCTCGAGGGTGTCGGTTTCCGAAAGGGCGGGGGTCACTCGGATCACCGTAAAGTCACGAGGGGGGACCTTGCCCAATCGCACCTGATCCGAGGCGGGTGCCGCAGTGACCGGGGTCCTCGCAAGGAAAAGCAGAATCGCCAGGAGAAGAACAGCGCGTTTCATGGGGCCGGTTCCTGGCTGTCGGGGTTGATGGGCGGCATTCCGGGACGCGCCACCACGGCCCGATCCGCTCCAGGGCCCTTGGCATGGGATGCGGACACCGGGCTTTCGGATCGGGCCGCCTTGGGGGGGTGGAGCGAGCCGGACAGGTTCCCGTGGGATACGACCGGGGGCGGTGCGTCCTCGGCCGGTGCCGGGCCCTCGCTCTCCTTCTCATCGGTCGGGGCCACGGCGTCGGCCGGCATACCGTAGAGGTCGGCCAGAAGGGGGACCACCTCCTCCCGAGGGCATCCCGCCTCGAGGGCCGCCTCATAGGCCCAGGCCGCATCCTGCTCGCGTCCCAGCCGGATGTAGAGGGCGCCCAGGGTCAGATAGGCCTTTTGCCGGGCTTCGCCCTCCACGCGGGGTGCGGCGGACTCGAGAAGGCGGGTCGCCAGGAATCCATGGCGCTCGTCCGCGGCCAGGAGGTGCCCGTAGAACAGGGCGAGGCAGGGAGGGACGGTGCCCGAGCGGCCCCTTTCCTCTGCAAGCTCGAGGAGCCGGTCCCGACCCTTCGTGGGGAGCGAGGTCGCGTGCCGGGCCAGCATGTCCGTGGGCACGTCTTCCCGAAGAAGGGCCTCGACCTCGTCCTCCCGGCCCTTCGAGAGGAGCGCCAGGACCTTTTGAAGGGAAGCTCCGCAGGCCTCCAGCGCCTGCTGCTCCTCCATGCGCCGGGCGTCCAGGATCAGGGGCGCGAGCGTGGCCTCGAGCCCGGGGTCCAGGTCCACGGCCCGGTCGTAGCAGCGCAAGGCCTCCTGGAAACGTCCCCCCACATAGGCGACATGACCCAGGGCCGTATGCCCCCGGGCGCACGCCGGGTCGAGCGCTACGGCCCGGTCGTAGCAGGACGCGGCCTCCTTGAAGGCCCCGCTCCTGTAGTGGCGGTTTCCCTCTGCCAGGAGGTGGTCGGTCTCTCCCCGGAAGAACTCCGAGCGAAGGGCTCCGCACCCGGAGGCGAGGCCGAGCGTCAAAAGGCAGGCCATCCCGGCCCGAATGCACGGTTTCCGTCTTTTTCTCATGGCCTAAAACCTCAGCTCCAGGCCCAGCTCCACCTGCTCCTCGGTCTCGAACGCCGAGCGGTTTCCCAGGGCCATATAGCCGCTCAAGCGGTAGCGGTGAAGAATCTCCGGCTCATAGGCCAGCCGGCCGAAGGCATTCACGGCGGACTCCTCCCCGCGGTGGTTTCGGCGCACCGAAACATAGGCGCGAAAGGGCTCGACCCGGGCGTCCACCCGGACGCTCGTCTCCTCGTAGGGCGAGTCCGGTGAGGTCTCGATGACGCGGCGGACGCGCTCCAGGGCGATGCGAAGCAGCCGGTCTTCCTTGCGATACGCCGCATCGAGCCGTCCCCGCCAGGTCTCGGAGGTGCGGGTCCGCGTGGCGTTCACCTGGAGCGTGCTGGACCAGGTGTCGGTCCAGGCGTGCCGGCCGGAGACCAGGAAGGTGCTCGAACGCGTCTCCCCTTCCTCGCGTCCCAGCCAGCGAAGGAGCACGGTGTCACGCTCGGCCAGGCGCAGCCTCAGGGAGGCGTCCCCCTCCTGGAGCGTCTCGCCGCTGCTGTTGCGCTCCAGGGAAAAGCCCCGGGCGCTCACGGCCAGGGACTTGAAGGCCCAGAGGGGCTTCGGGTGCACCAGGTCCATGCTCGCCACCACGCCGCGGGCGTCCGATCGCACCCTTCGCACGGGATCGGCGAACGGGGCGGAGAAGTCCTCGCCCAGATCGTAGTAGCCCGCGGAGGCCCTCAGGTTTCCGCTGTCGTGCTCCAACCCCGCCATCCAGCCCTGGTCCCGCGTGCCCAGGGCGTCCCTCGTGGTCACTCCCTCAACCTGAAGCTTCGTGCCCTCGAAGACGGGGAGGGCCAGATCGAAGGCCCCGGCCCGGTCGCCCTCCCGCGAATCGTCCTCCTCCAGCTGGGCCTTGCGCCCGGTCAGGGTCAGTC
Organism: uncultured Desulfobacterales bacterium; assembly: GCA_964454455.1. GTDB lineage: Bacteria > Desulfobacterota > DSM-4660 > Desulfatiglandales > HGW-15 > JAIPEI01. Next base: position 21,032 of record CAYVVQ010000064.1, on the reverse strand, counting down.
CTCCCCGCAAGTCCCAGGGTCCGTCCAGCCCGAGCCGCAGGGCGCCGCCCCGCTCCCGGCTGTCCACGTGGCCCTCCGTGGCAAAGCCAAGGAGGCTCACGTCGGCCCGGCCGAAGTCGTGATCCAGCCGCGCCCCTATCTTCTTGCGCTCCGTGCGAAAGTCGCTGAAGAGCTTCATGGGGTCTTCCAGGTTTCCCAGACTCTGACGGAACACGCCCTTGATCCTTCCCGCGTCCCAGCGCCTCTCGGCCATGGCGCGGCTCCCCTCGTAGCTCGCGGGGCGGCTGTAGGGCCTGCGCATGGAGAAGACGCCCTCGGCCCGGTGGTGCTCGTCCTTGACCAGGAGCCGGGTCCAGACGCGGTGCTCCCCGTCCTCGTCCACGTCCTCCGGATCCTCCGAGTTCCGGCGCCAGAAGGTGGAGATGCTCCCGTCGATCCGGTGGAAGGGCTCCTCCGGCGGCAGGGGCTCGGGCGGGGGCATGACCCGCTCCTCGGGCAGGGCGGCGATGCGGACCTCCACGAGGCCCTCCTCGGTGCGGCCGTCCTCGAAGCGCACGTGAATCTCGAACCGGTAGCGGCCGTCCGGCAGCGGCTCCTGGTTCTCGTCCAGGCCGCTCCACTCAAAGGCCTGGTCCCCGGCCCGGAGCTCCACGAAGGTCAACCGCTCGGCCACCTGCCCCCGGAAGTCCACCACCAGGACCTCCACCTCCTCGGCGTCCTCGAGGATCCGGTACTCGACGCGCATCGGCCCCTCCCGCGGATCGAACACGCCGGCGTCCGTCTCGGGAAGGCGCAGGTCGCCCTGGGCGCGGCAGACCGCCGGAGAGGCCGCCACGAACCAGAGCGAGACCAGGAAAGCCCGTTTCAACGACATGGTCCAAGCCTTCGCATCACGACCAGCACTCATAGGTGAAGGTGACCGTGTCCTCCACCGTGTCCCCGTCCGTGGTGGTGAGGGTCACGGTCACCGTGATGGTGGTCACGTGGTTGTCCCCCCAGTCGGGGCGGAAGAAAGGGTTGAGGGAGCTGCCTGCTTGAGGAAAAAACGCCCCTTCGCCGGTGTAGTCGATGGGCACGGACACGGTCTCGCCCTCGGCCGACATGGAGCCCTGAATGTGGCTCACATTCGAGCTGCCGGCATCGAAGGCCCCCAACAGGGGCACGTCGCTACACACGAACGCTTCCCCTTCGGCCGGCTCGGTGATCTCGATCTCCGGGGGGACAAAGGGCTCGGACCGGTGGACAAAGCCCGTGTCCAGGCCTACGGCCCCGGTCCGGTCCACGGCCTCGGCCTCGATCAGGTTGTCCCCGAGGTCCAGGGGAACGGTCTCGGCAAAGGTCCCGGCGGCCGGGTCCCATGCGGCCGCGTGCTCGGCCCCGTTGACCCGGACCACCACCTCGTCGATGGTCGAGGCCGAGCTCGCGGCCGTTCCCGTGACCTCGATCTCGGTCTCTTCGGTGTGGACGGGAAGGGCGTCCAGGGCGACCAAGACCTCGCTCACCACCGGGGCCTGCGGGTCCGGATCGTTCGGATCCGCAGGATCGGCCGGGACCGTTGCGGCCGGAGGGACTGCAATGGGAAGGGTCGGCCGGTACACGGGAACCCGGAAGTCGAGGAGCCGAATCCTCCCGCTTCGGTCGACGGCCTCCAGGGTGAAGCGGGCCTCGTAGGGATCGGCCGGCCTCGTGTCCAGGAACGCTTCGTCGATGCGGATGTCGAACCCCCTCATGGGCGTGAGCGTCTCGCCCGGCTCGAGGGTGCCGTACGTCACGCGGTCCTCCTCCACCACGATGCCGGCTTCTCCGGCCTCCAGGCGGCCCGAGACGGCCTCGAGCCGGCTGGATCCGTGGTGGGTCAGGCTCACGAAGAGGCGGATGGTCTCGCCGGGGTTGGCCCTCCCGTCGCCGTTGTGGTCCTGGAGCTCCCACAGGGTCACCTCCTCGATGGTCAGCTCACCCGTCTCCGGCTCTGGGCCGTCGATCCGCTCGCCCGGGACGAAGCGGAGAAACGCCTCGTCGCTGTGCCCGTGCGCGTCAACGGCCGTGAGCCGGGCCTGGTGCACGCCCGGCTCGAGGTCCAGGGGGCCGTCCGCGGCAAAGTACCCGCTTCGCGGTTCATAAAAGAGGCGCCCCGGATCCACGGGATCGCCGTCCACGAAGAGCTCGATCCCCCGAAGGTCCAGGTCCCCTCCCGGGTCCTGAATCACGGCGGAGAAGGCCGGTCCTCCCGCGTTCTGAAGCGAGGTGGGGAGGTGCCGGAAGCGCTCGATTCGCGGGGGAAGGGCAACCCGGAAGGTGACCTCGGCCTCCGAGGAGAGGCCCGCGTAATCCGTGACCTCCAGTCGGGCCCGATGCGGCCCTTCCTCCTTCACCGGGCCGAAGTCCACGCGGTCCGGAGACGTGCCCGTGCCGTATTGCACGCCCACGGGCGTCACGCGCCGCCCGTCGACCCAGGCCCGGGTCCTGCGATGGTCCACGCCCGAGGCATCGAAACAGGTCCCCAGGGGATAGGCTACGCCCCCTCGCTCCAGGGCCTCCATGGACACGTCCGGCGGGCGGACCGGGGCGGTCACGTCGAGCCACTTCCGGCTCCAGTTTCCGGCCGCGTCCGTGGCCTTGATCTCCGCCTTGAACACCTCGGTCTCGGACCCCTGGGTCGTTTCACCCAGAAAGAGGCCGGTCCCCGTATCGAAAGAAAACGGGCGGAAGGTCCGGTAATAGGGCCGGGTCAGGGGTGCGGGCTCAATGCGGTAGTCCACCTGGACCTGGGAAAGCGGCATGCCGTGATCGTCGATGAGCGCGCTGATCCGCCTTCCGGCCGGCAGAAAGGCGGCGTCCCGGATCCGGGGGGGCAGGGTGTCGACCCAGGTGTCCCAGCACTCCACGGCGGGCTCGTATTCCCAGTGGTACCCCTGCCCGGGCGGGTACTTCTCCTTGCACGCCCTCTCGGCCCGCTCGAGCGCCGGGTTCTGCGCAAGGGTTCTGCTGGTCGCCTTGAGGGAGGAACCGGCTGCGCCCGGCAAAACGGCGGCCGTGCCGTAGAGGGCCCTGACCCGTTTCAGGCAGCGCGTGAGGGGGGCCTCCTTGGTGACGGGAAGCGTGGTTTCGATGCACTCGGTCACCGCCTCCTTCCCGTTCCGATGGACGCCTTTGTACTGCCTGGAGACCCGCCAGTTCGACGGGCTGCTCGAGGGCTTTCGCGCTCCGGATCGCCCCTCTTCCCGGACCGTGACCGGGTAAGAGGAGATCTGCTGTTCCACCCGGTTGGCCTGGGGCGTGAAGCCGTAGACGGTGCAGGACGCCGTGGTGGTCTGCCCGGCCAGGTCGGTGACCTCGAGCACGGCGGCCTGGACGCCTTCGGGCAGGGGGTAGGAGGCCCCCACGGCCCCGGTGGCGGGGTCGAAGCCCGGGTCCTGCGCTCCGGTCTCGGAGACGCTCAGCCTCAGCTCCAGGTCCTCGAGCGCGGTCCCCTGATCCGAGACCATGGCCCGAAAACACTCGTTCTCGCGGTCGTAGTGGAAATGGTCGATTCGGGGAGGGTCGAGCGTCACAAAGATCTCGCCGGTCTTGAGGAGGGATCGGCCGTCGTCGCTCACCTCCCCGCCGGGAACGCTTCCCCACCCCCACAGGGACAGAGCGAGCTGCGCGGTGTAAAGGTGGAGCCCCTCGTCCACAGGAACCGAGGCCTCGTACGCGCCCTGCCCGGACGGGTTCAGCCACGTGTGCGTTCCCTCGAGTTCGAACCAGGAGGCCGCCGTGTCCAGGGCCCCCGGGCCGGTCATGAGGAAGCGGTAGCGCAACCGCTCCTCCTCCACCCGGACCTCGTCCGAGTAGTCCGGCCTCGCGTGAAGAGAGACCGGAATGGCGTACCGCTTCAGCTCCCCTTCCGTGTGCATCTCCCGAATCACGGCCTCGGGCTCGGCGCCCTCACAGCCCAGCTCGTAGTCGAAGGCCAGGAAGGCGGGGTACTGGACCGTGACGGATCCCAACCCGTCGCCGCCCTCGGGGAGGGAAACCTGGCGGACGAGAAAGTCGACCGCCGAGGCCGCCGGGGACCTGTGCAGCCGTTCCACGCGAATGCAGGGATGGCCGCTCGTGACCTCGAGGGCGTCGTAGACGCCGGGGTCCAGGGGCTCTCCCCGAAGGGTGGACAGCTGCAGGGACAGGATCACGGACCGCTCCGCTTCGTCGAAACGGATCCAGTGGACGGACGTGCGAAGCGGAAAGGGGATCCGGCGAAGCACGTAGAGCCCCTGCTTCTGCATGTCTCCGGGCACGCAGTCGATCACCTCGAACCCCCACTCCTCCTCCGGGGCTTCCACCTCGAAGGAGCGGTTCAAGGAAGCGGCGTTCCCGGCCCGGTCTCGAACCTCCACGCGGAGTGAGACGGTCCGGCCCGGCTCCCACCGGGCGACCTCCGCCGCGATGATCAGGACCAGCTCGCCCTGTTCCTCGGCGACCTGGTAGGAGACCGCACGGCCGTCGACAGTGGCCGAGAGCCCGGATGCCTGCGGGTCCGGGGACAGGCCGGACCCGTCGTCGCGGCACCGAACCAGGAAGGAGGTCTGGGTCGGCTGGATCCGGGCCGTTTCGGGCTCGAGGAGGTCGAGCTCGGGCGGCCGGCTGTCCACGAGGAACAACGCTTCCCGCCGGGCGAGGGTCTCACCTCCGGCCCCCAGGGACGTGCCCGTGGCCTTGTGCCGGCCGTCCTCGAGGCCGGAGAAAAGGGCGGTGACCGCCGCCCCGCCGCCGCCGGCGGGCCGGATGTCGTGGGGGACCTCGCTCCCGTCCACCTGAATCCGGACCAAATCCTCGCAGCCGGTGCAGACGAAGCCCTCCGGCTTCTCGGGGACCAGCTCCAGCGTGACCGTCCCGGATCCGCTGCTCAGGACCTGAATGCCCGGATCCGGGGGCTCGGCCGCCTGGGCCGGGGAACGATCGCCCACGCCCCAAGGGGAAAGGACCATGAGCCAGAGGAGGAACCCCAGCGTTGTCGCCCGGCAAACGGTTCGTTTATGAGGCATAAAAATCCTACAATAGGGTCAATGAATGAGAACGACCATTTACATCACAACTAGCCCGGCCTACTTTGGTAAAGCAAACCCCCACTATAATAACAATATGCGTGCCAAAAGATGGGGCGCCTGGGATTTCAAGGGAAAATCGAGGTGTGCCTCAGGAGGCCGTTTTCCAATCTCCCGGAAACAGGCAGGTTTTCGATGAAGGAGGGAAAGGCGGATGAGACGCTCGGGATGAGTTCCCTATCGCCTGGAGGGTGGAAGCCGGGCGGACTTGCACAAAAGCATGTGCCTGGCTCACGAAAGAGTGTGCATCCGGACGGATCTCATCGAGAGGTCGGCCGGTGGGGACGCCGGAAACCGGTCGGCCGGAGGTCCGCCGGACAACCGTGAAAAGAAGGCGCCCGATCGCCTGCGGCCCCTGCAGCCGCTCGTCAGGCTTCATGGCCCATGCCGCCGGAGTCACGACAGCACGCGTCTTGGGGTAAGTGGCTGCCGGGGGCTATCGGACCGGGACGGCCTCGAGCCCTTTCATGCCGGGCTCGTATTTGAAGGCATTTGCGCCTCGGAGGGCGCCTTTTTGGGCGCCGAGCCGGCGAGGTGTCCCCACCGCTGAGGCCCGGGCGGTGCAGGGAGCGGGAGAGGCGGCCATTTTTCCATTGGTTCAGGGGAGCTCCTGTGCTAGGCATCAAGGCTGGAGGATGCAGGGAAAGGAGATCAAAGCCATGAGAGAGAGCCTGTTCGACGTCCTTCGGGAAGAGAACTTGAACCGCATTCGGATCCACTACGACTGGCGCACGGACCGGGCCGTCCTCTATACGGCCCGGGAGTGGGAGGAAGACCACCCGTGGCGGGAGTACAACCGGAGCTTCACGGTCTACTCGGCCTTGACGCCGAACGCCGTGTATCACAACGACCTCGAGAGCCGGGGACTCTTCGAGAAGCACGGGTTGAGCGGTTATTTGGAGCGGGTGATCGGGCTCATGCGCAAGGGCCGGCACCAGCTTTTGGAGGGGTTCTACTGGAGGAAGAAGGAGATCCGTTTCGTCAACTGCATCCACAGCGTGAAGCTGGGGATCCACAACCGCAGCCAGACCGTGGTGATGGGCGGCATCCGGAGGCACGAGCCCGAGGAGGCGGAGTTCGACGTCCTGGTGGACGGCATGAACCTGGGGAGGGGCATGAGCTTCAAGAACGTGGCCGCCCACGTCCCCTGCGGGGGGTGCAAGATCACGGTCCACGCGTCCCAGGTGGATCTGGAGGATCTGGACGAGGTGGGGTTCCTGGCCTACGCCAACGACCGGACGAGGAACACCACCGGGCCGGACATGAACTACCCGGCCGAGCTGGCCGACGTGGTGCGGGAGCACTTCTCCCTGGGCTTTGCCGGGGGGACGAAGGGGTTTCTGGGGCCCACGGGCCGGCCCACGGCCTGGGGGACCTACCACGCCATGAAGCAGGCGGTGAAATTTCTCGAGGGGGCGGGCTCCCTTTCGGGGAAGCGCATCGCGGTGCAGGGGCTGGGGTCGGTGGGCTCTCACCTGGCGGACTACTACCTCGCCGAGGGCGCCTCCCTGATGGTCACCGATGTCATGCCCGAGACCGTGGAAGCCTTTGTGAAGGCCCACCCGGGGGCGGCCGTGAAGGTGGTGGACCCGGAGGAGATCTACTTCGTGGACGCGGACCTCTTCAGCCCCTCGGCCCTGGGCGGCGTGCTCACGGAGGAGCGGATCCCGGGCATGGGGTTCAAGGCGATCGCCGGGCCGGCCAACAACCAGATCCGGGCGTCGAGCCAGGAGGAGGAGATCGCCCTCTCCCGGAAGCTGGAGGATGCGGGCATCCTGTTCGTGCTGGACTGGTGGCACAACATCGGCGGCGTCATGACCGGGTGGGAGGAGTACCAGCACCAGGAGAAGGCGGACATGGACGCCCTCATGGACCGGATCGAGCGGATCTGCCGGGACGAGACCCGGCGGCTCCTGGAGGAGGCGGAGAAGGCCGGGATCACGCCGACCGAGATGGCCTACCGGTTGGTGGAGGAGACCATCTACGGGGCGTGAGGCCTCGGGCGGCGGATGATTCGCCGGCAGGAGAAGACGCATGGCCTGGGAGACCATCGAGTACGAGGTGACGGAGCCGGGGATCGGGCTGCTTTCGCTCAACCGGCCCCGGCGCTACAACGCGGTGAGCTGGGAGATGATGGCGGAGCTGGAGGCCTTCTGGGGGGAGCGGCTCTACGACCCGGGCACCCACGTGATCGTCCTGAGGGGGAACGGGGACAAGGGGTTCTGCGCGGGTCTGGACATGAAGGAGACCATGAGGAAGACCCCGGAGATGGACGTGGACGCCTTCTACCGGTTCCAGGCCCGGCTGGCCCGGCTCACCCTGGGGATGCGGCGGGCGCCCCAGCCCATCGTCTGCGCGGTCCACGGGGCGGCCGCCGGGCTGGGCTTCAGCTTCGCCCTGGCCTCGGACGTGCGGGTGATCACCCCGGACGCCCGGTTCTCCGCGGCCTACATCAACATCGGCTTGGGCGGGGCCGACATGGCCTGCAGCTACTTCCTGCCGCGGACCATCGGCGCGGGGAGGGCCTACGAGTTCATGCTCACCGGGAACTTCATGTCGGCCGAGGAGGCCGTGTCCCTGGGCATGGCGAGCCGGCTGGTGGAGCGGGAGGCGCTCCTGGAAACCGCCCTGGAGCTGGCCCGGACCATGAACGGGAAGAACCCCATGGGGCTCCGCCTCACCAAGGAGGCCGTCAACATGAACCTGGACGCGGGCGGGCTGGAGCAGGCCCTGAACCTGGAGGACCGGAACCAGACCCTGCTGGTGGCGAGGGGCATGCTGGGGCAGGGGGAGAAGAAGAGCCGGTACTTCTAGCCTCCGGGGCGCTCGGGGCCGGACAGGCCTTTGCGGGCGCCGCTCTGCGCTTTCAGTGCGCACCCCCGAACAGGAGCGGCTTGAAATCGAAGGAGCGGACCCGCTCCTCGTTGTGGCACCGCTGGCAGGTATCCAGGGTGAGTTCGGCTTGAATGTCCGCCCGGTCGTTGGTCTCCGCGTGGAGGCTGCCCGGTCCGTGGCAGACCTCACAGCCGGCGTCCTTGAGGTGGGGTGTTGCGTCCACGGACACGAACCCCCCGGGCTGTCCATACCCCGTGGCGTGGCACTCCAGGCAGTTGTGATACTCCTTCTCGGTGAGGCCGGATCTCATGACGGCCACGCTCTCGTAGGAGCGGGCCTTCTTGGCATGCTCCATGTACCGCTCGTACTCGAGACCGTGGCACCCGCCGCAGACGGCGGAGCCCACGTATCGCCTCGCCTCCCCGCGGACCTCCTCTGCGAAGGGCAGCAGACCGACGGCGGCCAGCGAGAGGAACAGGAGCAGGCTCCCGGGTCGTTTCCATGTCTTTTTCATGCCCTTCCTCCTCGTTTTCGGGGAGCCGTTTGCGCGGGTGGATCGGCATGGCCTCCCCTGTCGGTATGAGCTCCAGAGCGTCCCGGGGGGCCTTGCAGGCGCGGCCGCGCCGGGTGTTCAGGTCGTCGTGTGTACTACAAGGCCCATCGACCTTTTCCCGCCCGGACTTGAACCGGATCCTCCCTTTCTCCCCTGCTTTGCCGGTGGTACACTGAACCCGGGCCCGAAGCGCTGGAAGGCGCCCTGCACCATGGGTGCGCATCGGGCGGCCCGTGAAAGGGCCTCGCACCACGCCGGGGTCATCACCGAGGCCTATGCGCGGGGCCTGGCGCGGGACGAGCTTGCCCGGGCCGAGGCCGAGATCGAGGATCGGCTCCTGGCCCCCCTGGGTCTCCACGGAAAGGAGGAAAACAGGGCCTGAACCCCGCCCCGGCGCCGGAGCCGAAGGGGACGAGCGGGCCGAGGGTGGAGCGTCTTCTTCGCCCCCTACCTGGTGAACGAGATGGGGCTCTCCCAGTCATGTCTCTTCCCGGATCACGCATGGCCGCACACGGCGAACCAAAACGCCCGATCACCCCCCGAAGGCAGGGCCGAATGAAATCTGCCCTGGAAATATCAATAGGTTATGGCGTTTCCCGCGGCGGGTGAGCGGGTTTTTTGCGAACCCGTCAATTCTGCCGCCGTAGCCTTTCCGGATTACGTTCGTCATGATGTCGTCACGCGAAGCACATCCTGCTCGGTGAGGGAGAGGCGTTCCACGCCATCCTCCGTGACCAGGTAGTCGTCCTCCAGTCCCACCACGCCCTCGCCGGGAAGCACGAACTTCGGCTCCAGGGCCAGGACCATGCCCGGCTCCAGGGGAAGGTCGAACCTCGGGGCGAGGATCGGGAGCTCGTCCACCTCCAGGCCGATTCCGTGGCCCACGAACCGGACCTGGTTGGGTCCATGGCCCATGAACACGCCGGCGAGGCCCGCCCGGTCCGCCTCGGCAGCGGCAGCCTCGTACACGGCCCTGCAGGGAACGCCGGGACCGGCGGTCTCGGCGAAGCGGTCGTGAATGCGCCGGGAGCAGTCGTGGGCCTTCTGCAGGGAGGTCGGGAGCTCGCCGATGACGTAGGTCCGGGACTGGTCCCCCAGGTAGCCGTTGATTCCCACGCTGTAGTCCACCTCGATGGGCTCGTTCCGGCGGATGGCCCGGTGCCCGGCCCCCTGGGGCATGGCGCAGCAGGTGCCGGAGCCGCCGTGGGCGCTGTTGAGGTAGGAGGCCGCGTCCCCGTTGGGCCCGCTCAGCACGTGGGCGTAGGTCATCTCCTGGTTCCATCCCCGCATGCGGACGATGCCCTGGTGCCCACCCGTCCGGCCGAGCATGGCCAGGCGGCCGTCCACCTCGAGCTCGCTCATCCCTTCCCGAATGAACCGGGTGAGGTCCATGAAGGCGCGGTCCTCCACCTCGAGGGCCCGCCGGATCTGGGCCACCTCGTAATCGGACTTGATCATCCGCTGGGTGCGGATCAGGCCGGAGACGTCCACCCACTCGCAGGACGGGAAGGTCCTCTGAAGCCAGAGAAAGAAGGCCGCGGGCAGGACGTCCAGCTCCAGGCCCACCCGGCCCGCGAGTGGAGCCCCCTGCTCCTCGAGGGCTTGCGGGAGAGCCCGCCTGCCCTCGAGGGGCACCACGCGCTCGAGCGGCGACTCGCGCCGGGCCCGCTCCGCGGACTTGATGGCCAGGAGCAGCGGATCCCCCTCGGCCGGGACCAGGAGAAAGGAGGTCTGCAGGGTGCCCGAGTAGTAGTAGAGACCCACGTTGTGCAGCACGAGGGCGCTGTCCAGATCCTGCTCTCCCAGGATCTGCCGGAAGCGTTGGATGCGGGCGGCGAGCTCTTCGGCCGGGACGGGTTCCATGGAGACGTCACTCCTTGCTCGAAAAAGGGGCGTTTAGCCCTTGGCGATGAGGTAGACCACGTATCCCACGTAGCAGGCCAGCAGCACGGCGCCTTCGGCCCGGCTGATGGTGTTCGTTTTCCGCATGAAGAACCAGGGGAGGGCGCTCGTGAACATCATGACGAAGTAGTCCACGATCAGCCCGCTCTCGACGAAACCGCCGGGAATGGGGATGGGTCGCACCAGCGAGGCCGCGCCGAGCACGCTCATGATGTTGAAGACGTTGCTTCCCACCAGGTTGCCGATGCTGATGTCCATCTCCTTGCGGATGGCCGCCACCACCGAGGTGGCGAGCTCGGGTAGGGACGTCCCGAAGGCCACGATGGTGAGACCGATGAACTTCTCGCTCACCCCCAAAACCTGCATGATGGCCACGGCCGAGTCCACCACGAGCTTCGCCCCGAAGACCACGCCGAGGATGCCGACGACGATCAGCACGGCCTGCCGGGATCGGGACTCGATGAACTCCACCTCCTCCACGCCGAGCCCCTCGAGAACGGCCTCCGCGCTGAGGCCTTTTCGGGCCTCTCGCTTCGCCACCAGGTAGTTGAACACCGTGTACAGGATGATCCCCGTGAACAGGGTCGCCCCCTCGATCCGCCCCAGGGTGGAGTTGAGGGACAGGGCCAGGAGGTAGGTGGAGATGAAGAGCATCAAGGGGATGTCTCGCTGCACCACAGAGCGGTGGCTGGTGATGGGCTGGAACAGCGCAGCCGCACCCAGGACCAGGGCGATGTTGCAGATGTTGCTTCCGACCACGTTTCCCAAGGCGATCATGCTCTTGTCGGTGATGGAGGAGATCAGGCTGACCACGAGCTCGGGGGTCGAGGTGCCGAAGGCGACGACGGTGAGGCCGATGACCACGGGGGTGATCCCGAGGCTCCTGGCGAGGCTCGAGGCGCCTTTCACCAGCCACTCCGCGCCGTAGTAGAGCATCAGGAATCCGATCAGGCACAGCACGATGTTCAGAGCCATGCGTTCCCTCCTTATGTGAAGGTTTCCTTCCGCCGCACTCCCGCTATGGATCACCCCTGCACGACCTCCGCCGGCTGCTTCTGCTTCCGGCGGACCTTTTTCGTGTAGGCGCCCCGCTCTTGGCGGTCCAGCCGATCCCGGGTGCGAAGCTCGATCGAACCCGGGGACAGGGCGGAGGCCACGGCGGGAGGTGAGGTAGGGGGCGAGCCTCGAAGGAAGGACAGCGCCCGCCAGGGAGGGTTTCCACCCGGGAGCTCCAGGGCGCGCGGGCGATGCGGTCCGCCTGGCGTGGTTCGTGCTTGCGGATTGCGCTGGATGTTTCCATGGCAGCCGGTTCGAGGGATTCGCCGGATGAAGCGTGAGGGCGCGCAGCCGCGCCAGGACCGTCACCGTTCATGGCCCGACCCTATGCCACGGTTGCGGACTTGTCAATCCGCGGCGCGGAGGGGACCGGAAGGCGACGCACCCCGGCACGGGGCCTCCCGCCAGGATCGTTTCCTTGCCCATGGGGTCCCGGATGTCCTATGATGACGGAGAGGGTGGATCATGAGTAAACCGCTCTACGACCTCAGGGGGAAGCACGTCCTGGTGACGGGCGCCGCCGGCGGCCTGGGATCGGCGCTCGTGCGCGATCTGGCGGATCGAGGAGTCCGCCCGGTGGTGACCTCCCGTTCCATGAAGTCCCTGGAGGAGCCGGCCCTCCTGCTCCGCGAGGCCACCCGGACGGTTTCCGTCAGGGCCGACCTCTCTGCGCGGGGCTGGACTTGACCGGCGGAGGGGAGCCCCTGCTTCAGCCCGGGCGGGTGGAGGGGGTCCGCGAGGGTCATGCCGCGGGGGGCGCATCGTCGGGCCCACCACGTTTCTGGGCGAGGAGGTGGTCGTGCCCACGGTCCACTACGGGCGGCCTTCCGGGGAGGAGCCCGCGGGCTCGTGGAAGACCGACGCGTGCCGCTTCTACCGGGAGACCTTCGGGAGCCGCGCCAAGGCCCACTAGGAGGCGCTCCCGGGAAGCCTCATGATTTCGGCCGGCCGGGGTGTGGAATCAAAATAGAACCGGAAGGGGGGTGCGCGATGCGAATCGCAGTCGTCGGTGGCGGGGTTTCCGGATTGGTGTCGGCCTATCTTCTGTGCCGGGACCACGAGGTCGTCGTCTATGAGGCGGAGGACTACATCGGCGGGCACACCCACACCGTCGACGTCGAGGCGGAAGGGACGACCTATCCCGTGGACACGGGATTCATCGTGTTCAACGAGAAGACCTACCCCAACTTTGTGAAGCTGTTGAATCAGCTGGGGGTCTCCTGGAAGCCCTCCAACATGAGCTTCAGCGTCCGGTGCGGCAGGACGGGCCTGGAGTACAGCCCGACCTCCCTGAACTCCCTGTTCGCCCAGCGCCGCAATCTCTTCCGTCCCGCCTTCCACCGCATGATACTGGACATCCTTCGCTTTCGAAAGGAGTCCATGGCCCTGATCCGGTCCGAGGACGACGAGACGACCCTGGGCCGTTACCTGGAGGCTCGGAGCTACTCCCGGTGGTTCCGAGACTACTTCATCATCCCCATGGGGTCGGCGATCTGGTCCGCCGACCCGGCCCGTTTTCACGAATTCCAGGCTCGCTCCTTCGCCGCCTTTTTTCACAACCACGGGTTCCTCAATGTTCGGGACAAGCCCCAGTGGCTCGTGGTTCGGGGAGGATCGAGGCGGTACGTGGAAAAGCTGATCCAGCCCTTCCGGGACTCCATCCGCCTCGAGAGCCCGGTGGAGTCGGTCTCCCGGCACGACACCCACGTGGAAGTGAAGCCCCGGGGCGGGGAGGCCGAGCGGTTCGACCGGTGCGTCATCGCGGCCCACAGCGACCAGGCGCTGGCCATGCTCGCCGACCCTACGGACGCGGAACGGGAGGTGCTGGGCGCCCTGCCCTACCAGAGAAACCGGACGGTCCTGCACACGGACGCCTCCATGATGCCGACCCGCCGCTCCTGCTGGGCCAGCTGGAACTCCTTCCTGCCCAGGGAGCCCCACGAGGGGGTCTCCCTGACCTACAACATGAACATCCTCCAGGGCCTCGGTGCGCCCGTGGACTTCTGCGTGACCCTCAACCGGGAGCGGGACATCGATTCAGGGAAGGTGATTCGAGACCTGACCTATCACCACCCGGTCTACACGCCCGGGGGATTTGCCGCCCAGAAACGGTTCGAGGAGATCAGCGGGCCCAACCGCACCCATTTCTGCGGGGCCTACTGGGGGTACGGCTTTCACGAGGACGGGGTCCGAAGCGCGCTGGCCGCGTGCAAGCCTTTCGGAAAGGGGTTCTGAGGTGAAGAGCTGCATCTACGAGGGGCATGTCCGGCACCGCCGCATGACGCCGGTGGCGAACGCCTTCCAGTACCGGATCTACCTCCTCTACCTGGACCTGGAGGAGCTTCCCCGCGTGTTCGACGCCCACCCCCTCTGGTCGGTGGAACGGGTCAACCTGGCCTATTTCCGGAGAAGGGACCACTTCGGTCCCGTGGAGATCCCCCTGGACCGGGCCGTGCGGGACCTGGTGGAGGAGCGGACCGGCGCGCGTCCGGCCGGGCCCGTTCGCCTGCTCACCCATTTGCGCTACCTCGGGTACTGCTTCAACCCCGTGAGCTTCTTTTACTGCTGGGACCGGGAGGACCGGGGCGTGGAGGCCATCGTGGCCGAGGTCCACAACACGCCGTGGCTCGAGGAGCACTGCTACGTGTTCGCGGAGGCGGAGAATGCCCACCCGGTTTCGGGGTGGAAGCAGTTTCATTTCGCAAAGGCCTTTCACGTCTCCCCCTTCATGGAGATGGGCATCCGCTACGACTGGCGGTTTCGGGAGCCCGGCGAGCGGATCCAGGTGCACATGAACCTCTTTGCCGGCGACACGAAGCGCTTCGATGCCACCCTCTCCCTTCGGCGGACGCCCATCACGCGGGGTTCCCTGACGCGGGTCCTTCTGGCCTACCCGCTCATGACGTGGAAGGTCACGGCCATGATCTACCGCCAGGCCCTTCGGCTCAAACGAAAGGGGGCCCGGGTGTACGCCCACCCCAAGGCGCCGGCCCCTCTGGAAGGCGGATGACGCCATGAAAGCCTTCATTCAACCCGTGGAGCAGCGGATCTCGGCCAGGCCCCCGGTCCCCCTCCTGAGCCCGACGGCGAGGAGGCTCTTCTTCGCCATCCTGCGGAGGCTCGAACACGGGCGGGTCCGCATCTTGGACGGCGGGCTCGATCACTCCTTCGGCCGTCCCTTGGCGGAGGCCCCCCTCGAGGCCACGGTCCGGGTGCATCACCCGGCCTTCTACGACCGGATCGTCTTCGGCGGGAGCGTGGGCGCGGGCGAGGCCTACATGGCGGGGCTCTGGACCACGGACGACCTCACCGCGCTCATCCGCATCGTGCTCCTCAACCAGGACGTCTTCCAGGGGCTGGATAGGCGCTGGACGCGCCTCGCGGCCCCGGCCTACAAGCTCTTCCACGCCCTTCGAAGGGACACGAGGGCGGGGAGCCGGGCCAACATCTCCGCCCACTACGACCTGGGGAACGACTTTTACCGGCTCTTCCTGGACGAGACCCTGACCTACTCGTGCGGGATCTTCCAGGGCGAGGACTGCACCCTGAAGGAGGCCTCCCTGGCCAAGTACGACCGGATCTGCCGGAAGCTGGCCCTGGGGCCCGAGGATCACGTGCTCGAGATCGGCACGGGCTGGGGCGGGTTCGCGATTTTTGCCGCGGGGCGCTACGGGTGCCGGGTCACCACCACCACCATCTCCAGGGAGCAGCGGGATCTGGCCGTGGAGCGGATTCGAGAGGCCGGGCTCGCGGATCGGATCGAGGTGCTCTTTCAGGACTACCGGGACCTGGAGGGCCGCTTCGACAAGCTGGTCTCCATCGAGATGATCGAGGCCGTGGGGCACCACTACCTGGAGGCGTTCTTTCGGACGTGCAGCGACCGCCTCGAGGAGGACGGCATGATGATGCTCCAGGCGATCACCATCACGGACCGGGTCTTCGAGCGGCACAAGCACTCCGTGGACTTCATCAAGCGGTACATCTTTCCGGGATCCTGCATTCCCTCCATCGCCGCCATGAGCCGGGCCGTGGCGCGGGCGACCGACCTCAAGATGGACCACCTGGAGGACATCACCCCGAACTACGCGAGGACCCTGCGCGCGTGGCGCGAGGGGTTCTTCGAGAATCTCGACCAGGTCGAGGCTCTCGGCTTTTCCGACAACTTCGTCCGCATGTGGGAGTACTATCTCTGCTACTGCGAGGCGGGGTTCGAGGAACGCTACCTGGGGGACGTCCAGATCCGGTTCATCAAGCCCCGGTGTCGGCCGGAGCCCATCCTGCCGGGCCTGGAAACGGCCTCCTGAGGAGGGAAGGCCCCTCCGCCAGCTCGATGCCGAGGCTCATGAGCGCTTCCTTCCGGGAAACCAGGGTAAGAAGGCGCTCGTGCGTTCCTGGTAGTCCCGGTAGGCCGGCCGGGTCTCCTCGATGGATTTCTCCAGGAGCGTCACCCCGGAGACCTTGAGGAGAAGGAAGGTGATGGTGATCGGACTGACGACGGTCCAGAGGTTGCCAGGCGCGGACAGGGCGATCCCGAAGAGCCCCCACCACATGAGGGACTCCCCGAAGTAGTTGGGGTGGCGGGTGTAGGCCCAGAGCCCCCGGTCCATGACCTGGCCGCGGTTCGAGGGATCGGCCTTGAACCGGGCCAACTGAGCGTCTCCGACGGCCTCGAACGCGAAGCCGACGCACCAGAGCGCCAGGCCCGCTGCATCCAGAACCCCCAGGAGGGAACCTCCGGGAATCTGCCCCGCCTGAACGCTCAGAGAGATGACCCAGAGGAGCAGCCCCTGGAGGCCGAACACCGTGAAGAGGCTCACCCACCGGAACCTCTTCCCGTACTTGGCCCGCCAGGCGCGGTAGCGGCGGTCCTCGCCCTTTCCCCGCTTCCTCCACCCGATGTGGATGGCCAGCCTCAAGCCCCAGACCGTCACGAGGGACGTGATGAGCAGCTTCCGGGGGAGATAGCCGCCGTCGGCCAGGAAAAAGGTGACCCAGGCCACGAGCACGAAGCCCAGCCCCCAGACCACGTCCGCGATGCTGGCGTCCTCGAGGATCATGCTGAGCACCCAAGCTCCCGCCATCAGGCCGAGGACGGCCGCCAGGTTCCATGCCAGTACGGTGAGCGTCAAGTCCATGGTCTTTCCTCCGGTGCACGCGGGAGGGCACGGCCCGGGTGGAGCGGGTCTTCCACCCGGCGTCCCTCCTTCCGGTCCTCCACGGCCGTGCGGATCTCGTCGTGGATACGACTGCTGATGGGGTAGGCCAGGGCGATGAGAAGCGCCACGATGTTGCAGAGGGAGGGGACCCCCGCGTAGAGCACCCGGAGCGTGCGCACCACCCCCTCGGGCTGCACCACGTTGGGCTCGTATCCCACCGTGCCCAGCAGGGAGAGCGAAAGCCCGACGCCCAGGGCCGCCGCGAGCTTCTTGGTGATGGACCACAAGCCCACGTAGTACCCCTCGCGACGCTCGCCCGTGATGAGCTCGTCGTAGTCGATCACGTCGGCCTGCATGGCGGAGGGGAGCGCGACGGTGGCGCCGAACCCCAGCCCGGAGAGCACCACCAGGACGCCGTAGACGGCCGCGTCCCCCGGACCCAGGAACAGCACACCGGTGAAGGCCCCCGTGTTCACCGCCATGGAGAGGATCCAGGCGTGCTTCTTCCCGATCCTCTTGGCCAGGAGCACCCAACCGGGAAGAAACAGGACCCCGGTGACGAAGTAGAGCGCCAGGAAGAGATCGGCATGCTTCGACTGGAGAACGTACTCGACGTAATAGAGAATCAGGGTGGCCGGAAGGTTGCTGCCGAATGCAGCAATGGTGTAAGATACGAGCAGAATGACAAAGGGGCGGTTCTCCAGGACGCGTTTGAACCCGCTCCCGGAGCCGGGCCGCAGGGGAAGGCGATCCACCCAGCGCTCCCCGATGGCCAAAACGCACCACCCGCAGAACGCCACCACCAGCGGCCCGTAGAACAGGGAGATCCAGAAGAACTTGAGCCGTTCGTCGGCCGGCGTGGAGGAGAGGCCGAGCAGGCCGGAGACCACGGCGGGCGAGGCGGCGGCGACCAGGGTCCCGGCGATGAGCGCACCGTCCCGCCAGCCGAACAGCGTGATCCGCTCGTGGTAGTCGAAGGTGATCTCCGGTCCCAGGGACTCGTAGGGCACCTCCACCAGCGTCCAGAAGAGGAACACGCAGAAGAACCAGACGCCGAACCAGGCGGTTTCGAAGGTCGGGGGCCTTTCCGGGGGATTGAACAGGAGGTAGATGGAGATGGCGAGCACCACGGCCCCCGCGGCGATGAAGGGGCGCCTTCGCCCGAAGCGGGATCGGGTCCTGTCGGAGAGAACACCGATCAGGGGATCGGTCACGGCGTCGAAGATCCGGACGCCCAGGATGAGGGCTCCGAGGAGCGCGATGTGGACGCCCACCACGTCGGTGTAGAACTTGGGGATGTAGACGTAGATGGGGATGCCCACCACGGCCAGCGAGAAGGCGGGCGCAGCGTAGGCCAGTCGTTTCGAGGTGGGAACGCTCTTTTGCGTCTGCCGGGCCATCGGGGTCCCTTCCCGTGTCGTTTCCCGAACAACGCGGGAACGGTACCGATCCCGCAGGTCTCAAGATAAATCCGATTTTTTCGGAATCAACCGAAGGGCACGAAATGCTCATTCATCGCGGTCGAATGCCGGGTTATAAGCGCGAACGGCCGGGGAAAGCCGTTTTGCGGGTTGCGTTGCCGGAGGGAATGGTTACCATAAAAGTTGACCTCTGCGATTCGAGGGATCCACGGAAACGACGGTCCCGTCCCACCGACCGGGAAAGGCCAGGGCCATGACGGCCGGACTGGTGCACCTATATCTGCGGATCTTCCTGACGGCCCTGCTGCTGCTCGCGCTCACCACGCCCGCGCAGGCCGAATCCCGGAGCTTCACCGGCAAGGCGTACAACGAGGACGGCGACCTCGTGTATGTCGAGCAACACGACCTCACTTACGACGAGGAGGGCGTCGTCGCAAGTCGAACGACCTACTTCGATCCGGAGGGCCGCAAGATCGGCTCCCTGGTGTCCGACTACGCGCCCTCCCCGCAGTTCTGCGACTACACCTTCCGGGACCAGAGGCGGGGCTACGCGGACGGCGTCCGGCTGGGGGACGACACCCTCTGCCTGTTTCGACAGAAGGATCCCGGGGCAACGGAGGAGACCCGCTGCATACCGCGGGAAGAGGATCAGATCGTCGGGCAGGGCTTTCACCACTTCATCCTCAACCGGTTGGACGCCATTGCCGGGGGCGAGATCTACCACGTCAAGCTGGCCCTGCCTTCCCGGCTCGATCAGTTCGATTTTCGAATTCGCAAGACGGGCGTCGAGGGCGACCGCCTGGAAATCCGGCTGGAGAGCGATCACTGGTTCGTGCGTCTCTTTGCGCCGCACATCAACGTGGTGTACGACCGGGAGCGAAAGCGTCTTCTGCTTTACGAGGGGATCTCCAACGTGGCGGACGATTCGGGGGAGTGCATCCCCGTTCGAATTCGCTATTCCTACTGAAGCCCCGCCCTTCAGACCGGCTCGAGTGAGGCGCGGTCCGGACCGGAGGAGGCGCGGAGGCACCGAGGAAGGAGGGGTGTGATGACCTGGACACAGCTGGCCAAGGCATACGGCTTGACGTTCCTGGTGTTTCTGGTGGTGGATTTTTTCTGGCTGGGGGTCATCGCCAAGCGGTTCTACCAGCGCCAGCTGGGACACCTCTTCGCGGAGAACGTGAACTGGGGGGCCGCTTTTCTCTTTTACCTGATCTTCGTTCTGGGGCTGATGGTGTTCGTGATCTACCCCGCCTTCAAGAGCGGTGGCCTCGCGCAGGCCCTGTGGATGGGAGCGGTTTTCGGCCTGGTCACCTACGCGACCTTCGATCTCACCAACCTGGCGCTCATCAAGGGGTGGCCCGCGGGCATCGTCGCGGTGGACATCGGCTGGGGGATCGTCCTGAGCGGCATCGTCTCAACGGCGGGATACGGGATCGCCAGGTGGCTTGCATGAGCGGGCCCGCCTCCCCGGACCAGGGTCGCCTCCATACCGGGGAAGCTCGGGGAGGAAGGGGCGACGTGCCGGACGTGCTGCTCACCACCGTGTGCCGCCCCTTCGGCGGAAAGGGGGAGGGGGATTCCGTCGGGGCCGAGCTCTTTCACGCCCAGGTGACGCGAAGCCAGGGTATCTTCAGCTACCGCCAGGTCATCCGCTGCTGGGGGCTCGACTACATCGCCGAGAACATCGAGGCGCCGGCGGTGGTCCTTCACTATCCGTCCGAGCGGGAGTTCCGCCGCGAGCTCCGTAAGCGGAGCTACGGCCTGATCGGCATCAACTTCGTGGTGGCCACCTTCCACAAGGTTCGCCGAATGGTCGAGCTGGTACGCCGGCACTCGCCGCGATCCCGGATCGTCCTCGGCGGGTACGGCACCGTCCTGCCCGACGAGGTGCTGGGCCCCCACGCCGACGCGATCTGCCGGGAGGAGGGCGTCGGTTTCATGAGAAGGCTGCTCGGCGAGACCGAGGACCGGCCCATTCGCCACCC
Organism: uncultured Desulfobacterales bacterium; assembly: GCA_964454455.1. Taxonomy (GTDB): domain Bacteria; phylum Desulfobacterota; class DSM-4660; order Desulfatiglandales; family HGW-15; genus JAIPEI01. The sequence continues at coordinate 1,037 of CAYVVQ010000064.1, read as the reverse complement.
CTACGTCCCCATCGAGTCGCCACGGGTCTACTCCTATCCTCTGAGGACCAAGGTGGCGCACATCACCGGGGGGCTGGGCTGCCCGAATGGGTGCGACTTCTGCTGCACCTCCCACTTCTTCAAACGAAAGTACATCCCCTTCGTTCAGAGCGGACGGGAGCTCTACGACACCATGCGTTCCATGGAACGCATGGCCGCGGAGGCGGGCGACACCCTGAGCGGCTTCATCTTCATCGACGAGGACTTCTTCATCCACGAGACCCGGGCCCGGGAGTTCCTCGACTGCGTGCGCGAGGGCGGCGTGTCCGCCTCGATCATGGGATTCGGCAGCGTGCGCGGGCTCTCGCGCTTCACCGCCGACGAGGTGGCGGAGATGGGCTTCGATCTCGTCTGGACCGCCTTCGAGGGCGCGGATTCGGGGTACAAGAAGCTGCGGGGCCGTCCCATGGACGAGCTGGTGCGCGATCTCAGGTCCCGGGGGGTGGCCGTTCTCACCTCCATGATCATCGGCTTTCCCTACCAGGACCGCGCCAAGGTGCTGGAGGAGTTCCGGCAGCTCACGGACCTGGAACCCTCGCTGTGGCAGATCCTGATCTACTTCGCCTTTCCCGGGACGCCGTTCCACCGGGAGGTCCTGCGGGAGGGCCGTTATCTGGATGCCTATCGGGAGGATCCCGACTATCGGACCTTCGACGGCTTTTCCATGCACTTCGAGCACCCGCACTTCCAACCGAGGGAGCTGGAGGCGCTCCAGCGGTTCCTCTACCGGGAGGCGTTCGAGCGGCTCGGACCCTCCATGCTCCGGGTGCTGAGGGCCTGGTTCGAGGGCTGGCGAAACATGAAAAACGCCTCCCGCCCCTTGCTGCGGGCACGCGCGGAGCGGATGCGCGGATACGTCCGACGGGCCCTTCCGGGGATCTACCCGGTGGTCCGTTTCGGGCCCAACCGGGAGCGGAGGGCCGAGGCGGCGCGGTTCCTGAGCGAGGTCGAGGAGGAGCTGGGACCGCGGTCCCTGCGGGAGCGGCTGGCGTGCTGGG
>CAYVVQ010000063.1:16968-25060 GCA_964454455.1 uncultured Desulfobacterales bacterium | reverse complement strand
TCGTTCGCGATGGTGATGGGCTCCTCGCTCAGGTTTCCGCTGGTCATGACCAGCGCGCGGAAGCCGCCTTCCCGGAGCAGGAGGTCGTGCAGGGGCGTGTAAGGCAGCATGAGGCCGAAGAAGCGGTTCCGGGGCGCCACCTCGGAGGAGAGCCCGTGGTCCTCCCGTTTCTCGACCAGCACGATGGGACGCTGGATGGAGCGGAGGATTTCGGCCTCCTCCGGGGAGATCCGGGCCAGGGCGCGCGCGGCGTCCAGGTCGGCGACCATGAGTGCGAGCGGTTTTTCCTCCCGGTGCTTCCTGCGGCGGAGGCGGGCCACCGCGTCGTGCCGGGCGGCGTCCACGGCCAAATGAAAGCCTCCCAGGCCCTTGACGGCCAGGATCTCCCCCGCCCGGAGCCTTCGGATCGTCTCCTCGACGGGGTCGTCGCAGTCCACGGGGTCTCCCGCCCCGTCGTGGAGCGCGAGCCGGGGGCCGCAGCGCGGGCAGGCGTTGGGCTGTGCGTGGAACCGCCGGTCCTCGGGATCCTCGTACTCGGCCCGGCAGTCGTCGCACATGACGAACCGGCCCATGGTGGTCATGGGCCGATCGTAGGGGATGTCCTGGATGATGGTGTAGCGCGGACCGCAGTTGGTGCAGTTGATGAAGGGGTAGCGGTACCTGCGGTCCCGGGGATCGCGAAGCTCCCGGAGGCAGTCCCCGCAGACGCTCACGTCCGGGGAGATCAGGGCGGAACGGGTTTCCCCGGTGCGGCTCTCACGGATCTCGAATCCCGAGCCGTGCTCGGGGGAGAGGTCGTCGGTCCGCTCGATGCCGGAGATGTGGGCAAGGGGAGGGCTCTCGTCGCGGAGGGCGGTGAAGAAGCGCTCCACGTCCTCGTCTGCCCCTTCCACCTCCACATCCACCCCCGCGGGGGTGTTCACCACGTACCCGGTCAGGCGGCAGCGCCTGGCGAGCTGGTAGACAAAGGGACGGAAGCCCACTCCCTGGACGATCCCCTGAATCGAGCCGAGGGATCGCCTGCCCGCGGAGCTGCGGCGTCCCGTCCCGTTCACGATCTCTTCACGCGCCCGCGGAGCCAGTCGACCCACCCTTCCAACCCCTCGCCGGTCTTGGTGGAGACCTCGAAGACGGTGATCTCGGGGTTGACGCGCAGCGCCTCACTGCGAATGTCCTCCAGCCGGACGTCGAGGTAGGGGATGAGGTCGATCTTGTTGATCAGGAGGACCTCGGACTCGTGAAACATCAGGGGGTACTTGGAGGGCTTGTCCTCGCCCTCGGTGACGCTGAGGATCATGACCTTGGCGTCCTCGCCCACCTTGAATTCGGCCGGGCACACCAGGTTGCCCACGTTCTCCACCACCAGCAGGTCGAGCCGGGTGAAGTCCAGGGCCTCGAAGGTGTCGCGGATCATGTTGCCGTCCAGGTGGCAGGCCCCGCCCGTGTTGAGCTGCACCACCTGGACCTCTTTCTTCGCGATCCTCTCGGCGTCGTGGGAGGACTGGATGTCCCCCTCGATGATGCCGATTCCCATCTCATCCTTCAGGGCGTCGATGGTCTTCTCGAGCAGGGTGGTCTTGCCGGCGCCGGGGGAGCTCATGAGGTTGATGACGAACAGATGGTGCTCGTTGAAGAACGCGCGGTTCTGTTCCGCGATCCGATCGTTCGCCTCCAGGACGTTCCGCACCACGGAGATGGTCTTCATGTCTGCTCCTTTTTCCCTGGGTGTCTTTCCATGCCGTTCCTGTGGTTCGGCTCGCATGTTCCCTCAACGGGCGCAGTCGGATATGGTTCGTCCGATCGTCACCCTCTCCCTCACTTCCACCTCCACTTCCACTTCCACCTGCCCGGACCCCTTCAGTCCACCGTGATCTCTTTGACCTCGAGCTCCTGGCCCGAGAGGGTGTCGATCTCGTGTCCCCCGCATAGGGGGCACTCGAACGCGTAGTTCTCGATCTCGAACTCGCCGCCGCACTCCCGGCACGCGCCCCGCAGGGGGACCGTCTCCATGATCAGCTCGGCCCCTTCCAGGTCCGTGTCCGCGGTCACGACCTCGAAGCCGAACGAGAGCGCATCGGGCACGATGGCCGACATCCGGCCGATCTCCAGGCGGACCGAGCGGAGCTTCCGGGCGCCGGCCTTCTCCATCTCCTCCCGAAGGAGGTCCGCCAGGCTCTGGGCGATGGACATCTCGTGCACGGCCGTCAACCCTGCTTCAGGGCCACGATCAGGGAGTCGATCTTCTGGCGGGCGTCGTTGAACACGCCGGAAAGGTTCAGCGAGTGATTGGCGAAGATGCTGTCCGGATCGCCGTTGGTCACGAGCAGGGGCTCGAAGTCGCACCGGGCGAAGTTCTCCAGGATCTTGTCCACGAGCTTCAGAGAGTTCTTGTCCCGGAGCACGTCCATGAAGTCCACCCGGATGGCCTTGAAGGACTCGTGGAGCGCGTAGGCCGCGCCCTGGGCGTAGTAGAAGTTGTCGTCGATCTCGTGCCAGGGGATGTCGATGTTCACCATCTCGGCCCCGGACGGCTTCCCCTCCTTGGTCTCATCGAGGGTCAGGGTCGTGTGAATGTCTCCCGGGGCGTTGATCAGCCGGGTGTTCAGCCCCCCCATGAGCGATGCGTACTGGGTGAGGAGCTCCACCAGGTTGTCGGCCCGGGGGTGGAAGCTCGCTTCCCCGCTCACGAGGTTCCGGTGATAGCTCTCCAGCTTCTTGGCCGCGAGCTTCCACTTGCTCTCGGCCGACGGAAACCACCACTTGTAAGGATCGTTGGAGAGCGAGGTGAAGGCGGCCTCCGCGTCCGGGTCCAGCTTGTCCGTGGTCCGCATCCGGCTGAGGTTGTCCCGGAGGACACGGATGTTGTAGCGGACCACCTCCAGCTCCCCGATCTGGTAGTTGGGCATGTTGTCCAGGAAGACCGTGGGCCAGAACAGATCGTTGGGGAGCCAGTTGTCGAGCATCCGCTCGATCAGGGCCTGGTTGGTCCGGACGAAGCGGGAGCCCTCCACCTTCGGGTCGGCCCCTTCCACCTGCAACGATCCCGGCTTTCGGGAGTTGAGGGCCATGACCACGATCGTGAACAGGAGCAGGAAGATGAGCACGACGGCCGCTGTGATCGCGGCCTTTTTGGGACGGCTTCCCGGGGAATCGCCTCCCTTGGGTGCGTTGTCTTTCATGGGACCGGACCTTTCCGTGGGTGCGGGATCCCGGGGCCGGACGCCGGCCGGGCCCGAACCCTCTGATTGTGAAGGGTTTCACCGATCGATTCTAGAAGAAACCGGGAGACGATGTCAACCGCCGAGAAGGGAAGGGGGGTGGCGGGCCCCGGGTGCCGCTGCGGCGAGGAGCTGCGTGGGACGAGGACGTCGCTCCGCCGCTACAGGGTGTAGAGCTCCTCCCCGAGGATCCGGATCCATTCCTCCTCCAGGGCCTGGAGGGCGCCTTCGAGCGGCCGGGCCCGCACGATCAAGGTGGCTCGCTCGCCTGTGGAAAGGCAGGGGTAGACGGCCTCCAGGTTGATGGATGCCGCCTTGAGCGGCTTGAGCACGGCGCCCAGGCCTCCCGGATGGGAGGGAACCTCGCACGCGATCACGTCGTGGGTGTCCAGCTGGTGACCCGCGGTGGAGAGGTGGTTGACCGCCCTTTCCGGGTTGTCGGTCACGAGGCTCAGCCGGCCTTCGGCCGTGCGGTGGGACACGTGGAAGGCGACGATCCGGATGTTGCTGGCCCCGAGCAGGTCGGCGATGCCGGAGAGCTGGCCGGGTTCATCCTTCAGGGTGAGTTCGATTTCCTTTACGGTCTTCATGAGCATCCATCCTTCTTGGGGACCCGGTTTTCCGGGATGCTCGGGGTGCGAGCCCGGTGCCCGGACCATGGGTGACTGGAGAGATGTCGGGCGGGCTGCTAGGGGGCCTGGTTCGCGTACCGGGCGCCCTCTTCCATGCCCTTTCGGTTCAGCTCCATGACGGAGGCCTTCTTGCCTTTCAAGATCTCGGTGAGGCCGCTCATCAGGGAGTCGAGGCTCGTCAGGCCGGTCTCGGCCGCAAAGGCCCCGAGCATGATCATGTTGGCGATGCGGGGGCTGCCCAGCTCGTTGGCGATGTCGGTGACCGGCACCCGGACCTCCTTGACATCGTCTCGAGCGAGCTTCGCCTCCACCAGGCTGTCGTTGATCATCATGGTGCCGCCGGAGCGGATCACCCCCTGGTACCTGAGGAGCGAAGGGTTGTTCATGACGACGACGTAGTCGGGCGACGACGACACGGGAGAGGCGATTTCCCGGTCCGAGACCACGACCGTGCAGTTGGCCGTCCCCCCCCGAACCTCGGCCCCGTACGAGGGAATGTAGGTCACGTGCCTGCCGTCCCGCATCACCGACACGGCGAACACGTAGCCCATCATGAGCACCCCCTGGCCCCCGAAACCCGCAAAGATCGTTTCCGTGATCATAAGCTCCGTCCTTCCGGATGGTTCAATCAGATATCGCCCACCTCGTCCTTGATCACCTTCAGGGGATAGACCGAGAGGATGGTCTTCTCGATCCACTCACAGGACTCGGTGGGCGTCATTTTCCAGTTCGTGGGGCACTGCGAGACGACCTCCACCAGGGAGAACCCCAGCCCCTGCATCTGGGTCTTGAATGCCTTGGCGAGGGCCTTCTTGGTGCGTCGAACGTGCTTGGGCGAGTGGACCGCGGTCCGCTCGATGTAGGCGCTCCCGCCGGTCACCGCAAGCATCTGGCTCAGGTCGATGGGCATGCCGTCCCGGGTTCGATCCCGGCCCCCGGGGGTGGTGGTGGAGCCCTGTCCCAGGAGCGTGGTGGGAGCCATCTGGCCGCCGGTCATCCCGTAGACGCCGTTGTTCACGAAAACGGCGGTGATGTTCTCCCCGCGGTTGGCGGCGTGAATGGTCTCCGCCGTGCCGATGGCCGCAATGTCCCCGTCCCCCTGGTAGGTGAAGACGATCCGGTCGGGGCGCGTCCGCTTGATGCCGGTGGCCACGGCCACGGCCCGGCCGTGGGGGGCCTCGCCCATGTCCACGTCCAGGTAGTTGTAGGCCAGGACGGCGCAGCCCGCCGGCGGGACCCCGATGGTGCGCTCCCCGATGTCCAGCTCGGCGAGCACCTCGGCCAACAGCCGGTGGATGATGCTGTGCCCGCAGCCGGGGCAGTAGTGAAAGACGTTCTCCTTCAGGTATCGGGGTCGTTCGAAGATCTTTTTCGCCATGATTCGTCCTCGGTTCGGCCGGTCTTGGATGCTGTCGTGGGGGCGCCCGGCCTCAGGAAGGCACGCCGAGCCCGCTGCGCTCGTATCGTGAGTGGAGCACGCCTGCGATCTCGTCCGGCGTGGGGATGATGCCGCCCGGCCGGCCGTAGAAGTGGACCCGGGCCCGTCCTTCCAGGGCGAGCCGCACGTCCTCCACCATCTGGCCGGTGCTCATCTCGAAGGTGAGAAAGTCCTGGACGGAGCGGCTCATGTCCCGGATCGCGCGATCCGGGAAAGGCCAGAGGGTCACCGGCCTGAGGAGCCCGACGCGGATGCCCTTCTCCCGTAACGCCTTGACGGCGCCCTTGGCGATCCGGGCGGCCGTGCCGTAGGCGATCACCACGAGCCGGGCGTCCTCGGTCATGAAGGTCTCGGCCGCGGGGATCTCCCGGGCGATCGCCTCGTACTTTCGGTGGAGCTTCCAGTTCAGCTCCTCCTCGATCGCGGTGTTCAGGAGCAGGGAGAGGATCACCCGCCCGGGTCGGCCCGCCGCGCCGTCCAGCTTCCAGGGCTTGTCCGGGAGGCCGGCGACATCCAGGGGCTCGGGAAACACGACGGGCTCCATCATCTGGCCCATCAAACCGTCGCCGAGGATCATGACCGGCGTCCGGTATCGGTCCGCGTGGTCGAAGGCCGTTCTCGTGAGATCGGCCAGCTCCTGGCCGGAGGCCGGGGCGAGCACGATGTGGCGGTAGTCCCCGTGACCGCCCCCGCGGGTGGCCTGGAAGTAGTCCCCCTGGGAAGGGGCGATGTTCCCCAGTCCGGGCCCGCCCCTCATGGTGTTGACGATGACCGCCGGGAGCTCCTGGGCGGCCAGGTAGCTGATGCCTTCCTGCTTCAGGCTGAGACCTGGGCTCGACGAGCTCGTCATGGATCGGGCCCCGGTCATGGCGGCGCCGATCACCATGTTGATCGCGGCCAGCTCGCTCTCGGCCTGGATGAAGATGCCGTCTTGGGTGCGGGACATGGCGCCGGCCATGTACTCGGTCAGCTCGTTCTGCGGCGTGATCGGGTACCCGGCATAGAACCGGCAGCCGGCGCGCACCGCGGCCTCCCCGATCACGTGGCTCCCTCTCATCAGCTGTTTTTCAGTCACGGTAGACCTCGATCGCCACGTCCGGGCAGATGGTGGCGCACTGGGCGCACCCCGTGCAGCGGTTCTCTTCGCTTTGCTCGAATTGCGCGGGATAGTAGCCTTTTTGATTGAGCTTTGAGGATTTGGTGATGTTTTCCTGGGGACAGAACTCGATGCAGAGATAGCATCCCTTGCACTGCTCACGATCGATTTCAATGTGACCTTTTGCGCTCTTCTTTGCCATGATGTCATCCGTCGGCGTGTCGGGAAAAGGGTTCCGCCTGCGGGCAGGCACCCCGATTCCAGGGAGGGCCCGTCGGGGCCGCTGTGACGGCGGCGCTGGCGGAAGGCATTTCGCGAAAGACCTATTTGACGGGTTCGCAAAAACCCGCTCACCCTCCGCGGGAACCGCCATAACCTATGGATATTTCGAGGGCAGATCCCAAGGTTCAGGGCTTTTTGCGACTCCATCAAGATTCAGGGCTTTTTACGATTCCGATATTTCATATGCCGGGAGTCGTGATTTGTCAAGCCCCGCGGCCGGGGGCGGGTTTCCCCGAGGGGAGGTGCCCCTTGGAACGGCCGGGCGATCATGCCCCTCCGGGAGGGGTGTGCCGTGGAGGCGAAAAGGCCGTGGGCAGGGGGTTTCCGAAGCGCGCGGGCGAGGGGGAGCCGGGTCGGGGTTCGGAAATTGGATTTGCAAAAGTCCCCGACTCTGTTATAGTTCTGGAGCTTTTTCGCGCCGCGGGCGTGCCGGTTCGGCGGGAAAACCGGCCGCCGGCGGAGATCCGGTTCCGGCCTCGAGAGCCTCTCGAGGCCGGGTGATACCCCTGACAAGGAGTCTGCATCATGCGGCAAGCAGAGAAGCTCGCGGAGCTCAACCCCGACCTGACGCCGGATGTGGTGGGGAAAGTGGACGAGGTCATCGACCGTTTCCGGGGCGTGCCGGGATGCCTGATCCCGGTGCTCGAGGACTGCCAGGAAGCCGTGGGGTACCTTCCCGTCGAGCTGCAGGAGTACATCGGCCGCCGCTTGAACATCCCGGGCAGCACCATTTACGGCGTGGTCACGTTCTACTCGTTCTTCTCCATGGTTCCCAAGGGCCGGCACGTCATCAAGGTCTGCATGGGGACGGCCTGCTACGTCCGAGGGATTGGAGAGGTCATGAGCCGCCTTCAGACCGGCTACCAGCTGGACGTGGGCGGAACCACCGAGGACCGCCGATTCTCGCTGGAGGCCGTGCGGTGCCTCGGGGCCTGCGGCCTCGCCCCGGTGGTGGTGGTGGACGACGACACCCACGGGGGGGTGACCCCGGACAGAATCCTCGGCATTCTCGAGCGGTACGAGTAGAAGGGCGGTTGGATCGGACATGACCATGAAACTGGTGGAGCTGGTGGAGCTGCTGGATGGGGAGATCGTCGTCGGTCACGAGAAGTGCGACCTGTCCTTCGAGTTCTGCACGGCAAGCGACCTGATGAGCGACGTCCTGCGCGGGCCCACGTCGGGGTCCATTTTGATCACCGGGTTGAACAACACGCAGGTCATCCGGGCCTCGGTGATCGCCAACGTGGCGGCCGTCATCCTGGTCCGGAAGAAGCGCCCCAACGAAGACCTGGTGGAGCGTGCAAAGGAGCACGAGATCCCCGTCATCCGAACCCCGTATACCATGTTCACGGCCTGCGGAAAGCTGTTCGAGGCGGGGCTGCGGGGGATCGACGAGCTCTTCTGATCCGCGTCAGTGCCGTGGAAA
>CAYVVQ010000063.1:0-16868 GCA_964454455.1 uncultured Desulfobacterales bacterium | reverse complement strand
GGCCCTGGAGCGCTCATGCCCCTGCTGGAGAGGCGATTCACGATCAAGGCCAACGACTTCGTCAAGGCGGGGGAGGTTTCGATCGAGGTCCGGGGCATCCTGAAAAGGATCGGGTTCGATCCGGCGCTCATCCGCAGGGTCTCCATCTGCGCCTACGAGGCGGAGATGAACGTGGTCATGCACGGCGGGGACGGCGAGATGCTGCTCCGGGTCGAGCCGGAGCGGGTCGACCTGGCGTGCCGGGACCGGGGCGGCGGCATCGAGGACATCGAGCTCGCCCTGCAGCCCGGATACTCCACGGCCAAGCCCGAGCATCAGGAAATGGGTTTCGGCGCGGGCATGGGGCTTCCCAACATCAAGAGGAACGCCTCTTCCCTGGACGTGGACTCGCGAAGGGGAGAGGGAACCTTCCTGGCCATGGGGTTCGAGGTGGAAGATGGGCGCGGATGACCGGGCGGCGGCCGGACGGCCCGTACACTATGTGGAGGTGGACGAGGACCTCTGCAACGGGTGCGTCCTCTGCATGAAGGCCTGCCCCATGAAGGCCATTCGCGTGCGGGACAACGTCGCCCGGATCGAAGGGGTCTGCATCGACTGCATGGAGTGCGCCCGCGTCTGCCCGCAGGGGGCGATCCGGGGTGTGTCGTCCGTGGGGGTGTCCCTGGGGGATCGTTTCGAGGACGCGGTCTGCCCGTCCACCGTGCTCTACTCCCAGTTCGGGGAGGACTATCTCCCGAACGACGTTCTCCTGGGGCTCCGCAGGATGGGGTTCCGATACCCCTTCGACCAGTCCTACACGGTTGAGCTCTACGAGTTCGCCATCGAGCTTCTCATCCGGGAGCAGCGGGAGACCGAGGACCCGCCCTTTCCCCTGATCTCGGCGGTCTGCCCGGCCGTGGTCCAGATCATCGCCTGCCGGTTCCCGAGCCTCCTGAGGCACGTCCCTCCACTGGCCACGCCACGAGAGATCGTGACGAGAGAGGCCAAGCAGCGCCTGTCCGTCAAGTACAACCGCCCTCCGGAAGAGATCGAGGTGCTCCACGTGGTTCCCTGTCCCGCACTGATGATCCGGGAGACCAACCAGGAGAACCGGGACCGTGCCGTGGGGATCAACGCGATCTACGAGGAGCTGAAGAAGGCGATGCAGGAGATCGAGGAGGACCGGGTCCTTCACTACTCCGGAGGCGTCGGCCTGGGCTGGGGGATCTCCGGCGGCGAGATCGCCGGTATCCGGGCCAAGGGCATTGCGGTCTCCGGAGTCCACGAGACGATCCGCTACCTGGAGCGGGTGGAGATGGGACTGCTCGACCACATCGAGTATCTCGAGTGCCGGATCTGCAAGGAGGGGTGCGTCGGGGGGCCCTTCACCGTGGCGGATCGATACCAGACCAAGCAGCTCGTGCAGAAGTACGTGCGCATGTTCGGAGAGGAGCGGAGGGTCAAGCAGAAATACCTCAGGAAGATCTACCAGGAGGGCTGGTTTCGGGCCGAGCGACAGGTGCTGCCCGTTCGGACGGAGAAGATCGACATGACCATCGCCGAACGGATCGAGCAGCAGAAGCGGGTGGAGTCCACCTTGAAGAGGCTGCCGCAGAAGCACTGCGGCATGTGCGGCTCCCCGGACTGCCGGACCTTTGCCGAGGACGTGGTGGCCGGCAAGGCCCGCCTGAACGACTGCGCCCAGCAGAAACAGTTCTGGGGAAAGGAAGTCATCTTTGAAGGTGAGTGAGATCATCCAGCGGTTCGGGCTGACGCCGGTCGCAGGAGAAAGCGGCCTGGACCGGGAGGTTCGGGGCGGCTACTGCGGCGACCTGCTGAGCGACGTCATGGCCAACGCGGGCGACGGCGCCTTGTGGCTGACCATTCAGTCCCACAAGAATATCGTGGGCGTGTGCGTGCTGAGGGAGCTTGCGGCCGTCGTTCTGGTGAACGGCCGGGAGCCGGACGACGACACCCGCGCCAAGGCGGACGAGGAGGGGATTCCCATCCTGACCACCGGGCGGTCCGCCTTCGAGACGGCGGGCCTCCTGTTCGAAGCAGGGGTCGGCAGGGCGGAGGAATGAAGCGATACCGGGCGGATCTCCACATCCACTCCTGCCTGTCCCCCTGTGCGTCCCTCGACATGAGTCCCAAGGCGGTGGTGGAGAGGAGCGCCGAGCTGGGCATCGACGTCATCGCCCTGTGCGACCACAACTCGGCCGAGAACGTGGGCGCGGCCATGAGGGCCGGCAGCCGGTCGGGGCTTCGGGTCCTTCCCGGCCTGGAGATCAACTCCGAGGAGGAGGTGCACACCCTGGCGATCTTCGACACCGAGGAGCAGGCCCTGGCCATGCAGGAGGTCCTGTATGCCGGACTGAAAGGTTCGAATCGCCCCGATGTCTTCGGGGACCAGGTGGTGGCGAACGAGTTCGACGAGGTGGAAGGATTCTGCGACCGGCTTCTGATCGGCGCCGTCGGAATCGGCCTCCACGAGGTGGTGCGGGAGATTCGACGGCTCGGGGGGCTGAGCATCGCCAGCCACGTGGACCGGCCGAGCTACAGCGTTCTCGGACAGCTGGGTTTCATCCCGGAAGACCTCCTGCTGGACGCCCTCGAGGTCTCCTCGCGGGGGTCCGTCGAGTCCGTGCGCCGGGCCGTGCCGGGGAACCGGGAGCCCGCCCTCGGCCTGGTGACCTCCTCGGACGCCCACGAGCTGGAAGACATCGGCGCGGCCACGACGTGGCTCTTCGTCGAGTCCCTCGAGGTGAAGGAGCTGAGGCTGGCCTTCCGGGGGGATCGGGGACGAAGGGTTGAAATTCCGGTTCGAACCGGGTAAGGAGAACAGTCCGGGGGCGCGGCGCCGGGAGGAAGGAACTGAGGGATCTCTCGCTTCACATCATGGACGTGGCCGAGAACGGCCTGGACGCCGGAGCGGATCTCATCCGGATCTCCGTGAAGGAAGATCGGGATGCGGACCGGCTGGAGATCACCATCGCCGACAACGGCCGGGGCATCCCGAAGGAGAAGCTCTCCCGGGTCCTGGATCCCTTCTACACCACGAGGACCACCCGACGGGTCGGGCTGGGTCTCAGCCTCTTTCGCGAGGCGAGCCGGAGGTGCGAAGGGGACCTCCAGGTGCGATCCGAGGAGGGGCAGGGGACCGAGGTGACGGCCTCCTTCCGGCTGAGCCACATCGATCTGCCCCCGCTGGGGGACGTGGCCGGTACCATGGCCGCGCTCATCGCCGGGAACGGGCAGGCCGACTTCGCCTACACCCACGAGGTGGACGGCAGGAGGTTCGAGCTGGACACCCGCGCGATCCGCGAGGAGCTGGAGGACGTTCCCCTTCACCATCCGGAGGTGATTCGCTACGTGACCCAAACCATACGGGAGTTCCTGACTGCGGGATGACCCGCAAGAAAACGAGGACGACATGGGGAAGCTCACGATCGATGATCTCAAGAAGATCAAGGAAAAAGCCCAGAAAGAGACCTCCCTGAGAAACGGCGAGGCCACCGTGAAGGTCACCGTGCACATGGGGACCTGCGGCATCGCAGCCGGTGCGCGCGAGGTCATGGACGCCCTGCTGGAGGAGCTCGCCGAAAGCGACCGGGACGACATCCGGGTGGTCAACTCGGGCTGCATGGGCATGTGCAGCAGCGAGCCCAACGTCACCGTGGAGATGATGGGGCAGGAGCCCGTGATCTATCAGCACATGGACCGCAACAAGATGCGGCAGGTGTTCAGGCGGCACATCATGCACGGGGAGGTGCAGACGGACTTCGCCCTGGCGCGCATGCAGTGATCTTCGAACCCGGCCGCACAGGCCGGCTCGATTCGGACGCAACGACCTCATTCGACTGCTCTGCTCGAGACAAGGGGGCCTAGATGAGCACCTATAGAACCGAAATTCTCTTGTGCGGGGGAACCGGCTGCCGCGCCTCCGGAAGCGAGGCGGTCAAGGCGGCGCTGAAAGAACAGATCGAGAAGCAAGGCCTTCAGCAGGAAGTACGCATCGTGGAGACCGGGTGCAACGGTTTCTGCGCGCAGGGTCCCGTGGCCATCGTGCAACCCGAAGGGATTTTCTACCAGAAGCTCGACGCCGAGGACATCCCCTACCTGGTGGAGGAGCACTTCCTCAAGGGACGTCCGGTCGAGAAGTTCTTCTACAAGGAGCAGGCCGGCGCGGAGACCATTCCCGTGATGGGGGACATCCCTTTTTACGCCCGGCAGGAGCTCATCGTCCTCAAGAACCGCGGAGCGATCGACCCTGAGAAGATCGACGAGTACATCGCCCGGGATGGATACCTCGCTGCGGGAAAGGCCCTCCTGGAGATGACCCCGGAGGAGATCATCGCGGAGATCAAGACGTCCGGGCTCCGCGGGCGCGGCGGAGCGGGCTTCCCCACCGGTCTCAAGTGGGAGTTCGCCGGCAAGAGCGAGGGCGACGTCAAGTACGTGCTGTGCAACGCGGACGAAGGGGATCCCGGCGCGTTCATGGATCGGAGCGTCCTGGAGGCGGACCCCCACGCCGTGCTCGAAGGCATGATCATTGCCGCCAAGGCCGTGGGCGCCCAGCAGGGCTACATCTACTGCAGGGCGGAGTACCCCCTGGCCCTGCGCCGGCTGGACATCGCCATCGGCCAGGCGAGGGAGTACGGCCTTCTGGGGGACGACATCCTGGGAAGCGGCTTCAGCTTCGACCTCGACGTGTACCGGGGCGCCGGCGCGTTCGTCTGCGGCGAGGAAACGGCCCTGATGCACTCCATCGAAGGCAAGCGGGGCATGCCGAGACCCCGCCCGCCGTTTCCCGCGGTCCAGGGCTTGTGGAAGCGGCCCACGGTGTTGAACAACGTGGAGACCTACGCGAACGTCGGCCAGATCATCCACAAGGGGGGGGACTGGTACGCAGGCATCGGTACGGAGACGAGCAAGGGGACCAAGGTGTTCGCCCTGACGGGCGCCGTTCGGAACATCGGTCTCGTGGAGGTCCCCATGGGGACCTCGCTTCGCGAGATCATCTTCGAGGTGGGCGGCGGCATCCCGAACAAGCGCAGCTTCAAGGCGGTCCAGCTCGGAGGCCCTTCCGGCGGCTGCGTCCCCGAGTCCCGCATCGACACGCCCGTGGACTACGAGTCCATCGTCAAGGTGGGGGCGATCATGGGCTCGGGCGGCATGATCGTGATGGACGATCGGACCTGCATGGTGGACATGGCGCGGTTCTTCATGGACTTCATTCAGGACGAGTCCTGCGGCAAGTGCACGCCCTGCCGTGAGGGAACCAAGCGGATGCTCGAGATCCTGAACAAGATCACCCAGGGCCGAGGGGAGCCGGAGGACCTCGATCTCCTGGAGGAGCTGGGCGCGATGATCCGCGACTCCGCCCTGTGCGGGCTGGGTCAGACGGGCCCGAACCCCGTGCTCTCCACGCTTCAGTACTTCCGCCACGAGTACGAGGCCCACGTCTACGAGAAACGCTGCCCGGCGAAACGGTGTCCCGAGCTGCTCGAGTTCGTGGTGGACCCGGACCGCTGCAAGAAGTGCGGGAAGTGCGCCGAGGCCTGTCCGGTCGGCGCGATTCAGTGGGAGAAGAAGCAGACCGCTTTCATCGACAAGAACAAGTGCATCAAGTGCATGAGCTGCATCGCGACCTGCCCCTTCGACGCCATCGATTGAGGGGGAGGGGAGCCCCGGCGGACGTGGGGTGCCGGCCCGAGAAGGGGAACGGCCTTGACATCCAGGGAGGTTCATTATAGAAATCGCGGGATTCGATCCGGGGTCCATCCAACGTCAACCCAGCCGGTGTCCTGATCACCGTAAGCGCGTGCGGACAGACCATTCCCTCGGCCCTTCGACTCGCGACCCCAGGCCGAACCGTTCTTTCCCGTCCTCCGGAGGCCTGCGGGAAAGGCGCCCGGGGAAGGCCGCTCGAAGGTCGAACCGCACTCGAGGTTCGAGCAAGAAAAGATGATGAAAAAACTCAATGGTGTGCGAGTTCCAAGACTGGATACGGGGGAGCTGAGCCTCGAACCGAAGCGGTTGCCGCCCCCTGCAAGGGTGGTGATTCCCCTGGAGTATCCCCAGGGCGGCGTCGACGCGGTGGTCGAGGTGGGGGACTCCGTTCGGGAGGGGCAGTGCATTGCGCGGGACGCAAACGGGATCCTTCCGGACCTCCGGGCGTCCATCGCCGGCCGGGTGACGGCGATCCAGCCCTGGCCCACGCCCTTCGGACGGGAGTCAATGTCCGTGAGGATCGAATCGAACGGAGAAGCCGGAGAGCCTGAGAGGCTGTTCGAGGGGGGGCATGCACCCCGGTCCCCGCAGGAGCAGCTGCGCCGGCTCTCGGAGTCGGGGATCCGCGAGACGGACGTCTATCCCTGGCCCCTTTCGGTCCGTATCGCCCAACCCGCGCTGACCCCTCCGGTCCTCTTCCCGTTCGTTCCCGACCTCCGGCGTCCCATCGACTGCCTGATCCTGAACGGCGCGGACAGGCAGCCGGGGGTGCTCTTGAGAACCTGCGCTCTCTGCACCATGGAGGACGACATCCTGTCCGGGATTCCGTTTCTCAAGGCCCTGTCCGGGGCCGCGAGGACCGTGATGGCCGTCTCTTCCAGTGAAGTCCTCGGCGAGTCGCTGGAGCGCGGACTCCGAATGGCCGGAGTGGAACTGGTGCGGCTGCCGGACCGGTACCCCGTCAGTCTGGAGCCCCTCCTGGTCCAGCACGTGACCGGCCGGGAGATCCCGCAGCCCGGCGGGGACGCGCGCACCGTCGGGGTGGCGGTCGTGGACGTGCCGGCCGTTGCGCAGGTGGCGGGCGCTCTCCTGAACGGCAGACCTCACACCGAGGCCCTGGTCCAGGTCTCGGCCCCGTCCCAGTGGATTCACGCCTTCCTGCGCGTCCGGGAAGGGACTCTGCTCGAGGACGTGCTGGAGCACCTCAGCCCCGCCCCCCGGGATCCGGCGCGGGTGATCTGCCGGGGCCCCTTTCTCGGGCACGCCATGTACGATCTCCGGGTTCCGCTGATCCAGCAGACCGAAGCGGTCTTCTTTCAGGAGGAGGCCGACCTGACCCTGTTCGAGGACGAACCCTGCATCAACTGCGGGCGTTGCGTCCAGGCCTGCCCCATGCGCCTGTTTCCCAACGAGCTGAGCCGGCAGTGCGAGTACGGCCGGTTCGAGGAGGCGGAAGGAAACGACATCTTCCGCTGCATCGAGTGCGGAATCTGTTCCTACGTCTGTCCGGTCAGACGGCCCATGGTTCATCTCATGCGGTTCGGGAAAAGCGAACTTTCCGCTTCGAGGGAGGAGCGATGAAACGTCCCGATCTTCACGTGTCCATGTCCCCGTTCGTGCACTCGGGGGACTCCGTTCGCAGGATCATGCTCGATTACCTGCTGGCGCTCCTTCCCGTCTTGTGCGCGGGGCTGTTCTACTATGGGTGGCCGGCGCTGAAAATCGTGGTCCTCTGCGCCCTGACCGCCGTCCTCACGGAGCTGCTCTGGCAGAAGGTGATGGGACAGCAGATCCGCATCTCGGACGGAAGCGCCCTGGTCACCGGAATCCTTCTCGGGCTGGTCCTCTCCTCCCTGGTCCCGTGGTGGTTGGCCGTGGCCGGGGCCTTTACCGCCGTGGTGGTGGGGAAGCATCTCCTGGGCGGCCTGGGAAATCACCCGTTCAACCCGGTGGTGGTGGGATGGTCCTTCGTTCAGGTCTCCTACAGCGCGTACATGACGGACTACCCGATCCCCCACCCCCTCTTCGGCATGGAGACCGGGGCGTACCTGGCGGACCCCTTTCTCGTGACCCTGTTCGAGGACATGGAGATGGCCTCCTGGGTGCCCTGGACCGAGCTGTTCGTCGGCAATGTTCCCGCTGAGATCGGCACGGGGTCTGCGCTGGCCGTCCTGCTGGGCGGGGTCTACCTGCTGGCGCGGGGCCGTATCACCTGGCACATCCCGGTCGCTTTCATCGCCTCCGCGTGGCTGTTCGGCATGGTCTTTTACCAGGTCGATCCGGCCGGCCAGATCCATCCCACCTACCACATCCTCTCGGGATGGGTGATGCTGGGTGCCCTGTTCCTGGCCACCGAGAAGGGAACGGCGCCCCTGGGCGCGCCCGGCATGATCCTCTACGGCGTCGGCTGCGGTCTTCTCACCATGGTGATTCGCATGTGGGGGGGGTACATGGAGGGCGTCCCCTTTGCAATCCTTCTGATGAACGCCCTGACCCCGCTCCTGGACCGGATCAGGCCGAGGGCCGTGGGGAGGAGGGTCGAAATTGCGTGAGCTGCTGAGAATGGTGATTGTGTTGGCCGCGATCTGCGGCTGTTCCGGGCTGGTCCTTTCCTTCACCAACCAGGCCACCCTGGAGCAGCGGGAAAACCAGCTCCTGACCTACGTGCAGGGACCCTCCATCCAGTCCGTGCTCTCCGGCCGGGAGTTCGACAACGATCCGATCCAGGACCGGTTCACCGTGGCCCTGGGGGAGGACGACCAGGGCAACCCCGTCGAGCTGACCGTGTTCCCCGCCAAAAGGGGCGGAGAAACCGTGGCCATGGCCTACGCCGCCTCCGGGATGGGCTACGGGGGGGAGATCGACGTGATGGTGGGGTTCGACCTGGAAGGGAACCTCACCGGCCTCGGCATCATGACCCACGCCGAGACCCCGGGCCTGGGCGCGCGCATCGAGGAGCCGTCGTTCACTGAGCAGTTCCGGGGCCTCGAGGTCGGGAAAGGCGTCCAGCTGTCGCAGGAAGGCGGGGAGATCGACGGCGTCAGCGGTGCGAGCCTTTCCAGCAAGGGCGTGGTCTCGGCGATCAACAAGGCCGCGGACGTCTTTCCCAAGGTCAAAGAGGAGGTAAGCTGATCCATGCGTGTCGTGAACGAGTTCACCAAGGGCCTCTGGAGGGAGATTCCGCCGTTTCGTCTGGTGCTCGGCCTCTGCCCCGTGCTCGCCGTGACCACCGCGGCCGAGAACGGCATGGCCATGGGCCTGGCCACGACCTTCGTGCTGGTCTGCTCCAACGTCCTGGTCAGTCTGCTCAGGAACGTGATCCCCAGGAAGGTCCGCATCGCGGCCTTCATCGTGGTCATCGCCTCCTTCGTGGTCATCGTGGAGCTGATGATGCAGGCCTACTTCTATCCGATGTACAAGGTCCTGGGCCTGTTCATCCCGCTCATCGTGGTGAACTGCCTCATTCTGGGAAGGGCGGAGGCCTTCGCCTCCAAGAACCCCCTGCTGCCTTCCCTGGCGGACGGTCTGGGCATGGGGATCGGCTTCACGCTCTCCCTGACCTTCCTCGGGGCGGTTCGCGAGGTCGTCGGGAACGGCACCTTGTTCGGCATGCAGGTCATGTGGGGCAGCTATGAGCCCTTTTCCGTGATGGTCAAGGCTCCGGGGGCCTTTCTGTGCCTCGGTGTGATCCTGGGGCTCATGAACTGGGTCAGCACCCTGCAGAAAAAGCGGGCTTGATGACCGCTGTCGGCTGAAACAACCGCGGGGACCGCAACTCGGTCTCAGGGAAGGATCCAACGATGTCCGATTTCCTGCTTCTCTTTGTCGGCGCTGCGTTCGTGAACAACGTGGTCCTGGTGCGATACCTGGGCCAGTGCCCCTTTTTCGGGGTCAGCAACCGCCTGGACACGGCCATCGGCATGAGCATGGCCGTGGTGTTCGTGATCACCCTGGCGAGCGCCGTGACGTGGAACGTGCAGCACTACCTCCTGAACCCCTACGGGCTGGGCTACCTTCAGACCATCGCGTTCATCCTGGTCATCGCCACGCTCGTGCAGCTGGTGGAGATGTTTCTCCAGAAATCGGTGCCCGCTCTCTATCGCGCCCTCGGGATCTTTCTCCCCTTGATCACCACGAACTGCTCGGTCATGGGCGTGGCCGTGCTGAACATCCAGAACGAGTACACCTTCGTGGAGACCCTGGTGTTCGCGTTCGCCTCCAGCATCGGGTACGGGGTGGCCCTGACCCTGATGACGGGGGTTCGCGAGCGGCTCAACACCGCGCCCGTGCTCTCCAACCTGACGGGAACGCCGGCGGCGTTGATCACGGCCTGCATGCTCGCCCTGGCCTTCATGGGATTCGCGGGCATGGCGCAGTAGCAGAGGACGATGCGGTTGAACAGCCGAACCATGGAGTGAACAGATGCTCGAAGCGCTTTTGGCCATAGGGGGACTCGGACTCGTCGCGGGCCTGGGGCTCGCCGTCGCGTCCAGGGTGTTCTACGTCTACGTCGATCCCAAGATCATCGCCGTGGAGCAGGTCCTGCCGGGCGCGAACTGCGGCGGCTGCGGATATCCGGGGTGCAGCGGGGCGGCGGGCGCCATCGTCCGGGGCACGGCGGAACCCAACATCTGCGTGGCCGGGGGGAGCTCGGTCCACACGGAGATCGCCGGCGTCCTCGGAGTGGAGATCAAGGAGCGGGAGCCGGAGATCGCGAGGCCGGGCTGCACCTACGGCCTGCAGGACGCCGATCTCAAGTACCGCTACGACGGCTTCCAGGACTGCCGGGCGGCCGTTCTCCTGGGCGGGGGATCGAAGGTGTGTCCCGTCGGCTGCCTGGGGCTCGGCACCTGCGTCCGGGCCTGCCCGTTCGGGGCGCTCTCCATGGGGCCCGACAACCTGCCCGTGGTGGACGAGGCGCTCTGCACCGGCTGCGGCACCTGCGAGCGTGTGTGCCCGAAGCAGATCATCACCCTCACCTCCCACACGAGGCGGGCGATCGGGGAGTACACCACCGACCAGTGCTCGGCGCCCTGCCAGCGCGCCTGCCCCGCCGGCATCGACGTACCGGAGTACGTCCGGCGCATCGGGGAAGGCGACTACCCGGGGGCCGTTCGCACCATCAAGGAGACCAACCCCTTCCCTTCCGTCTGCGGCCGGATCTGCGTCCACCCCTGCGAGTACGAGTGCAGGCGGAACCTGGTGGACCAGGCGATCGCCATCAACCCGCTCAAGCGCTTCGCTTCGGACCGGGAGCGGCTGTCCGGCGAGCGGGTGGCGACCTACCGGGCGCCCGAGACCGGCAAGCGCATCGCGGTGATCGGAGGAGGGGCCGAAGGCCTGAGCGCGGCCTACTTCCTGAACCGGCTGGGGCACGAGTCGGCCGTGTACGAGGCCTCCTCCCGCATGGGCGGTCTCCTGCGCTACGGGCTCCCCCGGAACCGGCTGCCGTCCGAGGTGCTGGACTGGGACATCGAGGGCATCCGGGAAGCCGGGGTGGCTTTCGAGACCGGGCGACGCCTGGGGCGGGACATGACCGTCGGGCCCCTGCTCCAGGAGGGACGCGATGCGGTCGTCGTCGCCCTCGGAGGGTGGGACACGCAGATGTCCCAGCGGACCCCGGGCGAGGTCCTGAACCCGTTGCCGGGGGTCTACCTCCTGCTGGATTTTCTCCTGGCCCTCAGGGAGGGAAAGCAGCGTGTCCTGGGAAAGCGGGTGGTCATTCTGGGGGGTGGCAACGCCGCCCTGGAGGCCGCGCGGGTCCACATCCGGGAGAACGCCCGGGAGGTCCACATGGTCTTCCGGGAGCCGCGAAGCAGGGCCCCCTTCTCGGAGGAGGTGCTCGAGGACGCGGAGGAGCAGGGCATGCAGCTCCACTTCGAGGCGTCCGTCACCCGCATGATGGGGGTGGACGACGAGCTGACCCACCTGGAGCTGACCCACCTGGGGACACCCGGGGAGCCCGAGCGGGAGATTCTGGCCGCGGACACCCTGCTGACCGGCTCCGGGCGGTTTCCCGAGCTGGTTTACGTCCCTCAGGCGGGCGCCGGGGAGGCGGAGTACGAA
The DNA here is from genome assembly GCA_964454455.1 of uncultured Desulfobacterales bacterium. Classification (GTDB taxonomy): domain Bacteria; phylum Desulfobacterota; class DSM-4660; order Desulfatiglandales; family HGW-15; genus JAIPEI01. Next base: position 5,090 of record CAYVVQ010000063.1, on the reverse strand, counting down.
TCCGACCAGGGCAAGACAGCCTGGGAGTCCCTGGTACCGTATGCGGGTCCCTCCGCCAGGGAGGTGACCGGGGTGTTCCGGCCCGGAGAGGCCAACGTTGACTACCGCGCCGTGGTGGAGGCCATCGGCTCGGGGAGAAGAGCGGCCTCCACGGTTCACAGGTACCTGACGGGGGAGAGTGTGGAAGGTCCCGAGAACATGATCCGGGCGAACACGCGCGTACTGAGCCTCGCCGACCTGGAGCCCGTGTCCACGGCCCCGCGGGAGCCGGTGCCGGCGCCTCCCGTGGAGGAGTTGCACACCGATCCGACCCTGGAGGTGGAGTCCACCTACAGCGAGGAGCAGGCACGCCGGGAGGCGAAGCGATGCCTGCAGTGCGGCCTCATCTGTTATCGCAGGACGGAGGGTCCTCTTCACTAGCAGGGAGGATGCGGCTCATCCGGGGCAGGTAGTCCGAGGACGGCCGGGAAGCGCTTCGCTCGAAGCGTCTCACGAGAAGGAACGCCCCCGCCATGGCCAGGACACCGGCGGCCAGCGCATAGGGAGTGGGGTCCTCGACGACGCCTTCGGCCCAGAACTCCCCCGCGTAGGCCCCCGCGATGAGGGCGGCTACGGGGACCAGGTACACCAGGAACGAAAGCTTCAAGACGGAAGCGGCGGGCACGGAGATCTCGACGCGGTCCCCTTCCTCGGCCCCGAGCTCGTTTTGGACCTCGACGCGCATGGTTCTTCCCGAAAACGTCTCACAAGCCCCCCGGCTTCGACACTGCTCGCAGGCGGAGGACCGCTCGACGAGGACCACGGCGGTTTCGGGGGAGGCCTTCTCCACGACACCTGTTTCCGTCAGCATGAGCATCCTCCGACACAGCGCCGCCGCAAGGGCGCAAACGGTTGCAAGGGACCACTGGAAGCAAGCTTCGCTGCTGCGAAGATCTCACAACCATAACCGTGTCCGTTTTCGAGGGCAAACCCTTTTCCGGCGGTTCCCCTCGGAGGCTGAAATTTGATGGAGTCGTAGAAAGCCCTGAACCTTGAGATCTGCCCTCGAAATATCAATAGGTCATGACGTTTCCAGCGGCGGGTGAGCGGGTTTTTGCGAACCCGTCAAATTTCGTGATCCCCGACCCGGCCGCGGCCTCGGGGTGGGGCCGTGAGCACCTGAGAACCCAATCTCCCGAAGAGGCGCGGAGCGCGCCGAGAAAGAGCGTATCGTCATGGAAACGGAAAACAGGATGACCATCAACGGTCTGGAGGTGGGCTTCACCCCCGGGGAGACCGTCCTGGAGGTCGCCCGCAGGAACGGCATTCACATCCCGACCCTCTGTTATCTCGAGGGGGCCTCGCCGACGGGCGCCTGCCGGGTCTGCGTGGTGGAGGTCAAGGGGGCCCGGAACCTGGTGGCCTCTTGCGCGGCGCCGGCCGGCCCGGGCATGGAGGTCCTCACCGAGAGCCCGAGGGTGGTGAGGGGCCGGCGGTTGAACATCGAGCTGCTGCTGGCCTCGGGCCAGCACAACTGCCTGGTGAAGGAAGCGGGCCTGGACGACTGGACCGACTTCCAGCTCGAAGCGCTGGAGAGCGAGGGACACAAGGACATCTGCCCGGCCTACGGCGACTGCCGGCTTCAGGATCTCGCCATCCTGTACAGGGCCCGGTCGGACCGGTTTCCCACCGCGGAGGCCCTCTACCCCGTCGAAAACGTCAACCCGCTCATCGTGCGGGACTTCTCCCGGTGCATCCTCTGCGGTCGGTGCGTGCAGGCATGCAACGAGATCCAGGTGAACAACGCGATCAGCTTCGGATATCGGGGAATGGAGTCCAAGATCGTGGCCAGGGGGGATCACCCCCTGAAGGATTCGGACTGCGTTTTCTGCGGGGAGTGCGTCCAGGCCTGCCCGGTGGGCGCGCTCGTACCCCTGTCCGACCTGGAGCAGCGCGGGTTGCGGGAGGAGGCCGAGAAGATCCGCACCACCTGCTCCTACTGCGGGGTGGGATGCCAGCTCTTCCTGCACGTCCGGGACGGCCGGGTGGTCAAGGCCACGGGCGTGGAGGGCGTGGGTCCGAACCACGGCAGCCTCTGCGTCAAAGGGCGCTTCGGCAACGACTTCATCCACGACGAGGCACGCCTGACCAAGCCCCTGATTCGAGAGGGCGACGGCTTCCGGGAGGCCGGTTGGGACGAGGCCCTGGACCTGGTGGCCGAGAAGCTCGGCGCCGTACGGGAGGCGTCCGGGGCGGACGCCGTCGGCGTCCTCGCCAGCGCCCGGATCACCAACGAGGAGAACTACCTGGCCCAGAAGTTCACGCGCGCCGTGCTGGGCACCAACAGCGTGGACCACTGCGCCCGGCTCTGACACAGCGCCACGGTGGCCGGTCTGGCCGCGGCATTCGGAAGTGGCGCCATGACGAACCCCATCCGGGACATCGAAAAGGCGGACGTCATCCTGATCACCGGGTCCAACACCACGGAGAACCACCCCGTCCTCTCCTCCTACGTCAAGCGGGCCGTCTCCTTCAAGGGAACCAAGCTCATCGTGGTGGATCCCAGAAGGATTCCCATCACGGGGTTTGCGGACATCTGGTTGAGGCAGACCCCCGGCACCGACGTGGTCTGGATCAACGGCATGATGCACGTGATCATCGAGGAGGGGCTCTACGACGAGGAGTACGTCCGATCCAGGACCGTCGGCTTTGACGACCTGAAAAAGGCCGTGAAGCCGTTCACGCCGGAGCACGTGGAGCAGGTGGCCGGAATCCCGAAGGATGATCTGGCCGCCGCGGCCCGGTTGTACGCGAGCCGGAAGGCGGGGGCCATCCTTTACACCATGGGCATCACCCAGCACATCTCCGGCACGGACAACGTCAAGTCCCTGGCGAACCTGGCCATGCTCTGCGGGTACGTGGGGGTCCGCGGCGGCGGCGTGAACCCGCTGAGGGGTCAGAACAACGTGCAGGGCGCCTGCGACATGGGCGCGCTTCCGAACGTCTACACCGGGTATCAGCAGACGGCCGACCTGGCGGTGCGGGAGCGCATGGCCCGGGCCTGGGGCGTGGAGGCCCTGCCGGACCGTCCGGGTCTCGTGGCGACCGTGATGATGGAGAAGGCCCACGAAGGGGAGCTGCGCGCCTTGTACGTCATCGGAGAGAACCCCATGGTGAGCGACCCGGACCTGGCCCACGCGAGGAAGAGCCTGGAGAAGCTGGACTTCCTGGTGGTGCAGGACATCTTCCTCACCGAGACGGCCCGGATGGCGGACGTGGTGCTCCCCTCGGCCTGCTTTGCCGAGAAGAACGGCACCTTCACGAACACGGAGCGCAAGGTGCAGCGGGTCCGGAAGGCCGTGGAAGCCCCGGGCGAGGCCCTCGAGGACTGGCGGATCCTGTGCGATCTCTCCACGCGGATGGGCTACGAGATGCAGTACGGGAACGCCCGGGAGATCATGGAGGAGATCGCCCGCGTCACCCCGTCCTACTGCGGGATCACCTACGACCGCCTGGAGCGCGAGGAGATCCACTGGCCCTGCACCGGCTCGGACCATCCGGGAACGCCCTGCCTGCATATGGACCAGTTCACCTGCGGCCTGGGCGTGTTTCACGCCATCGACTTCCGCCCGCCGGACGAGCTGCCCGACGAGGAGTACCCGCTCTACCTCACCACGGGCAGGGTGCTCTACCAGTACCACACCGGCACCATGACCATGAAGAGCGAGGGGCTGAACGCACGGGCCCCAAGATGCTTCGTGGAGATCTCGGACGGGGACGCGGAGCGCTACGGCGTCCGCGACGGCCAGGCCATGAGGGTCAGCTCCCGGCGGGGGAGGATCGAGGCCGAGGCCAGGGTCTCGGACGCGGCCGTCGACGGCACCCTGTTCATTCCCTTTCACTGGGCCGAGGCGGCTGCGAACGAGCTGACGAACTCGGCCCTGGACCCCACGGCCAAGATCCCGGAGCTCAAGGTGTGCGCGGTTCGGATCGAGTCGTAGGCGGTCGAGCTCCCGACGAGGGGAAAACGAAGCGCGCACGGGCAAACAGGGTGCGCGGAAAGCTCACCCGCCCCCGGGCGACCGCCGAATCGGAGGAGGAACCATGACGAGATGGACAGTCAAAGCCCGCGCCTCGATGGCGGCCCTGGCGGTGTGGCTGCTTCTGGGAGGAGCGGCCCTGGCCCAGGATGCAACGGGAAGAGGGAATGACGCCGCGCTTCCGGAAAGCCTGAGGGACGTCGACATCCGGGAGCGGTTCGTACCCCTCCGGGGGGTCGAGACCGCCGGGCGGATCGACGCCCTGGAGGGCACGGTGGTCGTGATCCACCGGGGTACCGGCGAGGCCTACTTCGGCCGCGCGGGCGACCCCGTCTACGAGAACGATGCGCTCGAGACCCTCCGGGGATCCCGGTGCCGCATTCGATTCCGCAACGAGGACGTGGTCACCATGGCCTCGGAGACCCGCTTCGGCGTGGACACCTACCGGGAGCAGCGGGAGACGGAGAAGCCCCGGTCCCTGTTCAGCATGGTCAAGGGCAAGGCCATGTTCTACGCCCTGAGGCTCTTCGGCCGCAGGGACCGGGAGGTCACCGTCAAGACCCCGACGGCGGTGGCCGGGGTTCGGGGCACCAAGTTCGGCGTGCACGTCTACTGGGTCGAGGACGAGACGGCCGGACGCGCCGGCGTACGCCTGGCGGCGCTCGAGGGGGGCGCCGGAATGCTGCTCGGGCAGACCCCACCCCCGGGGAGAAGCTTCACCGACTGCTTTTCCGAGGACGGGTCGTTGGACGTGAACGGGCAGACCGTCACGCCCGGGAGCATGTTCCGCGGCCGGGACGGAGCCGTGGTCCCCACCCCGCCGGGGTACGTCCGCAGCTTCGAGGCCCAGACCTCCGTGAGGGGAGGCGGGCCGGGCGGAGCGGGTCCCGGCACGGGGAGCGGGGACGACCCGGCGGGCGATGAGGAGGGGGACGGAGATCCGCCCGTGACCGGGGACGGGAGCACGACCCCGGCCGCCTCGGCGGGCGTGGCCGACATGCTGGCCGACACCACGGTCCAGGAGACCGGGATCCGGACCCAGGAGAGCGATGCGGCGGGCGGAGGCATCGC
>CAYVVQ010000062.1:0-25256 GCA_964454455.1 uncultured Desulfobacterales bacterium | reverse complement strand
CGTAGAGGACTTCCACCTCCCACCTCTTGCCGGCTTTTACCGGCGCTTTCTGCGACTCCATCAGCTTTCCGTTGGGCCGCTTCCACTCCAGGAGCTCGCACACCGTGTGGGCAAGCTCGGTAAAACTCACGCCCCCGCAGGTCTCGACGATCTCCTGAACCAGCGCGACCTCTTGCCGGGAAAACGCCCGGCCGCCAAACGTCTGTGCTCTCGCTGAAAGCATGGCAAACCCCCCTTCAGGAGTTTCCCATAGCAGAGAGCGCGCAAGAAGTTCAGAGAAAAATCGCCTTTCCAGGATCCGTTTCTTCTCATGGTCCCATCCAACCAGGGCCGGGGAAGCCCAAAACACCCCGCATATGGAATCGCCTAAGAGATATATCGCTCCAAACGCACATGGCTGACGTCAGCCACCCCCGATCATGAAAATCCATGGAGGCCGAAGCTGATAGGGAGCGCTTTTGGATTATCGGTCTCTGAGAAGTCGCAACATGACGCGTTAGCCTGTTTTTCCTTTGGAAAGCTCGGTTTAAGTGAGATTTGCTTCATATTTCGAGCTTTTTCGCAAAGTATTTTCACGGTAAAGTGCATATAAAGCAGTCAACGTGGTCCACATGTTGCTGGATTTACTGTGACTATTGGTTAACGGAATAGAGCCGCACCCTTTCTGAATCCCGCTCCTCGCTCCTCTTCCGGGAGCGAAAAGGCGTTGACCCGGCCCGCGAAGGTGGTAGGATCGAACGACTCGCATGTCCGCTCACCCCCTCCGCGGGGCACGCTATAAAGAAGGAAGCTTCCCATGAACACCCGCGAAACCGTCACCTTCGAGCAGGGCCGTCTCGCGGTGCCCGACCACCCGGTCATCCCCTTCATCGAGGGGGACGGCATCGGACGGGACATCTGGAAGGCGGCGTCCAGGGTCATCGACCACGCCGTGGAGCTCTGCTGGCAGGGAAGGCGGAGAATCGCCTGGGAGGAGATCCTCGCCGGAGAGAAGGCCTTCGAGAGGACCGGGCGGTGGCTTCCGTCCGAGACGCTCGAGGCCCTGCGGACCTACCGTATCGGTATCAAGGGCCCGCTCACCACGCCGGTGGGTGAGGGCTTTCGAAGCCTCAACGTCACCCTTCGACAGCAGCTGGACCTGTATGCGTGCGTCCGCCCCGTTCGCTGGTTTCAGGGGGTGCCGAGCCCCGTTCGAGAGCCCTGGAAGGTGGACATGGTCATCTTCCGCGAGAACACGGAGGACGTGTACGCCGGACTCGAGCTGGAGGCCGGCAGCGAGGAGGCCCGGCTCCTTCGAGACTTTCTCGAGGAGCGATTCGGGTGGGACATTCGAGAGGACTCCGCCCTGGGCGTCAAGCCGATCAGCCGCACGGGAAGCCGAAGGCTCATTCGAGCGGCCCTGGAGTTCGCCGTCTCCCGGGGCCGGAGAAGCGTGACCCTGGTTCACAAGGGAAACATTCAGAAGTTCACCGAGGGGGCGTTCCGGGGCTGGGGATACGAGCTCGCCGCGGAAGCCTACCCGGACAAGACCGTGGCCTGGGAGGACCTCGGGGAACAGGATCCCGGGGAACGCATCCTGATCAAGGATGCCATCGCCGACATCTTCTTCCAGCAGGCCCTCACGCGCTCCGACGAGTTCGACGTGATCGCCACCATGAACCTGAACGGCGACTACATCTCCGACGCGCTGGCGGCCCAGGTGGGCGGAATCGGCATGGCTCCCGGCGCCAACATCAACTACGAGCAGGGGTTCGCTCTCTTCGAGGCCACCCACGGAACGGCCCCCCGGTACGCGGGCCTGGACAAGGTCAACCCCACCTCCCTCATCCTGAGCGGGGCCATGATGCTCGAGCACCTGGGTTGGTCCGAGGCGGCCCTTCGCATCGAGCAGGGCCTGAAAACCGTGTTCGCCCGCAAGACGGTCACCTACGACCTGGCGCGCCTCATGGAAGGCGCCCGGGAGGTCTCCTGCTCCCGCTTTGCCGAAGCGGTGTGCGGGGCCATGGCGGAGGCCTCGGACGAGCCCCTCTGAACGGTCCGAGGGGCCCAGGACCCCACCAGGACTCACCGCTTGTAACCGACCGGCATCACCAGCAACGGGGTCCCCTTGCCGGGAAGTCCGAGGGCCTTGCCCAGCTCCCCATCTCGAAAGGCGCCGACGATCCCGGCGGCGAGTCCAAGGGCCACGGCCTGGAGAAAGATGTTCTGTCCGATGTGGCCGGACTCGATCACGGCGTACTGCACGCCCCGCCTGCCGTACTTCCCCGTCATCCGCTCGTACTGGGCCGTGATGACCAGGATCACCGGGGCGTCGGCCACCCACATCTGGTTGAGGCAGGCCTTGGCCACGGGCCGCCTGGCGTCCCCGTCCACGCCTGCTTCCAACCTGTGCCCCTTCGGCGAGTACCGGTACACCCCCGCATTCAGCCTGCGCACACCGCCCGCCACGACGTAGACGGTCATGGGATACAGGGCCCCGGCCGAGGGCGCCGCCCGCTTCATGCCCAGCGACCCGGTCAGTCCCTGGGCCGCCCAGAGAAGCTGTCCCAGCTGTTCCGGGCTCAGAGGCCCGGAACCGAACGAACGGACCGTCCTCCGCTCCTGGATGGCTCGCTCCAGGCTGACCTTTCCCTCTCTCCCGGCTCCAGGCAGTTTCATGGTCACCTCCTCGTCCTGTTCGGGTTCCTCTCTTCTTTCTTGATACCCTTATACCATTTTCCCGCCGCGATGGACAAAACCATTCAACTCGAGCACCGAACATGCCGATCACGTGAAAGGACTGGACAGTCCTCCTGTGGGGTCCGTCGGCGGCGCCCGCCTGCCGGCGGTCCTGTCGACACCTTGTCCTGCGACCCGGGAACGACCATGAAACGAACCGCTTTCTGGATGCTCTGCCTTCTCCTGCTGTTGCCCCAACCGGGCTCCTCGAGCGAGAGGGCATCGATCTCCTCGGGTGGGAAGCTCCATGCAGACGCCCCCCCCGGGCAGGAACGCATCCGGATCGCCGGGAACCTGGAGTTCCGGGATCTGGATCCCGGTTCACCAAGCGGGTCCTCCCCCTGGGGCCCGCCCGCCTCCTCCTGGTGGGAGCGTCGTACCTTCTGGGCGTCCGCGCTGGGATCCGGGGCGCTGCTTCTGCTGGTCCTGGCCAGCTTCCTCCTGAGATTCCAGGTGAAGGCAAGGACCTCCGAGCTCTCCCGAAAGGCGCGGCTGCTCGAGGAGCAGGTCCAGGAGCGGGATGCGATGGAAGCCGCCCTCCGGAGCTCCGAGAGCCGCTACCGTGGAGTCTTCGAAAATACGGGTACCGCGACGATCATCGTCGAGGAGGACGGAACGATCTCCATGGTCAACTCGGAGTTCGAGGCCCTGAGCGGGTACGCGCGGGACGAGATCGAGGGCCGTATGGTCTGGACCCGCTTCGTGCATTTCGAAGATTTGGAAAGAATGACCCATTACCACGAAATGAGGCGGAAAAAGGGGATGCCGGTACCCGCCGAATACGAGTTCCGGTTCATCGATCGCCTGAACCTCAACAAGCGCATCCTCATCCGCATCGGCCTCATTCCGGGAACATTCAGAAGCGTGGCCTCTCTCATGGACATCACGGCCATGAAACAGACAGAAGAGGCGCTCCGAAACAGTGAGGAAAAATACCGGAATATTCTACAGAGTATCGTCGAAGGATATTACGAGGTCGATCTTGGAGGCCACTTCACGTTCATCAATGACGCCATCTGTCGGATCTTCGAGTATGACAAGGAGACGCTCCTCCGGATGAACCTGAGGGACTTCACGGATGCGGAGAACAGCCGCAAAGGGATGGAGGCCTTCCGCTCCGTGTACGACACCGGCCGCGTGATCGAGGCCTTCGAATGGTGCATCACGCGGAAGGACGGCGTCACAAGGGACGTGGAGGCCTCCGTCTCCCTGGTGCGGGACTCGAACGGCCTGCCCGTGGGGTTCCGGGGCATCCTCCACGACGTGACCGAGCGCAAGCTCGCGGAGGAAGAGCGCAACCAGCTGTCCCTCCAGCTGAGGCAGGCCCAGAAGATGGAGGCCCTGGGGACCCTGGCGGGCGGGATCGCCCACAACTTCAACAACCTGCTGATGGGCATCCAGGGGTATGCCAGCCTGATGCTCCTGGAGGCCGCCGACGATCCGCCCCAGAGAAAGATGCTCGAAAGTATACAGAAGCAGGTGCAGAGCGGGGCCAAACTGACCACCCAGCTCCTGGGGTACGCCCGTGAGGGCAAGTTCACGGTGCAGCCCTTCCAGCTGAACGATCTGGCGCGGGAGACGGCCGCCACGTTCGGTGCGACGAGGAAAGACATCACGGTCACCCTCGACCCGGCGCCGGACCTGCCCCCCATCCTGGGAGACAACGGCCAGATCGAGCAGATCCTGATGAACCTGCTCATCAACGCGGCGGACGCCATGCCCCGGGGCGGCGAGGTGGTCCTCCGAACCCGATCGGCCACCCCGGACATGATGCGTGAGAAGCCCTACGAGCCCAAGGCGGAGCTCTACGTGCTCCTGAGCGTCGAGGACGACGGGCTCGGCATGGATCGCGAAACCCAGGAAAGGATCTTCGAGCCGTTTTTCACCACAAAGGGGCTGGTCAACGGGACCGGCCTCGGGCTCGCATCGGTGTACGGCATCGTAAAGGCCCACGGCGGGTACATCGACGTGGAATCCGAGCCGGGGGAAGGCACCGCCTTCTCCGTGTTTCTGCCGGCCACCCGCTCATCGGACAGCCCCCCCGCCCTCTCCCGCGACCCGGCTCGAGGCGGGCCGGAGACCATCCTCCTCGTGGACGACGAAGCCATCATCCTCGAGGTGGGAGGACGCATGCTCCGCCAGCTCGGCTACCGCGTCCTGGCCGCCGAGAGCGGGGCCGAGGCGCTGGAACGCTACCGTTCCCACGACGGCCCCATCCACCTGGTCATTTTCGACATGATCATGCCCGGCATGAGCGGAAACGAGCTCTTCGAGGGCATCCGGAGGCTCGACCCCGGCGTTCGGGCGCTCCTGTCGAGCGGGTACGGACTCAACAGCCAGGCGCGCGAGATCCTGCATTCCGGCTGCGCCGGGTTCATCCAGAAGCCGTTCGATCTGCGGGAGCTCTCCAGAAAGATTCGGGAGCTTCTGGAGGCATGATCGCGGTCTCTCCTCCCCATCTCCCCGAAACCCGAGATGAGGACTCCGCCGACGGCCCCCCGCGCAGGCCCCGGGCCCGACTTGGGAATTGACAGTGCGTCCCTGCCGTGCCTAAATGGGTGCCGATTCGGAAACCATCGCTCCGTGGGGGTTCGGCCCGAGCGCCCACCGCAAACCTTCGACCCGCACATCCGGGCGGCACAGTCGCCGCCCCGTCCCAGAGGAGGAGGCATGAGGATCGAGTCCGTCGAGGCCCGGGATCTTCCGGACGCCTGGTTTCAGTGCGTGTACAGGCTCCTCGAGACGGGCCGCGAGTACACCATCGATCGGGGGAGCTACGAAGGGCAGAAACGGCTGGAGTTCGACTACATCACCGTGCACATCCGTCACCCCCGGGTCCGGCCCCTTCTCCCCGACATCCCCCCGGGTCTCGGCATCCCGAACCCGGTGGCCGAAGGCTACCTCGAGGAGTACCTCCCCTACCTGATGACCTCCATCAAGCAGCCCGGGGAAGACTACACCTACGGCTGGTACCTGGAGGGCCAGATCGCAGAGGTCGTCCGGATGTACCGGGAGGACGGTTTCGGGACCAACCAGGCCTACATGACCGTCGGGGACTCGAAGGCCATCTTCCTGAAGGATCCCCCCTGCCTGCGAGGGATTGACACCCGCGTGCGGGAGGGCAGGCTCCACTTCATCGTCTACTTTCGATCCTGGGACCTCTGGAACGGTTTTCCGGCGAACCTCGGCGCCATTCAGCTCCTCAAGGAGTACATGGCCTCGGAGATCGGGGTCGACGACGGGGAGATCATCGCGGCGAGCAAGGGCCTCCACCTCTACGACTACGTATGGGAGCTGGCCAAGCTCAGGACCATGTGCGGGAACCCGTCGGCCCTCAGCGCAGAGACCTGTTGACATGACCGAGGCGAACATCCCAGAGGCGGGCACGAACGGACGCACCGGCGGTCCCGGTATCCCGGCGCTGGAAGAAACTCACGCCGACACCCGGAGCGGCCCCGATCTCAAGGGACTCACCGGGCCGGAGACCGAGAGATGGTGCGAGCGCCAAGGACTCCCCGCCTACCGCGGCCGGCAGATTCGACAGTGGCTCTTCAAGAAGGGCGCCTCCTCCTTCGATGACATGACGAGCCTGCCGAAGCCGCTGCGCGAGGAGCTCGCACGGCTCGCCACCGTGGACCGGCTCGAGCGGGAAAAGACCCTAACCTCCCGGGACGGAACCGAAAAGACCCTCTTCCGCCTTCGGGACGGGCACTGCATCGAGTCCGTGCTCATCCCGGAGCGGGATCACTTCACCCTCTGTATTTCCTCCCAGGCGGGCTGCGCCATGGGATGCCGATTCTGCGTCACGGGTCGGGGAGGCTTGAGGCGGGACCTCGCCGCCGGGGAGATCGTGGACCAGGTGGTCCAGGTTCGAAGGTCCATGGCCGATCCGGAGCGGTTGACCAACATCGTCTTCATGGGAATGGGAGAGCCCCTGGCCAACTACGACGCCGTCCTGAGGGCCATCCACAACCTGACCCGCGACGACGCGCTGAACCTCTCTCACAGGAGGGTGACGCTTTCCACCAGCGGTCTGGTTCCCGCCATGGAACGGCTGGGGCGCGACGCGAGCGTGAACCTGGCTGTGAGCCTGAACGCGGCGGACGACGACACACGGACCTCTCTCATGCCGATCAACCGGTCGTACCCCCTGGACCGCCTCATGGCGGCCTGCCGGGCTTTCCCCCTGCCCCACAGACGGATGATCACCTTCGAGTACATCCTCATTCGGGACGTCAACGACCGGGACAGGGACGCCCGCCACCTGGTCCGCCTGCTTCGGGAGCTCCGGGCCAAGATCAACCTGATCCCGCTGAACCCCCATCCGTCCCTGGGGCTCGCCCCGTCCCCTCCGGACCGCATCCAGGCGTTCCAGGAGATCCTGGTTCAGAGCCACTACACGGCCATCGTGCGCAAGAGCAAGGGAAAGGACATCTCCGCAGCCTGCGGTCAACTGAGCGGCGAGTCGTCCGGCTGACGTTCCCTTCACGGGCATCATTTCCTTGTACCCCCGGGGCATGCTGTGCTATGGGGTAATCCTTTTGGAGGTTTTCGTCATGATCGACCTTGATTTCGAAAAGGGGAACGGGCTGCTTCCGGCCATCGTCCAGGACCACGCCAGCGGCCGCGTGCTCATGCTCGCCTACATCAACGCGGAGTCCTGGCGGAAAACGCTCAAGACCGGAGAGGCCCATTACTGGAGCCGGTCCCGGGACGAGCTCTGGCACAAGGGCGGGACGTCCGGGCACGTACAGAAGGTCCGGAGCGTCTTCGTCGACTGCGACGACGACACGGTCCTGCTTCAGGTGGAGCAGGTGGGCGGGGCCGCCTGCCACACCGGCCACGAGAGCTGCTTCTTCAGAAGAGTGACCCCCGAAGGAGAGCTCGCCGTCGTGGGGGAGCCCGTGTTCGACCCCGAGAAGGTGTACGGAAAATGAAAAAACTGAAGTTCGGCATTCCCAAGGGGAGCCTCCAGAAGGCCACCATCCACCTGTTCGAGAAGTCTGGGTGGCGCATCAACGTCAACGGGCGCAGCTACTTCCCGGACATCAACGACGACGCCATCGAGTGCAGCATCTGCCGGGCCCAGGAGATGTCGCGCTACGTGGAGAGCGGGGCCATCGACGCGGGCCTGACCGGTAAGGACTGGATCGAGGAGAACGAGTCGGACGTGGAGGTCGTGGACGACCTCGTCTACTCCAAGGTGAGCCAGAGCCCCGCCCGCTGGGTTCTGGCCGTGCCCAGGGACTCGTCCATTCGAAGTCTCGAGGATTTGAAGGGCCGCAAGATCGCCACGGAGCTCGTCAACTACACGCGGCGATACTTCGAGGAGCGGGGCATCGACGTCCAGGTGGAGTTCTCCTGGGGGGCCACCGAAGCCAAGGTGGTCTCGGGTCTCGCGGACGCAGTGGTGGAGGTGACGGAGACGGGGAGTACGATCCGGGCCCACGGCCTCGAGATCATCCACGAGTTCATGCAGAGCAACACCCAGCTCATCGCCAACCGCGGCGCCTACGACGACCCGTGGAAGCGGGACAAGATCGGCCAGATTCTCCTGCTGCTCCGGGGCGCCCTCCGGGCCGAGAACATGGTGGGCCTCAAAATGAACGTGCCCAGGGAGAAGCTCGACACCGTCGTGAAGCTCCTCCCGAGCCTGAACGCGCCCACGGTCGCCCACCTGCACGAGCAGCCCTGGCTCAGCGTGGAGACGGTCGTGGAGTCGCGAAAGGTCAGGGACCTCATCCCCGAGCTCATGAAGGCGGGGGCCCAGGGAATCATCGAGTACCCCCTGAACAAGGTCATCTAGATCGCCGCCTCCTGCAGCGCGGGAGGCCTGACACGGAGCTCGCCATGCCCCGCCACATCGATCGTTCCGAACAGATCACGCCGTTCATTGTCATGGAGGTCCTGGAGCGCGCCCATGAGCTGGAACGGGAGGGCCGGCGAATCATCCACCTGGAGATCGGAGAGCCGGATTTCCCCACCCCGGACTGCATCTGCCGTGCGGCACAACGCGCCATTCAGGACGGCCACACCCACTACACCCACAGCCTCGGCATCATCGAGCTTCGTGAGGCCGTCTGCCGCCACTATCGGGACCGTTACGCCGTGGAGATCGATCCGGGCCGCGTGGTGGTGACCTCCGGCACGTCGCCGGGCCTGCTCATGGCCTTCTCGGCACTGCTGGACCCGGGGGACGAGATCATCGTCTCCAACCCCCACTACCCCTGCTACCCCAACTTCGCCCGGTTCCTCGGGGCGGCGCCCGCCTTCGTGGACGTGTTCGAGGAGGACGGCTTCCAGTACCGGCCGGAGGACATCCGGGCGCGCATGGGCGCCCGCACCCGCGCCGTGCTCGTCAACTCCCCGGCCAACCCCACGGGCAACCTGCTGTCTCCCGACCGCATGGAGGCGGTTGCGGACCTCGGGCTCCCCGTCATCGCGGACGAGATCTACCACGGCCTGGTCTACGGCGAAAAGGAGCACACCCTCCTCGAGTACACGGACGAGGCCTTCGTCCTGAACGGTTTTTCCAAGGCCTACGCCATGACCGGCTGGCGTCTGGGCTACATCATCGCGCCGCCCCGCTTCGTCCGCACCCTTCAGAAAATCCAGCAGAACCTCTTCATCTCCGCCGGGAGCGTCAGCCAGTGGGCCGGCGTCGCCGCCCTGAACGAAGCCGGGCCCGACGTGGAACGCATGCGCAGGGTCTACGACGAGCGGCGCCGGGCCATGGTCGGGCGGCTGCGTGACATGGGGTTCGATCTGCCCGTGGAGCCGTCCGGGGCCTTCTACATCCTGGTGAACGCGAAGCACCTGTCGGAAAATTCCTACGATCTGGCCTTCGAGATCCTGGAGGAGGCCGGGGTGGGCGTGAGCCCGGGGATCGACTTCGGAAGCAACGCCGAGGGGTACCTCCGGTTCAGCTACGCCAACTCCCTGGAGAACATCCACGAGGGCCTGGACCGCATCGAGGCGTTCCTCGAGCGTCGCTGACGACGCCATCTGACCCCATTGTCACACGGCCGTCATGAACGTCACCTTCGTCAAGAGCGCCTACAAGCCCGAGCAGTATCCCCCGGCCGACCGCCCCGAGGTGGCCTTTGCCGGCCGCTCCAACGTGGGAAAGTCCTCCCTGATCAACGTGCTCGTCCAGCGCCGCAACCTGGCCCGCACCGGCTCCACGCCCGGGCGCACCCAGTCCATCAACTTCTTCTCCCTGGACGACCGGCTCCACCTGGTGGAC
This sequence comes from uncultured Desulfobacterales bacterium, assembly GCA_964454455.1. Lineage (GTDB taxonomy): Bacteria > Desulfobacterota > DSM-4660 > Desulfatiglandales > HGW-15 > JAIPEI01. Next base: position 15,292 of record CAYVVQ010000062.1, on the reverse strand, counting down.
CTGCCCGGCTACGGCTTCGCCCGTGTCCCCCGCGAGGTCCAGCAGGCCTGGAAGCCCATGGTGGAGGCCTACCTGCGGGAGCGGAAGGCCCTTCGCGCCGTTGTGGTGATCCTGGACATTCGAAGGGAGCCGTCCGGCGGGGACCTGGACCTGCTCCAATGGCTTCGGGCCTATGGCGTTCCGGCCGTCGTCGTCCTCACCAAGGCGGACAAGCTCTCGCGGCAAAAGGCGAAATCCCGGGCCGCAAAGTTGGGCCGGGAGCTGGCCGCGATTTCCGAAGGAAGGCCGGTCCTGTTCTCGGCCAAGACCCGGGAGGGGCGGGGAGACATCTGGAGGCGGATCGAGGAGGCGGTGGGGAAGGGCCTTCAGCGGCCCGTGTCCAAGCCGTAGGCCTTGATCTTCTTGTGGAGGTTGCTCCGCTCGATCCCGATGGCCTCTGCGGTCTGGGATACGTTTCCGTTGAACTCACGGAGCTTCCTGGCGAGAAAAACCTTTTCGAACTCGGCCCTGGCCTCGCGGTAGGTGTCGAAATCCGCAGGGGAGACCTCCGGGCCCGCGGCTGCACCCTCCCCCTGGTCGAAGGGAGGGGGAATGTCGGAGGGCTGGATCTCATTGGACGCTGTCATGATCACCAGCCGCTCCACCAGGTTTTTCAGCTCCCGGACGTTGCCCGGCCAGTGATATCGCTGGAGCAGCCGGACGGCGTCCTCTGAAAACCGCTTGAAGGGAAGATTCGTGTTCAGCGAGACCTCCTCGGTGAACTCCTCGAGGAGCTCGGGAATGTCCCCGGCCCGCTCGCGCAGGGGCGGCACGCGGATGGGGATCACGTTCAGCCGGAAGTAGAGGTCCTCCCGAAACGTGCCTTTCTCGATCTCCGCCTCGAGGTCCTTGTTCGTAGCGGCGATCACGCGGACGTCCACGTGGATCGTCTTGGACCCGCCCACGCGCTCGAACTTCTGCTCCTGGAGGATCCTCAGGGTCTTGGACTGGGCCCTGAGGCTCATGTCCCCGATCTCGTCCAGGAACAGGGTGGCCTCGTGGGCCAGATCGAACTTCCCCCGCTTCATGGCCCCCGCCCCGGTGAACGCCCCCTTTTCGTGTCCGAACAGCTCGCTCTCGATGAGCTCCTCCGGGATGGCCGCGCAGTTCACCTCCACCATGGGCTTGTGACTGCGCCGGCTGAGCCGGTGTATGGTGTGGGCCACGAGCTCCTTTCCCGTCCCGTTCTCTCCGGAGATGAGCACCCACGCATTCGTCGGGGCCACGATGCGGATCTGCTCCTTGAGATCCCGAATCGGTCGGCTCTCCCCGGTGATCCGATGCCTGACCTTCTCCTTCTCCCTGAGCAGGCTGATCTCTTCTTCCAGCCGGTTGTGCTCGAGCGCGTTCTGGATGGTGAGGAGCACCTTCTCCAGGGACAGGGGCTTCTCGATGAAGTCGTAGGCCCCCAGCTTGGTGGCCTTGACCGCGGTCTCGATGGTCCCGTGCCCCGACATCATCACCACCTGGAGGTGGGGATAGACCTCCTTGATCTTCACCAGGGTCTCGATGCCGTCGAGGTCGGGCATCCAGATGTCGAGGAGCACCAGGTCGGGGATCTCGTCCTCGATCCTCTCCAGGGCCTCCAGGCCGTTGCCGGCGTTCTGGACGTCGAACCCCTCGTCCGACAGGACCCCGTCCAGAGACTGGATGATGCTTGTCTCGTCGTCGACCACGAGAATGCTTCTGGCCATCCGGATTTCCTTCGGCCCGGTGGAGGCTCCTACCGGCGACCCGCCGTGTTCACCCCGCCCGGCCCATCATCTCCAGTGCGATCTCCGCGGTGCGTTCCGAGGCCCCGCCCTCCCCGAGCAGCTCCTGCACCCGCACCAGATCTTTTATCACATTTTCCCGGATTGGGCCAACCGCAAGGAGACGGGCGGCTTCACGGGCGAGGCGGGCCGCCGTCACCTCCTCCTGAATGAGCTCCGGCACGACCGCCCGGCCCGCCACGAGGTTGACCAGGCCGATGAACGGGACGCGGATCACGGCTCTCCCGATGCGGTAGCTGAGCGGGCTGACGCGGTAGGCGATGACCATGGGCACGTGATGGACGGCCGCCTCCAGCGTGGCCGTGCCCGAGGCCACCAGGGCGGCGTCGCAACCGGGGAGAACCAGGTGCATGTCGTCCCGCCACAGGTCCACCTTCACCAGGCTGCACCGGACCCGATCCTCGATCCGTCCAAGAGACACGGTGGAGGCCACGGGCAGGACGCACCGCAGGTCGGGCCAGACCCCACCCAGCAGCTCGGCGGCCTGGAGAAAGGCGGGCAGGAGGTTGTCCACCTCCTCGTTTCTGCTGCCGGGGAGGATCCCCAGCAAGGGCGAACCCCGGTCCAATCCCAGGCGCCGGCGCGCCTCCTCCCGGTTCGCCCCGGGGAGAAGGGTGTCCAGCAACGGATGACCGACGTAGGTCACGGGCAGGCCGGTCCGGCGGTAGATCGGTTCCTCGAAGGGCAGGATCACCGCCATCCGGTCCACCCGGCGTGCGATCTTCCGGATCCGCCCGCGCCTCCACGCCCAGACCTGGGGGCTGATGTAGTAGAGGACCGGCACGCCGCACCGCTTGGCGATCCGGGCCAGGTGCAGGTTGAACTCCGGGTAGTCCAGGAGGACGATCAAGTCGGGCGGTGCGTTCTGGAGGATGCGCCGGATCCGTCGCGCGGCCGACCGGATCCCGGCCAGCCGGGGGATCACCTCGACGAGGCCGACCACGGCCATCTCCGAGGAAGGGATCAGGATCTCCACACCGGCCTCGGCCATACGAGGGCCGCCGATCCCCTGGAACGTCACCTGGGGGTCCAGGCGGTGAACGGCTCTCACCAGGCCGGCCCCGTGGCTGTCGGCGGACGCCTCCCCCGCCACGATGAGCACGCGGCCGGTGCGCCTTTTTTCAGCAGAGGCCCTTGAAATCCTTACACCCCTGTTCAATCTGCTCCATGATGTTCAGGGCGACCTCGAGGGCCCGTTTCCCGTCTTCACCGGACACCACGGGGACCGCCCCATTCTGGACGGCCCGGACGAACGAGGCGATCTGGTCGGCCAGGGGGTCGCTGTCCGGGTAGGTGAGCTTGCGTGTGGTGACGCCGGGGGGTTCATCTCCGAGTCGGTCCTGCCCGTCCAGCCTGGTGATGCTGAGGTCGCGCCGGGCGCAGTTCACGGATATGTAGGCATCCGGCTGGAACACCCGGATCTTTCGCAGGGTCTTGTTGGACACCCGGCTTGCGGTCAGGTTGGCCACGGTCCCGTTTTCGAATATGATTCGTGCGTTGGCGATGTCCGTGGTGTCGGTGACCACGCTCATCCCGACGGCGTGGATCTCACGGACCGGTGCCCGGACGGCGCTCAGAACGATGTCCAGATCGTGAATCATGAGATCCAGAACCACGTCCACGTCCGTGCCCCGAACCGTGAACACGTTCATGCGGTGGCTCTCGACGAACACGGGCCTGTCCAGGAGGGCATTCATCTCGATGACCGGGGGATTGAACCGCTCCACGTGGCCCACCTGGAGAACGAGACCCTCGTCCCTCGCCGTCTCCACCAGCCGGGCGGCGTGCTCCACGCTGTAGGTGATGGGCTTCTCCACGAGCAGGTGTACGCCGTGGTCCAGGATCTTCAACGCCTCCTCGTAGTGGTGCTCCGTCGGCACGGCCAGGCTCAGGGCGTCCACCTCCTTCAGGAGAGCGGGCAGATCGGGGAACGCCCGCGCCCCGTACCGAAGGGCCATGTCATCGGCCTTGGCCCGGTCGGTGTCGAACACACCCACAAGCCGCGCGTCCTTCAAGGCGGCGTACTTCTGCACGTGGTAATGGCCGAGGTGTCCCACCCCGACGACCCCCACGCGAAGCTTTTCGCTCTCAGAGCCCATGCGTCTCTCTTTCCTCGACCGGGGGATCGGCTTCGCCCTCCCGGCACCTGTGTCTAGAAACGGTCTTCCCCGTTCTCCATGGCGACGATGGAGATACCCTTCTCGTCCGCAAAGCGGATCATGTCCGCCTTCTCGAACAGCAGGGTCTTGGCCGCCTCCAGGGCGAGCACGGAAGCCCCGGCCTCGCTCATGACCCGAACGGTCTCCAACCCCACCGAGGGCACATCGAAGCGCAGGTCCTGGTCGGGCTTGCTGACCTTGACCACCACCGCCTTCTCCCGAGCAATCCCCCCTCCCCTTCGGATGGTCTCGTCCGTGCCCTCCATGGCCTCCAGGGCGACCACGGTCTTCCTGCGGACGACCACGCACTGCCCGATGTCGAGCCTGCCCAGCTCCTTGGCCATGCGCCACCCGAAACGGATGTCCGAGGCCTCGCTCTTCGTGGGTCTTCGGCGGGTGAGCACGCCGGCCGGGGCCATCAGCTCGGGGAGGAACCGGGTGGAAGGGATGACCTGAATGCCCTCCTTCTCCATCTCGCGGCTCACGCTCCTGAGGATGCCGTCGTCGTGAAACACGGCCATGCGGGACATGAGGGCGAGCCCCTTCAGATCCGGCCGGACCCGGCTGAACATGCGTCGCTTGGCGATGGTGCCGGCCATCATGACCCGCTGCACGCCGCGCTCTCGAAACGCTCGAATCAGGCGCCCCAGCTGCCCCAGCCGGACCCAGACCAGCTCGTCCACGTGCTCCCCGAGCTCCGGAGCGGTCTCTCCATCGTGGGCCACGGCCACGGTCCGGCACCCGCGGGCCCGCGCCGCGTCCGCCACCATCATGGGAAACCTTCCTCCCCCCGCGATGATGCCGATCTGTTCCCGTTCCTCGGACATCGCTCCCGGCCTTCTCAGTACAGCCCCTCCCGTCCGGGTCCTCTCCGGCGCTCCGGCATGAGAATCATGATGGTGTCGTAAAAAGCCCGAAGCCTCGAGATCTGCCCTTGGCATTTCAACAGGTTATATCGTCCCCAGCGGCGCGTGAGCGGGTTTTTGCGAATGCGTCAATCATGATGGCTTCGCAAAAAGCCTCGAGCCTTGAGATCTGCCCTCGAAATATCAATAGGTTATAACGTTTCCAGCGGCGGGTGAGCGGGTTTTTGCGAACCCGTCAATCATCGCAGGATCCCGCGCTTCGACTCTTGAAGGAACTCCAGGAGAAGCTCCAGCTCCGGGGTGGACGGGAGGCTCCGACGAACCTCTTCCACGCCTTCCCGGAAGCTCCGGTTCTCTCTCCAGATGATTCGATAGGCCGCCTTGAGCCCGTCCACGGCCTGCTTCTCGAAGCCCATCCTCTCCAACCCCTTCCGGTTGACGCCGTAGAGCCTGGCCCTGGGGCCCGCGGTGATCATGAAGGGAGGGACATCCCGGTCGATGCCCGACTTGGCGCCCAGGAAGGCGTAGGCGCCGATGCGGACGAACTGGTGAACCGCCACGAGCCCGCCCAGGATGGCGTGATCTCCGACCTCGATGTGCCCGCCCAGGGTCGCCACATTGCTCATGATGATGCGGTTGCCCAGGCGGCAGTCGTGGGCGACGTGGGCGTAAGCCATGATGTAGTTCTCGTCCCCGATCTCGGTCAGCCGGTCCTGCTTCGTCGTGGCCCGGTTGATCGTCGCGTACTCCCGGATCACGTTGTTGTTCCCGATGACGACCCTTGTGTCCTCGCCCCCGTATCCCACGTCCTGGGGGGGCGAACCGATGGAGGCGAAGGGAGAGATCCGGTTCCCCTCTCCGATCTCGGTGTTTCCCTCGATGCTCACGTGGGATCCGATGATCGTGCCTTTGCCGATCTTGACGTGTTTCCCGATGCAGGAGTAGGGTCCGATCTGAACGCCGGCGGCCAGTTCGGACCCTGCACCGACCACCGCCGTGGGATGAATGTCCATACTCTCCTCGTTCTCTTACCGCAACGTCTGTGTCTTCGAAGGCCCCCGGAATTCAGCCGACCTGGGCCACGAGTTGGGCTTCCGCAGCCACCTCCTCGTCCACCATGGCCTTGCCTTCCACCTTCCAGACCCGGGAACCCGTCCGGAGCGCCTTGACTTCGTACACCAGCTGATCCCCCGGGATTACCGGCCTTCGAAACTTCACCTTGTCGATGGCCATGAAGAAGGTGGCGTCGCCCGGCTCGAACTCTTCCGTTTCCATGACGGACAGCCTTCCCAGGACACCGCCGGTCTGGGCCATGCCCTCGATGATCAGCACCCCCGGCATGATGGGCTCCATGGGAAAGTGGCCCTGAAAAAACGGTTCGTTGACCGTAACGCACTTGTATCCCACGATCCGTTTCCCCAGCTCCAGCTCCGTAATGCGATCCACGAGCAGGAAAGGATATCGATGCGGGAGGATTTTCTTGATGTCCTCGACATACAGCGGCAGCTCCACCATGCCCGCACACCCCCGTCTTCACCACACGGCGGACGGGGAGATTCGGTTCCGTCAGACCGAATCTCCCCGTCCGCCCAGGCGTCGCATCAACGCATCCACCGTCTTCTCCAGGCTCCGGACCCGTTCGTTCAGGACGGGCAGGCGGGTCAGGAGCCGACTCGTCTTCAACCAAAGGCGGTGGGGGACGGCGGGCGTTCCCGAAACCAGTTCGCCGGGTTCGACCGACTTGGCCACGCCCGACTGGGATCCGATCATGGCCCGGTCTCCCACGCTCACATGGTCGCCGATCCCCACCTGCCCGCCGATCACGACGCCCCGGCCGATCTCCACACTGCCGGAAACGCCTGTCTGTGCGACAATGACCGTACCCTCGCCGACGACGACGTTGTGCGCGATCTGGATCAAATTGTCCATCTTCACGCCGCGCTTGATCCAGGTCGTCCCGAGGGCCCCGCGGTCGATGGTGCAGTTCGCGCCGACCTCCACGTCGTCGTCGATGCGCACCGTCCCGATCTGCGGGACCTTGACGCTTTGGTCGCCGTCCCGCACGAAACCGAAACCGTCCGCCCCGATCACCGTCCCCGCGTGGAGGATGACCCCGCTTCCCACAGAGCAGTCGTGGAGCACGGAAACGTTGGGGTGAACCACCGTTCCGTCGCCGATCCGGACCCGGTCTCCCACGAACACGCCGGGGTAGAGCACGACACGGTCGCCGATCACCGAATCCTCACCCACGTACACTCCGGGGTGAACCGTGACGTCCCGGCCGAGCCGGCTGCTTTCGTGGATGAAGGCCTGCGCGTGCACGCCCTCAAAACCCGAGGCCTGAGGAGCAAAGAGGCCGGCCGCTCTCGCGGAGGCCAGGTCGGGGCGGTCCACCACGACCTGGTGACGCGGGAAGGCCGGGACCTCCCTTCCTGCGATCAGGGCACCGGCCCGCGTCGTTTCCAGGAGGCCGAGGTACCGGCGATCCGTGAAGGGGGCAATCTCCTCCTCCGTCGCCTCCTCCAGGGAGCGGATCCCCGACACGCGGAAGCTTCCGTCGCCGATCACGAGCCCGCCCGTGAGGGCCGCGATCTCGTCCAGTGAGTGTGTCCGATTTCCTTCCATCCCCCCCCGGAGAGCAGGACCGCACGTCCGGCGGCTACTGGTTTGCCCGGTCGTAGGCCTGGATGACCCGGTCTGTGATGTTGATGGCATCGTCCACGTAAATCATCCCGGGGGAGTTCCTCTCAAGGATCAGGGTGAACCCCTCGTCTGCTGCGATCGTCTTCACGACGCCCTCCAGCTCCTGCAGCACGCGGCGGGTGGCGTCCCGTTCCGCGTCCTTCATCTGCTCGGAGAGGTCCTCGTAGAGATACTTGTAATATCGCCTCTTCTTCTCCAGCTCGTTCCGCTTGTCGTCTCTCGCCCCGAGGCTCAGCATCATGCTCTGCTTCCGAAATTCCTCTTCCAGCTTCATGAGGGCTTGCTTCTCTTTCTCGAGCTTCTGCTGGAGCGCTTCGAACTTGCCCTTCAGTTGACCTCGGATCTTCTGGAACGTCGCGGACTTTTCCTGGAACTCCTTGACGTCCACCACACCGATCTTGACATCCGCCGCCCAGGCCGGAGCGGCCAGAAAACCGAGCAGTACCAGCGATACGATGATTCCCCTTGCAAAGCGTGTCATACTCCCCCCTTTTTTCATGCGCGGGTCCGATGCCCTCTCTCGAGCACACCGGATGACTGTTTTGAGGTCACCCACCGGCGGGTCAGAACGTCCCCCCGATGCTGAACTCCAGGTTGCCCGAGGGTTCGTCGAACTTCGGGCTCAGGTTCCATCCGTACTCCACCCGAAGCGGTCCGAAGGGAGAGTACCAGCGAACGCCGGCCCCGGCGGACTTGCGAATCCCCCCGAAGCCGTAGCTCTCGTCCTCGGTGAAGACGTTGCCCGCGTCGAAGAAAAACACGCCCACAACGCCCTGCTCCTGCATCACCGGCACTCGGTACTCCACCGTGTACGCCATCATCTTCTCCCCGCCGATCCGGTCGTTGGTGGCCGGATCCCTGGGAGAGATGGTGCCGTATTCGAAGCCGCGCACGGAATCGATTCCGCCGAGGTAGAACTTCTCGTAGAGAGGCAGCTTCCCGTTCGAGCGCGCCCCCACCCAGCCCCACTGCCCCCTGAGGACGAAGACCGTGTCCCAGGGAAAGGGGAAGTACCAGGCTGTGGAAGCCTCGACCTTGTCGAACCAGGAGTCGCCCCCCAGAAAACCGCCGGCGTACTCATAGGTGATGTAGCTGTAGGAGCCCTTGGTGGTGAGGAAGGGGCGGTCCTTGGAGTCCCGTTGCAGTCCGAGGGTGATGCTGCTCTTGACGTTCCTCCCTTCCATGTCCTGGATCACGGTGGCGGCTCCCGGATCGATGTCCGTGACGTCCGCATCGTCGTAGATGTAGCGTACGCTCCCCCGTGTGTACTCCTCGTCGATGCCGATGGGAAAGCGGAATCGGATGGCTCCGCCCAGGCTGTCCTTGGTGTACTCCCAGAACTCCCGCTCCCACTTGTAGAGGTCGAATCCCGCGGCGACCCGCGTGCCCAGGAACCAGGGCTCGGTGAACCGCAGGTCGAACTGCTGGGTCCGCGATCCGACCCGAGCCGAGAGCTTCAGCTGCTGGCCGTAGCCGAAGAGGTTCTTCTCGGCGATCGCGACCGAGCCCATGGTCTTGTCGAAGGAGCTGTACCCGGCGCCCAGGCTGAAGGATCCGGTGGCCCGCTCCTTCACGTCGACGTTGACCACCATCTCCTCCTCACTGCTGCCCTTCTCGGTCTGTACCTCGACCTCCTCGAAGAAACCCAGCCGGTGAAGGTTTTGGGTCCCCTTCTTGAGCGCCTTGTGGCTGTAAGTCTCGCCCTCGATGGCTTTGAGCTCGCGCCGGATCACCTTGTCCCGGGTGGCCTGGTTTCCGCTGATGTTGATCCTCTCGAACCGCACCTTCACGCCCTTGGAGACCCGGTAGGTGATGTCCACGGTTTGGGTCTCCTCGTCCTCCAACACCTTGGGGTCCACCTCGGCATAGGCGTACCCTTCATCGGCATAGAGCTCCTGCAGGGCGAGGGCGTCCTTTTTCACCACCTCCCGGTTGAAATACTCCTCCTCCTGAATGGCGGTCTCGGCCAGGAGCTCGTCCGGCTCCCGGATCAGGTCCCCTTCCACGGCCACCTGGTCCACGCCGTACTGGGGGCCTTCGATGACCTCGATGGTGATCGTGAGGCCGTCGCCTTCCTTGTAGGTGATCTCCGGCTCTCCGGTCCTCGCCTTGATGTAGCCGTGGTTGTGGTAGAACGAGACGATCTTGTGAAGGTCGAACTCCAGCATCTTCCGATCCAGGAGCCCGGATTTCGTGAACCAGGAGAGGAAGCCCTTCTCGCTGGTTTCCATGATCTCCTTGAGGTCGTCGTCCTCGAACGCATCGTTGCCCTGGAACTCGATGTGGGTGACGTAGACCTTTTCCCCCTCGTCGATTTCGTAGATGAGGGAGACCTCGTTTCCGGCCAGCTCCTCGATCTGCTCCTGGATCTGGATATTGTAGTAACCCTGCTGGCGATAAAACTCCTTGAGCCGGTTGACGCTTTGGGTGACCTCGCTCCGGTTCAGGATGGCATACCGCTTGATGCCGATCTCCTCCCCCAGCTCATCGTCGTCGAACTCGTCGTTTCCCCTGAACACGATGCTGCCGATGGAGGACTTCTCCTCGACGTTGAAAATGACGATCTTTCCTTCCTCGCTGTCCTCCACCTCGATGTTCACGTCGGTGAAGTAACCCATCTTGTAGACGGACCGCAGGTCCCGGTCCAGGACGTCCTGGTCCAGCTTGTCTCCCTCGCGGCTTCCGATGACGGCCCGAATCGCCTCCTTCTCGATCCGCTTGTTCCCGCGGACCTCAATGGAATCGATCTGGACCACCCCGGCCACCTGGTTGTAGATCCCGTCGGCGACCCGGTCGGCCGCATCCGAAAGGCGTTCCATGTCGTCCTCGACCACGAACACGGAAAACGTCGGAGCCTCGGCGGGTACGTTCACCCCCTTGACGTCCAGGCTGATCTTTCGTCCCACCTGGGTGATGCTGCCGGAAACGATCCAGCGGGCTCCCACGTCGCCGCCGATGGTTCTGAGATCCCGAACCTCGAACATGGGAAGATAGGCCATGGGGTGCTTGTTGATCTCTCCGGCCGGAACGATGTCGAACCCTTTTTCCGCCAGCCGGTTGATGAGCATCTCCTGGAGCCCCTCCTTCAGATGATCCATGGGCGTGAGGGAGTGGACGCGGACCGGCAGGACTCCCACGCGGGGAAGAATCTCCGCCCTGGACGATCCCGATCCGGCAATCCAGAACAGGGTGATCATCGCCACCATCGCCACCATCGTCCTGACCGTCCGCACGGGTCTAAGTCTGCCCCTCATGTGCCTCCCCTATTCCTGATGGTCCGGCAAAAAGCTCCGAGTTTAGAGATCCGACCTCGTCATTTCAACAAGTCAAGCCATGTCCATCGGCGGCTGAACGAGTTCTTCGGGAAGCCGTCATCCCTGAGATCGGATTCGGCCGTCCACGATCTCCATCCTCCGGTCGAGCCGATCTGCAAGACGCTCGTTGTGCGTCGCGATGACCATGGCCAATCCCTCCACACGATTCAACCAGAGAAGGAGGTCCACGATCTCCTCCCCGGTGACGCGATCCAGGTTGCCCGTCGGCTCGTCGGCCAGCAGCAGCTTGGGGTTCATGATCAGCGCCCTGGCAATGGCCACCCTCTGCTGCTCTCCCCCCGACAGCTCCCCGATCCGGTGCTTCATCCGCCGCTCGAGACCCACCTTGGTCAGAATTCCTTCGGCCTTCCTGAGCGCGTCCCTGCGCGAGGCCCGTGCGATGAGCGCGGGCATGATCGTGTTCTCGACCGCGTCGAACTCCGGCAGCAGGTGGTGGAACTGAAACACGAACCCGACGTCCCGGTTTCGGAGCCTGCAGAGGGACGCCTCGGTCAGCTCCCTCACGACCCGGTCCTCGAACAGGACCCTGCCCGTCGTGGGCGACTCGAGCGTGCCCATGACGTTGAGGAGGGTGGACTTGCCCACCCCGGATGCCCCCAGCAGGGCCAGCGTGTCGCCCTGACCTATGGAGAGGTCGATGCCGCGGAGCACCTCGATGATGTTGCCGTTGTGCGTGAACGACTTGTGTATGTTTTCGAGTACAAGCACCGGGTCCCTGGGCGACCTCACTCCCTATTCGTAACGAAGCGCTTCGACGGGGTTGAGCCTTGCCGCATACCACGACGGGTAGATGGTGGCAAGGAACGAGATCCCGACCGCTGCGAGTGCGACGAAGGCCACGTCCCAGGCCTCGACCCGGACGGGCAGGGTCGAGATGTAGTAGACGTCGGCCGGCAGGGTGATGAACCGGTACTTGGCCAGCAGGTGGCAGATCCCCAGTCCCGAGGCCAGCCCCGCCAGCGTCCCCACGACCCCTACCAGGAGCCCCTGGAGCATGAACACCGCCATGATGCTCCTGGCCGTGGCCCCCATGGCCCTCAGGATCGCCATGTCCCGCGTCTTTTCCATGACCACCATGACGAGCGTGCTGATGATGTTGAGCGCGCCCACCAGGACGATCATGGTCAGGATGACGAACATGGTGATCTTCTCGAGCTTGAGCGCCGCGAACAGGCTCCGGTTCATGAGCTTCCAGTCCTTGGTCCAGAAGGGGTAGCCGAGCTCTTTCTCCAGGGTGGAGGCCACCTCGTCCGACCGGTCCACGTTCTCCACCCGGACCTCCAGGCCGGTCACGCGGTCCCCCATGCCGAGAAAGTCCTGGGCCTCCTCCAGGGAGACATAGGCCAGGGAGGCGTCGTACTCGTACATGCCGGAGTCGAAGAGGTCCACCACCCGGTAGGTTCGATTGTTGGGCGTACGCCCCATGGGCGTCAGCTTTCCCTGGGGCGAGATCAGGGAGACCTCGCTGCCGATGCGCGCGCCGATCTGGCGCGCCAGCTGCTTGCCCAGGATCATCCCCGGTCGCTCCCGGTCTCTCCGGTCCAGCTCCTCCAGGCCGTCTGCCTCCAGCATGGTCTCGATGCCGATCACGCTTCCGGCGGTCTCCGGATCCAGCCCCCGGTACACCGCGCCGCTGACCTTCCCCGCGTGGTTCACCATGACCTGGCTGTAGACGAACGGGCTGGCCGCAACCACCCCTTCCGTCTCCCGCACCTCCTTTTCCAGCGCTTCGTAGTCCGGAAAGGCGCCGTCATAGCTCATGACCAGGAGATGGGAGTTCACCCCCAGGATCTTGGAGAGCAGGTCGGCGCGAAAGCCGTTCATCACCGAGAGGACCACCACGAGGGCCATGACGCCCACCATCACCCCGGCCACCGAGATCAGGGTGATGACCGAGATGAAGGTCTGCTTCCGCTTCGCCTTCAGGTACCGGAGACCGAGAAAGAGCTCGAAAACCATTCACGTCCTGCGCTTTCACCCCGCCGCAGCGGTGATCACTCGCCCTTGGTCCGCATGTGCGGAAAGAAGATCACGTCCCGGATGGAAGGGCAGCCCGTGAGCAGCATCACCACCCGGTCGATCCCGATGCCTTCGCCTCCGGTCGGGGGCAGGCCGTACTCCAGGGAGTTGATGTAGTCCTCGTCCATGAACTGGGCCTCCCGGTCCCCCGCCTCCCGCAGGTCCACCTGCCGCTGAAAACGCCGGCGCTGGTCGTCCGGGTCGTTCAGCTCCGTGAACCCGTTGGCGATCTCCTTGCCGCCGATGAACAGCTCGAACCGGTCGGTGAACGAGGGGTCCTCGTCATTCATCCTCGAAAGCGGCGAGGTCTCCGTCGGGTACCCCGTGATGAAGGTCGGGTTGTTCAGCTTGGGCTCCACGAGGTGATCGAAGAGCTTGGTCATGATCTTCCCGAGCCCGTCCCGTTCGGACACGGGGATCTCGAGCTCCCGGGCGAGGCCGGCTGCGGCCTGCCTGTCCCGCAGGACGCCGGCCTCCACCTCGCCGATCTCCCTGAGGGCGTCCCTCAGCGGGATGCGCGGCCAGGGCGGCGAGAAGTCGATGGTCCTGCCCTGGTACTCCAGCCGGGCCGCCCCCAAGAGGTTCGTAACCAGGTCCAGGAAGAGCTCCTCGCTCAACGCCATCATCTCCTCGTAGGTGGCGTAGGCCATGTAGAACTCGAGCATGGTGAACTCCGGGTTGTGCTTCAGGTCCACACCCTCGTTGCGGAAGTTCCGGTTGATCTCGAACACCCGCTCGAGCCCGCCGACCACGAGCCGCTTGAGGTAGAGCTCCGGCGCCACGCGGAGGTACAGCTCCATACCGAGCGCGTTGTGGTACGTCTTGAAGGGCCTGGCGGTGGCTCCCCCCGGAATCGGCTGCATCATGGGGGTCTCCACCTCCAGGAAGTCCCTCTCGATGAAAAACTCCCGGATGCGCTGTACGATCCGGCTGCGCATGACAAAGACCTTCTGCACGGCGTCGTTGACGATCAGGTCCACGTAGCGCTGCCGATAGCGCGTCTCCTTGTCCGTCAGGCCGTGCCACTTCTCCGGCAGGGGCCGGAGCGACTTGGTCAGAAGCCGGATCTCGTCCGCCAGAAGGGTCAGCTCGTTCGTCCGCGTCCGAAAGAACGTGCCCCGGACCCCGACGATGTCCCCGATGTCCATGAGCTTGAAGGCCTGAAAGGCCTCCTCGCCCACCTTGTCCTTGCGGATGTACGCCTGGATGCGCCCCGAGCGGTCCTTGATGTGCACAAAGGAGGCCTTGCCGAAATCCCGCCGGCTCACAACCCGTCCGGCCATCTTGTACGTCTCAGGGGCGGCCTCCAGGGCCTCGGCGTCCATCTCCCCGAACCGCTCAAAGGCCTCCGCCGCGGTGATGTCCGGATCGTACCCCGCCGGGTAGAGCGAGACCCCCATCTCCTGAAGGGCCTCGGCCTTCCTGCGCCTCTCCTCTATGATCGGATTGTTCGATTCCATTACGCCCGATTCTCCACCCTCTCTCGACTCGCACGACCAGCGGGCATTTCTTAGTCATTTACATAAGTTGAACATATCCTTTTAATCCAATCCGGATGGAGAGTCAAGGTTAAAAACAGCCGGCCCACGCCTTCGTGAGACCGGCGCTCCGGCTTACAATCCAGCGGGGAATGGGGTGGACCTACAACTACTGGAAAGGGATCTTCGAGGTTACCAGTGAGGGAACTGAATGAATACCGGGTTGTCCTCGGCTGTATCATCGAAAATGCTATTGCGAGCGCCAGCCCTTTTCATTTGTCATGAAGCTGAATCTATCATTATTGCTTTTCCAAATTAGGTACTTGTTGAAAAGAGGAAACAGCACATGTATTTTGCACAGGACTATCTATGAAAAAACAGAACCAATGACCCCCACTTAACTAATGCAAACCTATTTTGTTATATATTATCGTTAATACAAAGATTAAAGCAAAAGACAGGCCTATTTTCAATATGCCACTTAACATCTTACGTATTTCGCGAACACTTTTACTTTTATTGTGAGGTTTCTTATTTGGAGCAAAATCGCTCAGCTTAGGTAAGATATTATTATAATTTTTATGCCCAATAAAAGAAATAAAGCTCCAAATATGATAGCACTGATTCCGGCGAAATATGAGAATCCTTTTGATGTCTTTTCAACTTTTCTTCTCTTATATCCTGATATATTGGGGGCGAACCAATAAGTACGTTGATATTTTATAGCTTCATAAGCACCCCAGAAACAAAAAATAGATATTAATATAACAAATACAGACAATATATAATTATACATATAAAACCCAAAACATTAAAGCTCTTTTACTATCATATAAACTCAAACTGAATATAAGTTTTGCTATTTTATTTGGGTGCGGCTCTTTTGCGACGACCTAAATCAAGCGTATGGAGCATGGTAGC
>CAYVVQ010000061.1:9082-25346 GCA_964454455.1 uncultured Desulfobacterales bacterium | reverse complement strand
TTTCCAATTCAGAGACGATGAGATGGGCAAAAAAGACCCTTTCCGGATGGAAACTAGAAATAGGACATGCTTGTCTTCTTGAACTCCCGCTCGCTGAACAGCAGAGCGTACTCCTCGACGCCGGTCTCCCGCGCCATCCGCTCGGCGATGCGGCGGCACTCCTCCCGGCTGTCGCCGTGAACCATGGTGTACAGGTTGTAGTTCCAGTCGCGCTGGGGGCGCCGCTGGTAGCAGTGGGTGACCTCCCGGAACCCGGACATGGCCTCGCCGACGGCCTCGATCCGGCCCTCCGCCACCCGCCAGGCCACCATGGCGTTGGAGTTGAAGCCCGCCTCCTGGTGGCGGAGGGTGGCCCCGAAACGCCGGATCACGCCCCGCTCCTCGAGGGCGCGGATCCGCTCCAGGAAGTCTTCCTCGGAAAGCCCCGCCCGCTCGGCCAGCTCGGCAAAAGGGCGCTCGTGGAGCGGCAGATCCCCCTGGATCAACCCGATGACCTTTCGGTCGATGTCATCGATGACCGCCATTTTATCGTGAAAATCCTTCGAATGTTCGCTCCATCAAAATGCCGCGCCCATTGCGCCTGCGCCCGGCCGGACCATCCAATAACAGCCCTTTGGGGTTGTCAAGGGAGAAACCGGCCCGGCCGGTCGCGAGTGCTTGCAAAGCGATCGAAAATCGGCTATCTTGCATTCGACGTCGACAGGGCGCCCTGCTGCATTCTTGCGCCGCGAATCGAACCCAGAGGACCGAACCGCGCGTGATTCCCGGCTTTGACGACATCATCGAGAAGCGGATCCAGGAATCCCTGGCCAAGGGGGAGTTCGACAGCCTCCCGGGCCGCGGAAAGCCCCTGCAGCTCGAGGACGACAGCCACATCCCCGAGGATCTGCGGCTGGCTTACAAGGTCCTGAAGAACGCCAACTGCCTTCCGCCTGAGGTCGAGCTGAGGAAAGACATCCTGCAGATGAAGGACATGCTCGACGCCATTCCGGACGAGAAAGAGAAGGTGCGCCAGATCCGGAGGATCAACTACAAGATCATGAAGCTGAACGCCATGGGCCGGGGATCGCCGCTTTTCGAGGAAAACGAGATCTATTACAGCAAAGTGGTGGACAAGCTCGAATCCAAGTGACAATCTGACCTCCCCCCTTTCAAGGCACGGCGGAGAGACGCCCCATGGACATGAAACGGGATTACTATGAAGACGTTCAGCTCTTCAGCTCCGGGGTCGTCGTCTTCTGGTTCGTCCTGCTGATCCTGTTCCTGGCCTTCTTCCCGTTTCTCTTCAAGAACTACTACGTCTACCTGGCCAACTACATGGCGATCAACGTGATCGTCGCCATCGGCCTCAACCTGCTCGTGGGCTACACCGGCCAGGTCTCCCTGGGGCACGCCGGGTTCTTCGCCATCGGGGCCTACGGGACGATCACCCTGATGTCCCAGCTCCATCTCCCGTTTCTCCTGGCCCTGCCCCTGGCCGCACTCGTGGCCGCCCTCTTCGGGTTTCTCCTGGGTCTTCCCGCCCTCCGTCTCGAGGGGCCCTACCTCGCCATCGCCACCCTCGGCTTCGGCCTCACCATCACCAAGGTGATCGGGCGGATCGAGCTGTTCGGGGGCCGCCAGGGGCTGCACGCCCCGGACCTCGTCATCGGCCCCTGGCACCTGGACACGGACCGCGACTTCTACTACCTGGCCGTCACCCTGACCGTGCTCCTGACCCTCGCGGCCCGAAACCTCATCAAGACCAAGGTGGGCCGGGCCTTCATCGCCATACGCGACGCGGACATCGCCGCGGAGTCCATGGGCGTGCACCTCACCTACTACAAGACCCTGGCCTTTGCCGTGAGCGCCTTCTACACGGGCATCGCCGGGGGGCTCTACGCCTTCGTGCTCCGTTTCATCGAGCCCGAGGTCTTCACCCTGATGATGTCGATCCTGTTCCTGGCCATGGTGGTGGTGGGGGGCCTCGGGTCCCTCTTCGGCGCCGTCGTGGGCGCCTGCCTGCTCAGCTGGCTGGACCTCCGGCTCCGCAACATCCTGGACATTCCCTACCTGGGGGAGTGGCTGGACGCCCTTTCCAAGACCTGGTTCTCCATCACGGGGGTGAGCAACATCCAGTTCATCGTGTTCGGCCTGATCATGGTCCTGATCATGCTGTTCGAGCCCCTGGGGCTTTTCGGTTTCTGGATTCGAACCAAGAAGTACTGGAAGACCTGGCCGTTTTGAGCCTTCGCTCTTCAAAGAGGGCCGGCTGGATCCCGGAGCGGCGACATGCCCGAGGTTGAAACGGTTTCCCTCAACAGCTTAACAGCTTAACAGCTCAAAACCTGGTCCTATATGCTCGATTTCACCCAGATGGTGGCCAGCGGCATCGCGGTGGGAAGCTCATACGCCTTGATGGGCCTCGCCATGGTGATCATCTACAAGACCTCCGAGGTGTTGAACTTCGCCCAGGGCGAGATGGCCCTGATCTCCACCTTCTTCACCTACCTCCTCCTGGAGACCCACGGTGTGCCGTTTTATCTGGCCTTTCCCGGTGCACTGGCCTTTGCGGCCTTCCTGGGGGCGTTCCTGGAGTTCGTGGTGCTCCGTCGGGCCAAGGAGCCCACGGTGCTCGGCATGATCATCATCACCCTGGGGCTCGAGATGATCCTCATTGGCCTGGTCTCGTGGAAGTTCGGGGCCGATCCCAAGACCCTGCCGTTTCCCATCTCGGCTTACAACAGCGTCATGATCGGCGGCGTGTTCGTGAGCTCCCTCGAGGTGCTCACCCTGGTGGTGGCCCTGACGGTCATGATCGTCCTGTTCCTTTTCCTTCGGTTCTCCAAGCTGGGCGTGGCCATGAAGGCCACCCAGCAGAACCACACGGCCGCCCGACTCATGGGCATCCGAACCCGGCGCATCCTCATGTTCACCTGGGCCATCTCCTCGGTGGTGGGCTGCCTGGCCGGGCTCCTGATCGCGCCGACCATCATGCAGCCCTACATGATGTGGGACCCCATGCTCAAGGGGTTCGCCGCCGCGGTCATGGGCGGCATGACCTCCCTCCCCGGGGCGGTGTTCGGCGCCTACATTCTCGGAATCGTCGAGAACCTCTTCGGGGGGTACGTCTCCATCGAGTTCAAGTCGGTGGTCGCCTTCGTGATCATTGTGCTCGTGCTCTGCGTGAAACCCAGCGGGCTGTTCGCCCGCCATTACGTGAAGAAGGTCTAGCCCGGACGGTCTGTTCGGGCTGGAGGGGCGCGCGCCCGGCCGGCTGTGGGTAACGGGAGTCTTTCCCGGTCCCGGCCCGCCGGCCGCGGCACCCGTAACCGCAATTGCCATTGTCTTCGAGGAGGGTGTCATGAAGAGGAAAGGTTTCCGGCTGTTGCTGATGATCGCGGTGTTGGGGTTCGGGCTGGCCACCGGAGTTTCCGCCGAGGAAGGGGTGACGGACACGGAGATTCACATCGGGCAGTGGGGCCCCCAGACCGGACCGGCCGCGCCCTGGGGCGCGGTGGCCCGCGGGACCGACGCCTACTTCAAGATGATCAACGCCGATGGGGGCATCCACGGCCGCAAGCTCATCCACCACATGTTCGACGACGCCTACAACCCGGCCAAGACCAAGGCGGGCGTCAAGGAGCTCCAGGAGGGCATCGGCATGTTCGCCTGGGTCTCGGGCGTGGGAACCGCTCCCGGTCTGGCGGTCAAGGACTACCTCATGGAGCGCAAGATCCCCTGGATCGGCCCGTCGGCCGGATCCCTCCACTGGATCGAGCCCCCCGAGAAGCACCTCTTCGCGGTCTACCCGCTCTACTACATCGAGGCCAAGGCGCTCTGCCGCTACGCCGTGGAGAACCTGGGTCTGAAGCGGATCGCCATCGCCTACCAGAACGACGACTACGGCAAGAACGGGGTCAAGGGTGCGGCCTACGAGCTCGAGAAGCAGGGGCTGGAGCTGGTGGCCGAGGTGCCCGTGGAGATCACGGACACCGACATGAAGCCCCACGTCATGGCGCTCAAGAAGGCCAAGCCCGACGCCGTGCTCCTCTGGGTCACGCCGGGCCACGCCGTCCGCCTCGTGGGCACCAGCAAGGCCATGCAGCTCGACGTGCAGTGGCTGAGCACGAGCACCTGCTCCGACTTCCCCCTGATGATGCACATCAGCAAGGGGCTCTGGGAGGGCGTGATCGCGGCCACCTTCGGGGAGCTGCCCGACTCCGACTCCCCGCTGATGAAGAAGTACCGCGAGGAGGCCTACGGCGAGTTCGCCGCCAAGGACGAGCGCTGGGGCCTCTTCTACTACGCGGGCATCCTGTTCGCCGAGCCGCTGGTGGAGGCCATCAAGCGGAGCGGCCGGGATCTCACCCGGGAGAAGCTGGTGGCCGAGCTGGAGAGTATGCGGGGCTTCCAGGGCATCTCCGGAGAGGTCAACTACAAGCCCCTGGATCCCGAAGACCCCTACGGCTGCCGCCAGGGGGTCAAGGAGACCTACCTGATCCAGTGCCTGGAAGGCGGCGCGTCCAAGAAGTTGACAGACTGGACCTACATCGAGTATCCGTGAGATCGCTTCGAGGCGGCGGGAGCGGTAACGCCCCGCCGCCCCTTCTTTCTTCGCACGCTTGTTCCCGCAAACGGAGCGCGGCCGTTGACATTCCTCAGGATTGAAAACCTGTCCATCTCCTTCGGCGGGCTGGAGGCCCTTCGGGAGATCCACCTGGAGGTGGAAAAGGGCTCGATCTTCGCCATCATCGGCCCGAACGGCGCCGGGAAGACCACGCTCTTCAACTGCATCAACGGCATCTACAAGCCGAACCGGGGCCGCATTCTCTTCCGGGACCGGGAGATCCAGGGTCGCCGGCCGGACCAGACCGCCCGCATGGGGATTGCCCGCACCTTCCAGAACATCGAGCTGTTCAGCCACATGAACACCATGGAAAACCTGATGCTGGGACGGCACAACCACGTCCGCACCGGGCTGCTCCGGGCCGCGTTGATGTGGGGAAGACGCTCCTTTGCCGGGAGGGAGGAGATCGCCCACCGGCGGAGGGTCGAGGAGATCATCGACCTCCTGGATCTTCAGTCCGTGCGCAACAAGCTCGTGGGGGGGCTCCCCTACGGCACCCAGAAGCAGGTGGAGCTGGGCCGGGCGCTCGCCCTCGAGCCCGAGCTCCTTCTTCTCGACGAGCCCTGCGCGGGAATGAACTCCGAGGAAAAGCAGGACATGATCTTCTGGGTCAAGGACATCCAGGACGAGCTGGGCGTGACCATCATGCTCATCGAGCACGACATGAAGATGGTCATGGACATCTCGGATCGCATCCTGGTCCTCAACTTCGGGAGCATCATCGCCGAGGGCGACCCGGAGGGGGTCCAGAACCATCCCGAGGTGCTCAAGGCCTACCTCGGAGAAGACGACGACTCCGCTGTCGGCCGGGAAGGGCCGCTCAGCGCGTAGCGCTCTCCCGGCGGGACCGGACCACCCTGCCCCCGGGACAAGGCGAACCGGCATGCTTCTCGAGATCAAGAACATCGAGACCTACTACGACCTGATCTACGCGCTCCGCGGCGTCTCCCTGTCGGTGGAGGAAGGGACCATCACCACGATCCTGGGAAACAACGGGGCGGGCAAATCCACGGTCCTCAAGACGGTCATGGGCCTCATCGAGGACCAGCCCGACAAGGGAACCATCGAGTTTCAGGGCCGGCGCATCGACGGGAAGGAGACCGAGGACATCGTTCGGATGGGCATCTCCTTCGTGCCGGAGGGCCGCGAGGTGTTCGAGGAGCTGACCACTCACGAGAACCTCCTCATGGGCGCCTACGCCCGGAAGGACTGGATCCGGGTGAAGGAGGACTTCGAGCGGATCTACGACCAGTTCCCGGTCCTCAAGAGCCGGGAGCACCAGTGGGCCGGAACGCTCTCCGGCGGCGAGCAGCAGATGCTCGCCATCGGCCGCGCCCTCATGGGCAGCCCGAAGCTGCTCCTGCTGGATGAGCCCAGCCTGGGGCTGAGCCCCCTGCTGGTCAAGGAGATCTTCCAGATCATTCGAACCATCAACGACGAGGGGGTCACCATCCTGCTCGTGGAGCAGAACGCCCGGATGGCCCTCTCCATCTCGTCCTTCGGGCTGATCCTGGAGAACGGCCGCTTCGTGATGAAGGGCTCTTCACGGGAGCTCATGAACGACGAGGACGTCCAGGAGTTCTACATGGGCATCCGCAGCGAGGAGTCGGCCAAGGGGTACCAGCGCTGGAAGCGCAAAAAGCGCTGGCGGTAAAACCAGGGGACGTAGTTGCATAATTCGATAACTCAAGTCCCGGTTCATTTCCCGGGTTCGGAAGTGCCGACGGCAGTCGATTTGAATCAATGAGTTATCGAATTATGCAACTACGTCCCCTGTAACGAACGAACCACGGAAGTTTCAGTATGGAGCAGAAGGAAACCGCACCCGCCCTGTTCAGGGAGACCGCCCGGAAGCAGGGCGACCGGACGGCCATGCGCCGGAAGGAGTACGGCCTCTGGCACGACATCTCCTGGAACGAGTACTACCGCAGGGCCCGCTGCGTCGGCTCGGCCCTCGTCTCCATGGGGCTCGAGAAGGGGGACTGCGTCTCCATCATCGGGGACAACTGCCCGGAGTGGGCCATCATCGACATGGGGGTCCAGTGCGTCGGCGGCGTTGCGGTGGGGGTCTACGCCACGAATGCCTGGCCCCAGGTGGAGTACGTCATCGACCACTCCGAGAGCAAGTTCTTCTTCGTGGAGAACGAGGAGCAGCTGGACAAGTGGCTCCAGTTCCGGGACCGGGTGCCCAACCTGAAGCAGGTGATCGTCTGGGACCTCGAGGGGCTCCGGAACTTCTCCGACCCCATGGTCATGACCTTCGACGAGCTCCTGGCGGCGGGCGCGGAGGCTGTGGAGCGCTCCCCCGGGCTTTTCGAGGAGAGGATCGAGGGGATCGTCCCGGAGGACCTGGCCGTTCTCATCTACACTTCGGGAACCACCGGCCCTCCGAAGGGGGCCATGCTGACCCACACCAACGTCACCTGGATGGGGCGCGCCATCACCACGGACAACCCCATGTACGACACGGACGAGGTGCTCTCCTTCCTGCCCCTCTGCCACATCTTCGAACGGATCTTCTCCGTCTTCGCCCACATCACCTACGGCTACGTGGTGAACTTCATCGAGAGCCCGGACACCGTCACCGACAACATGGTCGAGGTCAGCCCGACCGTGGGGTATGCCGTCCCGAGGATCTGGGAGAAGTACCTGTCGGCGGTCATGATCCGCATGTCGGACGCCACCTGGTTCAAGCGGATCGTGTTCGGCCTCGCCCTCGGAATCGGCAAGAAGCGAGCCTCCCTCCGCATGGACTTCAAGCCGGTCCCCCGCACCCTGGAACTGGCCTATCACCTGGCCCACCTGGCGGTCTTTCGAAAGCTCAAGGAGCGCCTCGGCTTCGACCGGATGCGGATCGCCTACAGCGGGGCGGCCCCGATCTCGCCGGACGTGCTCCACTTCTTCCAGTCCATCGGGGTCAACTTGATCGAGGGGTACGGTCAAACAGAGGGGACCGGGGTGACCTGCGTCTCCCGCGTGGACCGCGTAAAGTTCGGCACGGTGGGTCCGCCCCTCACCGGGACGAAGATCCGCATCGCCGAGGACGGGGAGATCCTGGTCTGCTCGCCCAGCGTCTTCAAGGGGTACTACCGGGACGAAAAGGCCACGCAGGAGACCTTGAAGGACGGGTGGCTCCACTCCGGAGACGTGGGGGAGATCGACGAGGACGGGTACCTGCGGATCACGGACCGGAAAAAGGACATCATCGTCACGGCCGGCGGCAAGAACATCACGCCCCAGTTCATCGAGAACAAGCTCAAGTTCAGCCCGTACATCAACGACGCCGTCATCATCGGGGACCGCCGGAAGTTCATCTCGGCGCTGATCATGATCGACGAGGACAACGTGGTCAAGTACGCCCAGGACCACAAGGTCCAGTTCTCCACCTACAAGGACCTCACCATGGATCCCGAGATCGTCCGCCTCATTCAGGGAGAGGTGGACAAGGTGAACGAGACCCTGGCCCGGGTCGAGCAGGTCAAGAAGTTCACCATCCTGCCCAAGAAGCTCTACGAGGAGGACGGCGAGGTCACCCCCACCATGAAGGTCAAGCGCAAGTACGTCAACGAGGCGTTCGGCGATCTCATCGAGGCCATGTACCGCCGCTAGACCTCCCCAGCACGGCTGCGGCCCGAGATCAGCCGCCCGTTCTCAGGCTCCCGATCACCGTCTCCAGCCGCTCGATTCCCCGGCTCCGGCAGAACCCGCGAAGATCGTCCAGGATCTTCAGGGTCGCGAGTGGGTCCGCGAACCCGGCCGTTCCCACCTCCACGGCCCTCGCGCCGGTGATCAGGAACTCGAGGGCGTCCCTCCCGGTGGTGATTCCTCCCACCCCGATCACGGGGATGCCCACGGCCTCCACCACCTCATACACCATGCGCACGGCCACGGGCCGTATGGCCGGGCCGGACAGCCCTCCCTTGACGTTGGCCAGCACGGGCCGCCGGGTCTCCACGTCCACCACCATGCCGGTGAGGGTGTTGATGAGGGAGAGGGCGTGGGCCCCGGCCTTCTCCACGGCGACGGCCGGCTCCCGAATGTCCGTCACGTTGGGCGAGAGCTTGACGATGACCGGCTTGTCCGACCTCGCCAGCACGGTCTCCGTGACCCTCGCCGACAGGACGGGGTCCGTGCAGAAGGCCATGCCCCCCTGCTTGACGTTGGGGCAGGAGATGTTCACCTCGAGGGCGTCGATGCCCTCCACCCCGCGCAGCGCGCCGGCCACCTCGCCGTACTCCTCCACGCTGTGGCCGTAAATGTTCGCCACGACCGCCGTGTCCAGGCTCCGGAGCGGGGGAAGCTTCTCCTCGAGGAACCGCTCCACCCCGATGTTGGCGAGCCCGATGGCGTTCAGCATGCCGCACGGAGTCTCCACGATGCGCGGCGGCGGGTTTCCCGCCCGCGGATGCAGGGAGAGCCCCTTGACCACGATCCCCCCCAGCAGAGACGGGTCGAACAGGGGCTGGTACTCCCCGCCGTACCCGAAGGTGCCGGAGGCTGCCAGGACCGGGTTCTTGAGCCGCAGGGGCCCGACGCGAACGCTGAGATCGGGTTCCATGTCACACATGATCCGCCCGCCTTCCGGGTTCGGGGGTCGACGGCCGGCCAGCACCCATCCGTTCCCAGTCCACGGTCTCCGCCGCAACCACCGGACCTTCCGTGCAGACCCGGAGGTAACTCCTCCCCTCCTGTGTGGCCGCGGGCACGGTGCAGCCGAGACAGGCGCCCACCCCGCAGGCCATGGCCGCCTCCAGGGAGACCAGGCAGGGAGCACCCGCCGCCCGGGCGAGCGCCGCCACCCGCTCCAGCATGGCCGGCGGCCCGCAGGCGAAAACCGCAGGCGCCTCTTCCGGGCCGGTGAGGGCCGCCAGGCGGGAGGCCAGGAGGTCCGTGACCGGACCTGCGTGCCCCAGCGTCCCGTCGTCCGTGGCGATCTCAGCCTCCAGGTCGACCTGGAGCACGTCCCGCGGCAGAAGCAGCGCTTCCTTCCCGGAAAACCCCGCGAGGAAGGAGACTCGGCGCTCCTCCTGCACGAGCAGATCCTGGGCCAGGAAGAGCAGCGGGGCCACGCCCACGCCCCCGCCCGCAAGAACCGAGGGCCTGGAGGAACGCTCCCCGGGGAAGCCGTTTCCCAGGGGACCGAGGATTGGCACCCTTTCGCCGATCCGCCGCTCCGCCATGAGGGCCGTCCCCCTCCCCACGACGCGGTAAAGCAGGCCGAAGGCATCGTCTCCGATGCGGCCGCAGATGGAGAAGGGGCGCCGGAGCAGAGGGTCCAGGCCGGCGGCGACACGCAGCATCACGAACTGACCGGGCCGGGCTCGTTCCGCGACGGAGGGGTCCCTCAAGACCATCAAACGGGTCCCCGGCGCGACCTCCCGATGC
The DNA here is from genome assembly GCA_964454455.1 of uncultured Desulfobacterales bacterium. Lineage (GTDB taxonomy): Bacteria > Desulfobacterota > DSM-4660 > Desulfatiglandales > HGW-15 > JAIPEI01. The sequence continues at coordinate 15,352 of CAYVVQ010000061.1, read as the reverse complement.
GCGATGATCTCCGGCTCACACTCGAACATGGACGGGCTCCCCTTTCCCACGGACTCCTCGTCTGCGGCCATGGATCATACCCCCTTCAGAACACCCTGTCCAGGACCAGGTGGGAGAGGTACCCGATCACGGCGGACAGGTAGAACGGGAGGAGCCGCTCCACGGACTGGTCGTAGAAGAGCACGGGAAGGAGGATGATGGGCAGGGGTACCAGCAGCATGGCCCACCAGGTGTGGGTCCAGCCCCGGTGCCGGCCCAGGGCCGGCAGCATGGCGCAGAAGCCGAGAACGGCGGCCCAGCGGAACATGCCCTTGATCATGAAGGCGAGATCCAGGAGCACCAGGATCAGGAAGAACAGATTCTGCCCCTTGGAGTCGGTGTCCGTGTCCGGAAACAGGGCCCCCATGAGGGCCGCCACCCCCAGGACCAGGATCGTCTCCGGCCGCGGCTGAACGAGCCCCAGCCAGATCCCGCCGGCCAGGCACCCTCCCCAGAGGACGGCCCCGCCCGCCACATGGCCTCGATACCCCGGCACACGCTCCTCCGCATCGTCCCGCCCGTCCGGCGGGACATCCGTTCCCGGCAAATTCCTTGTGTCCTCACCCGGCCTTGGGTATACATCCTGGTGCCGGTTCGTCCGGGGCCGACCCTACCTCCGTCGGCATCGGGCGTCAAGCCGCCGGGAACGGAGGCCCCGATGATCCCCCTTGCAGACGACGCGCCACGGACCGGAACGCCGGTGGTGACCGTCCTTCTCCTCCTGGTCAACATCGCCGTCTTTCTCTATCAGCTGACCCTCCCCCCGCTGGAGGCGGAGCAGTTCTACCTCCGGCTGGGCTGCATTCCCCGCGAGATCGTCCACCTCACCGACACCGGCCCGTCCGCCCTGGTTCCCCTGCCCCTCACCCTGATCACGGGCCTGTTCCTCCACGGGGGGTGGGTCCACCTGATCGTCAACATGCTCTTCCTCTGGGTGTTCGGAAACAGCGTGGAGGCGAGGTTCGGGCACCTGCGCTACACCCTCTTCTTCCTCGGATGCGGCGTCGCGGCCTCCCTCACCGAGGCGGCCTCCCACCCCGCCTCGAACATCCCCGTGGTGGGGGCCAGCGGGGCGGTCTCCGCCGTGATGGCCGCCTACCTGGTCTTTTTCCCCACCGCCCGCATCAAGACCCTGGTCTTCTGGTTCGTCTTCTTCCAGGTGGTCCGGATCCCTGTTGTGGTCTTTCTGGGGGCCTGGGTGGCGGTCCAGCTCCTCGCGGGTCTCTCCAGCCGGGGCGGGGCCGGCGGAGTGGCCTGGTTCGCCCATCTGGGCGGCTTCGCCGTGGGCCTTGCGATCGCCCTGGGAACCCGCTACCGGAAGCCGGACCGTTCCAAGCGCACCAAGCGCAAGCGGAAGTAATATTCCGGAGTCATTTCAATCCTTTTCTTGACCCTTCCATGCTTGTCGTGATAGGAGGGGTGAGGTTGTCCGCTATGCAGCAGTCCAGTCTCCGCCAAAAGGTCCGGGCCCTCGGGCGTCTTCGGACCAACGAACATACCACCATGACCCTGCTTGCCATTCTCGTGGGGCTGCTCGGCGGCTATGGGGCGGTGGGCTTCCGCTACCTGATCGAGTTCTTCCAGGAGCTGTCGTTCGGGGCCGGCGAGGATCTGCTGGACCTCGTCCTGGCCACCCCCTGGTATCTCCGCCTGGCGGTTCCCACGGTGGGGGGGCTCGTGGTGGGCCCCATCGTCTACTTCCTGGCCAACGAGGCCAAGGGGCACGGCGTGCCCGAGGTCATGGAGTCGGTGGCCCTGCGGAGCGGCATGATCCGAAAGCGGGTGGTCCTGATCAAGTCCCTGGTTTCGGCCGTCTGCATCGGGACCGGGGGGTCGGTGGGACGGGAAGGCCCCATCGTCCAGATCGGATCGGCCATCGGCTCGACCCTCGGTCAGGTCCTTCGCGTCTCGGCCGACAGGATCCGCACCCTGGTCGGCTGCGGGGCGGCCGCGGGGATCGCCGCCACCTTCAACGCGCCCATTGCAGGCAGCATGTTCGCCCTGGAGATCGTCCTCGGCGACTTCGGCCTGGCCACCTTCAGCCCCATCGTGATCTCCGCCGTGGTGGCCACCGCGGTGAGCCGTCACTTCCTGGGAAACGCCCCGGCCTTCATCGTACCGGAGTACAAGCTCATCTCCGCGTGGGAGCTTCCCATGTACATGATCCTGGGGCTGGCCTGCGCCTTCGTGGCCGTGGGTTTCACGCGGATTCTCTACCGCGCCGAGGACGGGTTCGAGGCCCTGCAGTTTCCTCCCTACCTCAAGGCCGGCCTGGGGGGCCTTCTGCTGGGAATCATCGCGATCCCCTTTCCCCACGTTCTCGGCGTGGGGTACGGATCCATCGACCTGGCGCTCCTGGAGAACCTCTCCTGGCAGCTGATGATGGGACTGGTCGCCTTCAAGCTGGTGGCCACGTCCATCACCCTGGGCTCCGGGGGGTCGGGGGGCATCTTCGCCCCTTCCCTGTTCATCGGCGCCATGGCCGGCGGGGTGTTCGGCACGGCCTGCCACGCCCTCTTCCCCGGGATCACCGCATCGCCGGGCGCTTACAGCCTCGTGGGCATGGGCGCCGTGGTGAGCGGAACGACCCACGCCCCCATGAGCGCCATCCTGATCCTCTTCGAGCTCACCGGGGACTACAAAATCATCCTGCCCCTGATGATCGCCTGCATCATGAGCTCCCTCGGGGCGAGGCAGCTCCTCGAGGAATCCATCTACACCCTCAAGCTCGCGCGCCGCGGGATCAACATCTACGAGGGCAAGGAGGTGAACGTCCTCAAGTCCATCCGGGTGGGGGACGTCATGAACCCGGGGGTGGAGGCCGTGCCCGAGAACCTCCCCCTCGGCCGCCTGACGGAACGGCTGACCCGGAGCAAGTACAACACCTTTCCCGTGGTCAACGAGCAGGGGAGTCTCACCGGGATCCTTTCCCTCCTGGATTACCGCGAGCTGGCCTTCGACCAGAACCTCAGCGACCTGGTGGTGGCCAAGGAGCTCGCCACGCCCGAGGTCGTCACGGTGACGCCTGACGACAACCTGTACGACGCCCTCGGCAAGATCACCGTGGAGGATTTCTCCCTCCTGCCCGTCGTGGCTTCGGACGACTCGGCCCTGCTGGTGGGGGTGCTCACCCGCCGCGACATCATCGGAGCCTACCAGAAGGCGATCCTGAAGAAGTCGGTTCTCAAGGGAGAGCCCGAGGAAACGGCCGCGGCCTGACCCCCGGCGGCCCGGCCGTACCCCCGTTTTCCCTTGACGAGCACGCCGACCCTGGGGGACGCTCTCCCAATGAGATCGCCCGGACCGGAGGACGGTGCCCGGCAAGCCGGGCTTCTCCCCGCGTCCGTGCGGGCACGCGAAGGGTGGAGAGGAACGGATCGCACCAAGGAGAAGGCATGGCGGTCATCCACATTTCCCGGCAGTTCGGTGCGGGCGGGTTCACACTCGGGCAGACCCTGGCGAAGAGGCTGGACTACAAGTTCGTGAGCCGGTCCATCGTCAACCGCATGGCCAGGGAGGCCGAGGTCTCCCCGGCGTGGGTTGAGGGCGTGGAGAAGGAGGCGGGGGGCTGGGTGAACCGTCTCACCCGGTTTCTGGTCAGCAGCGATTTCGTGGAACGTCACGTCGGCGAGTCGCGAAGCGACTTCGACGAGAAGCGCTACATCGAGTTTCTCAAGCGGCTCCTGCCGTCCATGGCGGCGGAGGGAAACGTCGTCATTCTCGGCCGGGGCGGGCAGTACATCCTCCCGGACGACCCCGGAACCCTCAAGCTTTACCTGGTGGCGGAGTTCGAGGAGCGCGTGGACTTCATCCAGGAGCTCTGGAAGATGGAGCGGGAGGACGCCGCCCGGGCCATTCACGCCCGCCAGAGACGGAGCGAGAGCTTTCTGAAAGGCCTGGGCCCCAAACGACCGGAGGACCCCACCCTGTACCACCTGGTCGTCAACTCGAGCCGGGTCCCCCTGGAGCTCGCCGAGACCGTGATCCTGGAGCTGGTCCGCCAGATGGAGACAGGCGCCTGACCTCGCCCGAGGCGGCGTCCACGACCGCCTCGGCCAGAACCTGGACCGCGTCGTACACCCGGCCTCAGCGGCCGCCGCCTCTGCATTTCCTGTGGCCGTGCGCATCCTCCTTTGCTAGGTTGGAAGGGAACTCGCTGTACGGGGTCCCGGGATCCGCCTTCCCGAGAAGGCGCCCATTCGCCGACCCTGTTTCCCGGAGAGAACCGTCATGACCGCGCCTGGAAGAACCGCCTGCACCATGGACTGCCCGGATGCCTGCTCGCTTCTGGTGGACAGGGACCGCAACGGGGCTCTGCGCATTCGGGGAAACCCGGACCACCCCTTCACGCAGGGATTCACCTGCGCCAAGATCAAGAATCACCTGGCCCGTCTCGGCCACCCCGATCGCGTCCTGCATCCCAGGCTTCGAACACGCAGCGGCTGGGAGACGATCTCCTGGGACCGTGCCCTGGATCTCTGCGCGGAGAGGATCCAGGAGCTGCGCGGGGACCCAGCGGCGATCCTTCACCTGCCCAGCGACGGCGCCAAGGGCGTGTTGAAAAGGGGCGTGGGCCTCTTCTTCGCACATATGGGCACGAGTCGCGTGCGGGGAGCGCTCTGTGACGCGGCCGGTTTCATCGCCTGCGTGAACGATTTCGGCTCCCGCGAGAACCCCCAGCCCGAGAACCTGCTTCACGCCGGGCGGATCGTCAACTGGGGCAAGGACCTCTCCCGAAGCTCGATCCACACGGCGGCCCTGGTGCGACGGGCCAGGAAGCGGGGCACCCGGGTGCTGACCGTCTCCCCGGGAGGAGACGGAAACGGCCCCTTCTCGGACGCCCGGATCCGCATTCTCCCCGGTACCGACCGGTTTCTGTCGGCCGCCGCAATCCGTCTCCTCCTGGAACGACACCGCCCCCCGGATCACGTGATCCGCGCCACCCGCGACTGGGAGGCCTTTCGGGAGATGATCCTCTCCCGGCCGATGGAGGCCCTGATCGCCCGCTGCGGCGCGTCGCGCGAGGATGTGGACAAGCTTCTCCGGTGGTACTCTCAGGACGAGCCCACGGCCACCCTCATGGGAGCGGGTCTCCAGCGATACCGTCGCGGGGGCGAGAACGCCCGGTTCATCAACGCCCTGGCCATGCTCTCGGGGAACGTGGGACGAAGCGGCGGGGGAAGCCACTTTCACCTCCACTCCTTCGCCAACCTCAACCTCGACTGGACCAAGGTCCCGGGCGACCGGACCAGGAGGTCGTTCCTGCTCCCCCGCATCGGACGGGAGATCCGGGAGGCCGTGGACCCCGGCATCCGGATGCTGTGGGTGAACGGGAGCAACATCGTCAATCAGGCTCCCGACATCCGCCGGACCGTCGAGGCCTTCGAGTCCGTCCCTTTCAAGGTGGTGGTGGACGCCTTCATGACGGACACGGCCGATCGCGCCGACCTCGTCCTCCCGTCCACCCTGATGCTCGAGCAGGAGGATCTGGTGGGCAGCTACCTCCACCCCCACGTGCAGCTCGCCCGGCCCGTTCTTCCGCCTCCCGGGGAGGCGCGGGACGACTACCGGATCGTGTCCGAGCTGGGCGAGCGTCTCTCGCCCCCGATCCACATGCCCTCGGTGGAGGAGGCCTTCCGCGCCTCCCTGGACACGCCGCGACTTCGAACCTCCCTCGAAGCCCTCCGCGAGCTCGGAAGCGTCCGGGCCCAGAGGCCGGACGTCCCCTACGAAGGGTTGAGGTTCGCCCACTCCGACGGGCTGTATCACCCACCGCTTCAGCTGCACGAGGAGCCGGAGCGCCCGGCTGGCTATCCCCTGCATCTCCTGACGCTGATCCGGGGACGGGCCGTCCACTCCCAGATCCTCCCCGAGGAGCAGCATTCGCCGCCAAGGGTCTGGGTCTCGCCGGCCACGCTGCGGGACCATCCTCCGGGTCGGGAGGGCACGGCCCGGCTCGTCTCCCCCCTCGACGCCATGAGGGTCCGGGTAGAGGCGGTCGAGGGACTCGCGTACGGGGTCGTCATCTATCGGAGAGGGGACTGGATGAAGCTGGGCGGCGGCGCGAACCGGCTGATCGCGGACGGCGTGACCGACCTGGGAAACGGTGCCCCGTTCTACGACCAACACGTCAGGCTGGAACCCGACGAGGAGGAAGGCATTGCCGAAGGTGCTTCGACCCGGAAGCGGCTGCTGGCCCGGGACGTGCTGGGGACGGCCCGCTGAGGGAAC
>CAYVVQ010000061.1:0-8982 GCA_964454455.1 uncultured Desulfobacterales bacterium | reverse complement strand
GACCCGGAAGCGGCTGCTGGCCCGGGACGTGCTGGGGACGGCCCGCTGAGGGAACGGCTAGGACCCGGCGAGCCGATCCAGGCAGGAGGACAGACGCTCCAGCCCTTCCGCAAGGTCGTCCCGTCCGAAGCCGAAGCGCACGTGCCGGTCGCCGAAGTGGAACATGCGCGACGGCGCCAGCATGACGCCTGTCTCCTCCACGAGGGTCTCACAAAACCGGTGGGTGTCCTCGACCCCCTCCATCCGGGGAAAGCAGACGGAGCCGCCCCGCGGGCGGTTCCACCGAAAACGGCGGCGGTGGGACTCGAAGAAGCGCTCCAGCAGCCGGAGGTTCCCCCGGACCCGCGCCCGCTGAGCCCGGAGGATCCGATCCCGGCTGCGGAGGGCCGCCAGGGCGAGGATCTCGCTGGGTGCGCTGCTGCAGATGGTCGTGTAGTCCTTGAGCCGGCTCATCCTGTCGAGGAGCTCTCGATCCCGGGTGGCGACCCAGCCGATCCTCAACCCGGGAAGGCCGAAGGACTTGGACAGGCCGCCGAGCGTGACGGATCGGGGGTCCGTCTCGCAGGCCGAGGGGAGCGTCGAGGCGGGATCGGGCTCCAGGAACCGGTACATCTCGTCGGAGAAGAGCCGGATCCCCCGCCGGTGCGCGAGCTCCACGAGGGAGGCGTGGGTCTCCCGGTCCGGGAGCCCCCCCGTGGGGTTGTGGGGAAAGTTGACCACCACCAGCCTGGTGTTCTCCCGAAGGAGGAAAGCCAGATCCCGGACATCGAAGCGCCATCCCGCCTCTTCGTCCGGCACCCACCGGGACAGCTCGCAACCGATGGAGCGCGCCACCTCGTAGAGCGACTGGTACCCCGGGAAGGTGCAGACCACGTGGTCGCCCGGCTCGAGGAGCGCCTGCATGAGAAGGAAGATGCCCTCCTCCGGCACCACCACGAGCACCTCGTCGCGGTCCACGTCCTCGTAGAGGTCGGCGATTGCCTCCCGCAGCGCCGGGTGACCGGGCGTCTCGGTGTAACCGAGCTTCAGGCGGTCCCACAGGTTCCTCGTCTCCGCATCCGCCATGTCCAACAGCTCCGACATGGAAAGCGTTTCGCAGTCCGAGCTGGACAGGAGGTATCGGGCCGAAAACTCGTGCTTCGCAAAGAACCTCTCCAGGGCAAAGGTGTCGATCTTCATCCGAGCCTCTCCGGAAGCCTCGGCTTCCCCGCAACGGGAAACGGCTTACGCTGCATGGTTATCAAGACACGCTTCTTGCGAAAAGGAAAGGGGGAAGGCGGGGACCGACCTCACAGCAAGAGCAGCGACAGTGAACCCATCCTGCAGGCCATTCGACGCATCAAGGCATGAAACAGAAGGGATCGCGCTCCTCGAAGATGTCGAGGCCGAGACCGTGGGAAACCGCCAGGCAGCCCCCACAGACAGGCCGGATGGAGCACGAGCGGCAGGCCCGGCTTCCAGCCCTGTACTTTTCCGCGGCGGGCGAATCGTAGGCCCCTGCGATCCCCTGCTCGAGCACGTTTCCAATGGGAGACGGGAACTTCCGGCAGGCATGGGCCTCTCCCTCCGGAAGAACACTGATGAAGTTGAAGGCCGCGCCGCAGCCGTGGCCCGCACACCCCCCGAAGATCCTCTCGCCCCGCTCCCGAAGGGCGATGTTCAGCAGGCTCTCCTTCAAGCCGATCACGGGGTTGTCCTTGGCAGCCTCCAGGTATTCGTTCAGAAAGGCGACGAACCTCTCCTTGGACGGCAGCCTCAGGTTCGCGCCCTCCCCGACCATGCTCAGGCGGTTGAAGGTGAAAGAATCGGCCCTGTGGCGCAGCTCCCCGGCCAGGGGAATCACCTGGTCCAGGTTCTCTTCCGTGAGGGTGAGCATCACCATGGCGTAGACCCCGAGGTCCCGGAGCAGATCCAGGAACGCCAGGGTCCGATCATAGTGTCCCCGTCCCCGGATCTCGTCATTGTGCTCCCGCAGGCCTTCGAGGCTGACCTGGTAGCAGACGGGCTTCTCGACGGCGACGATCCCCTCCATCCGCTGGCGCGACGCCGGGTTTCCGAGGATGGCCAGGGCGAACCCCAGGCCCGACGCCGCCCGGTAGAGCTCTTCGAACTGCGGGTACAGGAGCGGGTTCCCCCCGGTGAAGGAGACCTGCCCCTGGACGTTTCGGTCCCGGCAGAATCCGTACAAATCCTCCAGAACGCCCAGGGCCTCCGGAAGGGCGAGCTCCCCCCTGGGGCTCCGGTCGTAGCAGTGCTTGCAGTGAAGATCGCAGGCCTGGGTGATGTGCCACTGGAGGGTGAACACGCGTGCCGAGAGGAAGGATTCATCCACCTCGTCGCGGGCGCGGGAGGCGGAGGCCTGCCGCCGGATCCTCGAGGCCGGCGCCAGGAGGAGCCCTTTTCGCGCGGCCAGATCCAGGACCGCGTCCACCCGGGACACGGGCACCCCGCCCTGATCGGCGGCGTCCTTCCTCGAGATGCCCTCGACCACGATCTTCAAGGCCAGGAGGTCCCCGTCCGCAGCCGTCAGGGAGATCACCTCCCCCGTCCCTGGACGGCGGAAGACCAGCACGAACTCCTCTCCCTCCTCGGGGACCGCATCCGGACCCGTCAGGGCCGGCAGCCCCTTCCAGCACACCCGGACCAGCTCCAGGCCGGGGTTCACCGTGTACCCGTCGGTCCGGCCCGGCCGGGGCACATCGGCCGAGCCGACCTCGTGTACGGCTTTCTCCACCCGGGCCAGGTCGGGCAGAAGCTCCCTGGTATGCATCGGTTCCCTCCCAAAGCAAGACACATCCTTCCTCCGGAATCGCTTGGACCTGTCCTCCCGTCCCATCCAACTCAGGATACAGCAATCCGGGAGCCCGCGACATGGGTGGAAACCCCCATTTTCGGAGGAACGATCCCCCAAACCCGGGAGGACGCCCGCCCTGGTTCAACCGGCCGCCCCGCCCGAGGGCCTGCGGCAGGCCGAGAAGATGCTCCCCCCGCTGATGAAAACCGGTGTTTTCGTCGGGCGGGGTTTACCACCCCGCCGTGCTTGTCGCAAGCCTTGCGGCGGCATAGGAAATGCCGCCCTCCGCCCGGACCAGCGAGGGGCCTTTTCACGGGAAGCGGGATGAAGGACTCCTGCCTCGAAAGACACTCGACAACCACGCAAAGAGAATCTATGATGGCGCTGTAAAAAGCCCGAAGCCTTGAGATCCGCCTTTGGCATTTCAACAGGTTATAGCGCTACCCGCGGCGGGAGAGCAGGTTTTTTCAAATCCGTCAATCTATAGCCATGCTTTCCGGTAGAATCGTACCCAACCCGGCCGGCAACCGTCTTTCAAGAACCCATTTTTCGTGGAGGCCTACATGAAAATCAAGACCGGGGACCTGCCCGGAGTCGGGAAGCGTTACTCCTTCACCACGGATGACGGAGACCACGTGGTGGTGATCCTGCTTCAGAGCGGCTACCGGGAGATTTATCATTTCTGCGAACAGGATGACGATGAGCCGGATTTCGCCATCAAGTTGAGTGATGAAGAGGCCCGTCAGTTCGGGACCATTCTCCTGGGAATCGATTACCAGCCGGTGGCCGACGATCGCCTTGAACTCTTTTTGAAGCGGGTCCGGATAGAATGGATCAAGGTCTCTCCCGACAGCGAACTGGCCCACAAGAAGATCATCGATGCCCGCATCAGGACCCGGACAGGAGCCACCATTATCGGCATCCAGAGAGGCGACGAGATGATAGGCAGCCCGGATATCAACGAAATGATTCTTCCGGGTGATACCCTGATGATCATAGGCGAGCGGGAACAGACCAAAAAGGTGGACAGGCTTTGCAAGGCCGGCTGTTCGCAGAAAAAGCCCTGAACCTTGAGATCTGCCATAGAAATATCTGTAGGTTATGGCGTTTCCAGCGGCGGGTGAGCGGGTTTTTGCGAACCCGTCAAACCCGAGACTGATCAAAGGTAACCAGTGGAAAACCTACCCTTACTGTTACTGGCCGGGCTGATGCTGTGTTCCTTTTTCGCAGTCAGCTTTGCCTCCCAGAAGTTCAGGCTCCCTTCGGTACTGATCTACATTGTTCTCGGAGCCGCGGTCACCTCATTGGCTTATGAGAGCGAGCTCGTTCATGTGGCCGGTGAGGTGGGCATCGTGCTCCTTTTTTTCATCCTTGGTCTGGAGTTTCCCCTGGCCCGCATGATCACCATCTCCAGACGGATCTGGCCGGCAGGACTCATCGACGTGATGCTCAACCTGGGTGCGGCCATGGTGGTGGCCCTGGTTTTCGGCCTGGATGTGATTTCGGCTTTCATGATCGGATCCATCGCCTATGCCACCAGTTCGTCCATTTCCGCAAAGATGCTGGACGAGACAAAGCGGCTGGCCAACCCCGAGGCGGAGTTCATACTCGCCCTGCTCATATTTGAGGACCTGGTGGCCCCCGTGCTGGTCTCTTTTATCGCCGGCATACAGGGAGGAGAAGAGATATCCGGCCTGTACATGGTCACTTTGTTTTTCAAGATCCTGGTTCTGGTAACCGGGGCCATCCTGATGGGGCACTTCGGCTTTAGACGGCTCAACACCTTCATCGCCAAGCACATCCAGAACGACTTCATGCCCCTTTTGGCGGTGGGTATGGCCCTCGGATATGCAGGCTTCGCCATGGCCCTGGGGCTCTCCGAAATCCTGGGCGCCTTCATGGCCGGGGTGATGCTCTCGGAAACCGGACGGGCCCCGGAAATCGAACACCTGCTGCTGCCCATCCGCGATCTCTGCCTGCCCTTTTTTTTCTTCTGGTTCGGAACGACGATCGTTTTCACGGAAGGGGTTCCGTTCGTCGGTCTTATGATCTCTTTGATAGCCCTGGGAATCCTCGGCAAGGTACTCACCGCCTATGCAGGGGGCCGCCTGTTCGGGCTGAGCCCCAAGGTCTCCTGCCGTGCGGCCTTTTCCATGATCCAACGCGGCGAGTTCTCCGCCATTATTGCCAGCCTGGCCTTGCCCCGCCTCCGGATCTTCAGCGGGATATATATCCTGATCACCGCCTTTATCGGAGTCTACCTGTTCGGCCAGGCACCCCGTATCGCCAAATGGCTGAACACGAGAGTGTTCGAGCGTCGCCCCCCGGATACGGTCAAAAAGAAACCAGAGGCCGTTGCGTAGTGCCTCAGGCAGTGCCCGAGGAACCAGGCACTGCATCTAATCGAAGACGCCTGCAGTAGATGGCCAGGTGGATGTTCAGGTTGTCGTCATGATCGAACAGCTCAAGGATTTCTGGGATGTTGTAACAAATGTATGGCAAGTGGGCTTGTTCGGCATTCCGATCGGAAGGTTGCTGACCGCCTCGCTTATCTTCATTGTGTTTCTTGTTCTCAGGAGACTCCTTGCCTTATCCATAATCAAGCGTCTCAAACGCCTCACGCAAAAAACACCAACGAAGGTTGACGACAAGGCACTGGAAGCACTGAAACGGCCCATTATGATGATTCCTGTGGTCATCGGGCTGTTTTTTGCCTTCGAGTATCTCCATCTGGAAGGGACCTTCCAAGAGATAGGCATCAAACTGATCCGCTCCTTGATCGTGTTCACTATATTCTGGGGATTCTACAGCCTTGTTGACCCGCTTAGCTTCCTTTCCAACAAAGTGGCCGTGGTTTTCTCCGACGCCATGCGCGCCTGGCTCATCAAAGTCATCAAGATTACATTCATATTTCTGGGCACGGCCACTGTGCTGGAGGTGTGGGGCATCAAGATAGGCCCCATACTTGCCGGCCTCGGTCTGTTCGGTGTTGCCGTTGCGCTCGGCGCCCAGGACATGTTCAAGAACCTCATTTCAGGGCTTCTGGTCCTCTCGGAAAAGCGCTTCAATATCGGTGACTGGATCCGGGTGGACGGCGTTGTGGAGGGAACCGTCGAGGACATCGGGTTCCGATCCACCGTTGTCAGGCGTTTTGACAAGGCGCCTGTACATGTGCCCAACGCAAGACTTGCCGATTCGGCGGTAACCAACTTCAGTTCCATGACGCACCGCCGGATCTTCTGGCATATCGGCGTTGAATACCGGACAACCATTGATCAACTTCGCAAGATACGCGATGATATTGAGGCATATGTCCTCGACAACAATGAATTTGCCAAGCCGCATGAAGTGGCTACATTTGTGAGGGTCGACAGGTTTTCCGACTCGTCAATCGACATTATGCTTTATTGTTTCACGCGCACCATTGTCTGGGGGGAATGGCTCGAGATAAAAGAGCGGCTGGCCATGAAGATAAAGGAAATCGTGGAGGGTGCGGGCAGCAGTTTCGCTTTCCCGTCACGCACTGTGTATATGAAAGACCCGGCGGGCGAAGAGCCCGAAATATTCGTGCCGCCTGAAAAGGAGCAAGGGACGGGGACGCGCTTTGCAGAACCTGGTTGAAGACGGATGTGAATGTCGAGAAGCCTTTCTGAAGCAGGAGGCTGATACATGGACCGGGAAGCGCGCCCTGGAAGCCTGGGCACGTTCGGCGGGGTGTTCACCCCTTCCATTCTGACCATCCTCGGGATCATCCTCTTCCTGCGGCTGGGTTATGTTGTCGGCAATGCCGGTCTGATGCGGACCTTGATCATCATCGGCATTGCCAACGCCATTTCCATACTCACCAGCATTTCCATTGCAGCGGTTGCAACCAACCTCAAGGTCAAAGGCGGCGGAGTCTACTACCTGATATCACGCACCCTGGGCGTGGAGTTCGGTGGCGCCCTGGGCATTGTGCTCTACCTGGCCCAGGCCGTATCCATCGCCTTTTACTGCATCGGGTTCGGTGAGGCGGCGGCGTCCCTTTCCGGCCACCCGGTGGTATCCACCCGCGTGATCGCCCTTCTGGCAGTGGCGGGCCTGTTCGTTCCGGCCTGGTTTGGTTCGGACTGGGCCACACGGTTTCAATACGTGATCATGGCTTTCCTGGCGGCGGCCCTGGTTTCCTTCTATCTTGGTACGTTCCTGGAATGGGATGCCGCGACGGTTTCCGCCAACTGGCACGTACCGGCGGACGGACCGCCCTTCTGGATGCTGTTTGCCATCTTCTTTCCGGCGGTGACGGGTTTCACCCAGGGCGTAAACATGTCGGGCGATCTGGCCGACCCGGGCCGCAGCATTCCACTGGGCACTTTTTCCGCGGTGGGCATTTCCCTGGTCATCTATTTTTCAGCCGCGGTTCTCTTCGCCGGGGCCCTACCCCTGGACCGGCTGAGCGCAGACACCCAGGCCATGCAGCAGGCGTCCCAATGGGGCTTTCTGATCGACATCGGCGTGATCTCGGCCACGCTCTCATCGGCCCTGGCCTCGTACCTCAGCGCCCCCCGAATCCTTCAGTCCCTGGCCGCGGACAAGGTGTTTTCCTTTCTCAGTCCGTTCGCCGAAGGGCACGGCCCTGCTTCCAACCCCCGCCGTGCCGTACTCCTCTCGGGCGGCATCGCCGTTGCCACCATAGCCATGGGCAATCTGAACATGGTGGCGGCGGTGGTCTCCATGTTCTTTCTCATCTCCTACGGGTTGCTCAACTATGCCACCTATTTCGAGGCAAGCGCCGGCAGCCCGTCCTTCCGGCCGCGGTTCCGGTTCTTCCACTACCGCCTGAGCCTGTGCGGGGCACTGGCCTGCCTGGGAACCATGATGGCCATCGACATCTTCTCGGGGGTCATCGCAGTCAGCATCATCTTCGCAGTATATCAGTACCTCAAGAGAACCGTCGGGCCGGTGCGGTGGGCCGACAGCCGGCGATCCTACCACATGCACGAAATCAAAGGGCACCTGGAGGGACTGGCGGATCATCCGGATCACCCCAGGGACTGGAGGCCTTACATCCTGGCACTCTCGAACGGCTCTGAGCGGCGCCTTCAGCTGCTCCGGATTGCAGACTGGATCGCAGGCCGCAGCGGTTACACCACGGTGGTCCGCATCATGGAGGGGACGCACGGGCTGCGGCTGCGCCGGCACAAAGAGGCCGAGCAGGAGCTGGAAAAGGATATTCGAGGACACGGGTTCTCCGCCTTTCACAAGGTCGTGTGCGCGCCCGAAGCCACGCCCGTGCTATCCATCCTGGTCCAATCCCACGGCATCGGTTCTTTGAGGCCGAACACCATCCTGCTCAACTGGTACAGCCCGGAGACCGAAACCGACCGGGCGCGCATGGAACGCATGATCCGCATTCTGCGAGGCGCTTACCGCCTTGGATGCAATGTCCTCATATGCCAGGTGAACGAGGCCCTCGAGGAGGCCGAGGATCCGCCGCGGCAGAGGATAATCGACATCTGGTGGCAAAACGACGCCACCGGCCGGTTGTCTTTGCTCCTGGCCTACCTGATGAAGCAGACAAAGCCCTGGGAGGATGCATGCCTCAGGGTCATGAGCGTGGAAGAGAGGCATCGCTCCGATGAGGGGCGCGAAGAGATGGCCTCCCAGATCAGTGACGCGCGCATAGACGCCGAGCTCGAGGTGCCGGAGACGGCTGACATGAAGCATGTCATCGAATGCTCGTCCCGGTCCGACATGGTCTTCCTGCCTTTTCGCTTCAGGGCGGATCAGATCATCACCCTCTTCGACCGCCCCGCTGCTGAGCTGATGCGCTGGATGAGCACGACCGTCCTGATTCGGGCGGCGGAAGACATCGATCTGGATGCAGAACCGGAGTCCGGGGAAGCAGGCAGGCGCGCGGAGGTGTTGGATACCCTGGAGGAGGCCCGGCAAAATGCGTCCAAGGCGGAAAAGGCCGCAGACGAGGCAGCAGAGAGGGCGGAGACGGCGCGGTCCACGCTCGCGAAGCTCGAGGCCTCGCCCCATACGGAAAGCGGGGATGAGCTCCGGATGGCTGAAAAAGAGGCCGAAAAGGCGGAGATGGAGGCTGAAAAGGCGATGCGCAAGGCGGCCAAGGCAGCGGCCAGGCTGGCCTCCATCGAAAAGGAGGTCGAGGACTTCGAGCCTCAACCCCAGGACCCGGATCTGAA
>CAYVVQ010000060.1:0-25365 GCA_964454455.1 uncultured Desulfobacterales bacterium | reverse complement strand
GCCCCGGAGCCGCAAATGTTCGAGCACACCGCCTCACCATTACGCCTCTCCCCCTCCGCCTCGACCGTCTGTGTCTCGGGCCGGCTCGTTCCGCCCGGACTTATACGGGGCGCTTCATGCCCAAACGTTCATGACCGGCGTCCCGTTTCCGGTCACCCCCGCGGATGAAAACCGGTGTTTTCGTAGGGCGGGGTTTTACACCCCGCCGTGCTTGTCGCAGGCCTTGCGGCGGCATGTAAAATGCCGCCCTACGCCCGGCCCACGCCGTCCTGCACCCGGCCCACCGAGGGGCGCTTTCACGGTAAAGATCGGACTCCCTTCCGAAAACCTGAAACCCTCCCCCCCCGGGAGAGGAGCGGGCGCCTACAAGACCCGGCGCCCCCCTCGAGCAGAAACGGCGTTTGAAACGCCTTGATTCGTGTGCGCCCAATGTATACTCTACAGGTAGGAATTTTGGGCCCGGCGAACCGGGTCGATCCTCTTGGAAACGCGAGGTGAGCCGTGTGGATCCAGTCCATCGCCCTCAGCAGGAAAAAGGGCACCCGCAAGACCGTGGTGGAGGAGGCCCGGCTGGTTCCCGGGCACGGCCTCGAAGGAGACGGCCACGCCGGGGCCTGGCACCGGCAGGTGAGCTTCCTCTCCGCCGAGAGCATCGAGGAGGCTCGGCGCCGGGGTCTGGACGTGACCTTCGGGGATTTTGCGGAGAACATCGCCACCCGCGGCCTGGACTGGCGCGGCGTGCCCGTGGGGACGCGGCTCCGGCTCGGCCGGGAGGCGCTGGTGGCGATCACCCAGATCGGCAAGGAGTGCCACAACCGCTGCGCCATCTACTACATGGCCGGGGACTGCATCATGCCCAGGGAGGGGGTCTTCGCCCGGGTCCTCCGTGGAGGGACCATCCGCGTCGGCGACCCGGTCACTCCTGAAACCTGACCTCCGGGGCGGTCATGGCCTCCTCGGGCGCCTCGTAGAACTCCGCCTTCTCGAACCCGAACAGGCCCGCCACCATGTTGGTGGGGAACTGCCGGACCCGCGTGTTGAAGGCCCGAACGGCCTCGTTGTACCGGCGGCGCTCCACGGCGATCCGGTTCTCCGTCCCGGCGAGCTCGTCCTGGAGCCGGATGAAGTTCTGGTTCGCCTTGAGCTGGGGGTACCGCTCCACCACGACCATCAGCCTCGAGAGCGCGGAGGTGAGCTGGTTGTTCGCCTGGATCTGCTCCTCCTTGCCCGCGGCGCCCGCCACCTTGGAGCGCGCCTCCGTGACCTCGACGAACACCTCCCGTTCATGCGCGGCGTATCCCTTCACCGTCTCCACGTAGTTGGGAATGAGGTCGTAGCGCCTCTGGAGCTGGTTCTCCACCTGGGCCCAAGCCGCATTGACCTGCTCCTCCATGGTGACCAGCTCGTTGTAGGTGCCCTTGAGGTAGAAGAAGGGCACCGCCACGATCAGGACCAGGATCCCGACCGCGATCAGCAGGACTTTCCTGGTTCCCGTCATCTCAGCCTCCCCAGGAATCGGCCAGCAGGGCCAGCTTGCGGATCTCCTTCAGGTACAGCTTGACCATCTCCCGCAGCCTGCCCTCGTCCGGCTTGAGCCGTTCCTCCCGGACCCCCAGCAGCTCCTCGAACAGGGGGCCGTCCAGGGAGAAGGTCTCGCAGCCCGCCCGGAGGACGTCCCCCTTGGTCGCGGGGATCTCCTTTCCCTCCAGGAAGAGCAGACCCTCGAACACGGCCACGAAGGAGGGAAGGGACTCCTTGACGAGCGCCTCGAGGCCCCGCTTCCTCCCGCCGGTTTCCAAAAACCCCTTCCGGAGCAGGAGGAGCTTGCCTTTGATCTCCCGCTCACACTGGAGTCGGACGTGCTCGGGCTTGAACGAGAGCTTCCCGAGAATGTCCCGTCCGTAGACGTGGACGTGTCGCCGCTTCATGTCGAGGTACTCGATGGGGAAGGCGTCCAGGGACCCCTGGATGTAGGCCTCGGTGACGAAGAGGGGCACCGCCACCCGGCGCTTGCGCCAGCGTTCGACCGCGTCGAAGGCCCGGTCCAGCTCCTCGATGCCGGCCTCGGTGAGGACGATCAGGAAGTTCAGGTCCGAACGGCCCGGCCGGTAGTCCCCCCCGGCCGCGCTTCCGTACAGGGCGATGCTCACGAGATCCCGCCCGAACGCGTCGCGAAACTCCTCGACGAACGGCTCGAAGATCTCTTCCGGTCTCTCGGGATGTCTGGCCATACGTCCTCCCATTCCTGCAGCGGGGCTGGGCCCCGCGATGATCTGCTGGCCGGCTCCGGGCGCCGTATCTCAGAACCCGCCGCCGGCGCCGCCCCCGCCGCTCATGCCGCCTCCGAAGCCCCCGAAGCCGCCGCTGAAGCCTCCGAAGCCGCCGCCCCCTCCGAAGCCCCCGCTGCTTCGGCCCCCGCCCGCGAGCAGGAGCGGCAGGAGCAGCCAGGCGCCGGAGCCCCCGCGTCTCCTGGAGGAGAGCAGGACGAAGAGTCCGATCAGGATGATGGGGAAGAAGGCGAACCCCCCGCTCCGGCTCTTGCGGGAGCGGGTCCCGGACGCGGCCGGCATCTGCCCGGTGAGCTCCACGCCCTCGCTTTTCGCCAGGATCTGCGCCACGGCCGCGGCCCCCATGAGAAGCCCTTCGCCGTAGCGGTCGTTCTTCAGGTGGGGGATCATGTACCGGTCCCGGATCTCGCCGGCGAGCCCGTCCGGAATCACGCCCTCGGAGCCGTAGCCCACCTCGATCCGCATCTTACGTTCCTTCACCGTCACGAACAGGAGGACCCCCTTGTCCTCCCCCTTCTTGCCGATGCCCCAAGACTCGTAGAGGCGGTTGGCGTACTCGTTGTATTCGGCGCCGCCGATGTCCGGCACGGTCACCACCACCACCGGGATCTCGGTCTTTCGGTGGAGCTCGCCGGTCACGGCCTCGATCCGCCGCTCCTGCTCCAGGGGGACCACCTCGGCGAAGTCGTTGACCAGGCCTCGGGGCTGGGGAAAGGGCGGCTCGGCCGCAGCCGGTTTGAAAAGGGCCAGGAGAAACGCCGGCAGGACGAGCAGCAGCAGCATCCAGGGGCGAACAGCCGGGGACTCGCGGGGAGTGCGGGGTAAGGCCATGGGAATCCCGATTCGTTGGGGTTGTCTGCAGCCCGAAGCAGCGGCCGGGCACACAAGGTCCACCATACGGTTCCGCCCGCCGTTTGTCAACAGGGCGCCTCAACACAGGGCGCCCCCGCGCCTTTTGCTTTGACAACCCCCGACCCCTTTCCTATGCTCTTTTCCATGAGCTCGGATCACAGCCGCTCGAGAGGCCCCCATGGATCTGCCGCTTCCCGAAATCGACCTCACCCCCCTGCTCGACCTGGCCCTCCAGGAGGACCTGGAACGCGCAGGCGACGTCACCTCCCTCGCCGTGCTGGATGAACAGGCGCGAGGGGAGGCCGTGGTTCGAAGCAAGGAGACCGGCGTCCTCGCCGGCGCCTTCCTCCTCGCGCCCCTGTTCGCCCGGCTCGATCCGGGCCTCGAGGTGCGGGTGCTCCTGGAGGACGGGGCGCGGCTCGAGCGGGGCCGCGAGATCTGCCGCCTCTCCGGCGCCCTGGCCCCGATCCTCGCGGGCGAGCGCACGGCCCTGAACTTTCTCCAGCGGTTGAGCGGCATCGCCACCCGGACGAACCGTTTCGTCTCCCTGGTCCGGGGGACCCGCGCCGTGGTCCTGGACACCCGAAAGACGACGCCGGGGCTCCGCGCCCTGGAGAAGCGGGCCGTCCTGGCCGGGGGCGGGCGGAACCACCGGTTCGGGCTCCACGACATGATCCTCATCAAGGACACCCACGTTGCGGCCTGCGGCGGGCCGCGGGAGGCGGTTCGAAGGGCGATTCGCTTCCGGGATTCCCGTCCGGATCGGGCCCGCCTCCGGATCGAGGTGGAGGTCCAGTCCAGGGCCGAGTTCGATGAGGCCCTCTCGGCCGGTCCCGACCGCATCATGCTGGACAACATGCCCCCCGGGCGAATGGCCGACTGCGTCCGGCTCCGGGACGCCCGGTCCCCCGGCGTCGAGCTCGAGGCGAGCGGGAACGTCACCGAGGCGACCCTCCGCGCCGTGGCCGAGAGCGGGGTGGACTTCATCTCCGCCGGCGGTCTCACCCACAGCGTCCGGGCCCTGGACATCCACCTGGTGGTTCTCTGAACCGCAGGACCCTTGCCGGTTTTCAGCAGGCCTCTCTCCGCTTGACAGCAGGGGCTCCTCTCCTTATATTGCACGCGGTTCCGGGCCGAATGGGCCCGGATCGATTTCGAGACCCGGGAGAGGGATCATGAGAATCGCATTCCCCGTTCAGGAAGACAACGGCCTCGACAGCCCGGTGTACGAACACTTCGGATCCGCTCCATGTTTCGTCCTCACGGACGCGTCCGGCGGCGACCCCGAGGTCGTGACCAATGAGAACGCTCACCACGAACACGGGATGTGCCGCCCCGACCAGGCCCTCGGAGGAAGACCGGTGGACGCCGTGGTGGTCGGCGGCATCGGGGCGGGGGCCCTCCGCAAGCTCCAGGCCGGGGGCGTTCGGGTCTTCCGCGGTGTGGA
The DNA here is from genome assembly GCA_964454455.1 of uncultured Desulfobacterales bacterium. Classification (GTDB taxonomy): domain Bacteria; phylum Desulfobacterota; class DSM-4660; order Desulfatiglandales; family HGW-15; genus JAIPEI01. The sequence continues at coordinate 20,778 of CAYVVQ010000060.1, read as the reverse complement.
GGGAAACGTACGCGAGAACCTGTCCCTCCTCAACTCCGGCAAGCTGCCCGAGTTCGCCTTCGAGATGACCTGCGCGGGGCACGAGCACGGGGAAGGCGGGTGTCCCCACCACGGGTGACGGACCGCACCGGACGCCTCGAACCATCGCTACGGAGGATCAGACCATGCCCCTCTATGACCATCTCTGCCTGGACTGCGGAGAAACCACCGAGCTGCTGGTCATCGCGGAGGACGACGAGGTCCGCTGCGGAGCGTGCGGCGGCACGAACCTCAAACGGCTCCTCAGCGCCCACTCCCCCCTGTCGGGTACCACCCGGAACGCCATGCCGGGCCCCGGCGACACGGCCTGCTGCGGGAGCTCGCCGGACCGCGCCTCGTGCGCCGGTCCGGGGAGCTGCTGCGGAAAGGGTCCCTCACACTGACCCCCGGAAACACGCCCTGGAGGGAGGATCGGGAACCGGCGCGGATCCCGGCGGACGGTTCGCGCGCCACGAAAAAACGCCGGTCCCCGATGGGGGCCGGCGCCGTCGCCTCGAGCGTGAGCCTCGTCAACCCGAGCTCTGGTTGATCTTGTCGCGAAGCACAGAGGAGTACTTGAAGGTGACCACCCGCCGCTCGGGCAGAATCAGGTTCTCGCCGCTCTGGGGATTTCTGCCCTTCCGGGTCCTCTTCCGTTTCATGCAGAACTTCCCGAAGCCCGACAGCAGGACGTCCTCTCCCTGGGCCAGAGTCTCCTTGATGATCTCCAGCAGGGTCTCCACCAGCTCCACCGCCTCTTTTCGCTTGTATCCCTGTTCGGCCAGGGACTCCACCAGGTCTGCCTTCGTCAGTGCCATGGGACGCGCTCCCCTGTAAAATCAACGTAACGGTTTATCGCTTGCAGCCCCGGCCGGGGGCCCGGACGGCTGCTTCCTCCAATGGGTGTAGGCTGAACCTAGTCTCAGGTGTTTGGAAAGTCAAGAGAAAAGGGACGTCTCTTGTTTCTTTCGGCGACGTTTGACGGCTTTGCAACCCGCCCTGTTCTGACCCTTCCGGGAGGCCCGAAAAGGGCTTGAAACATCCCGTCCCTCCCGTCCATAATGCCCCAGCCCTCCCGCTCAGGCGGTGCGATGCACGTGCCCGCCACCCGACAGGACCCGGAACAGCCGGAGAAAGCCATGACAAGCGCCGCCGAGCCCCCTCCCGCCCCCCCTCGAACCGACCCGGAGCACGCGCGCGTCATCCGCCACATCTTCGCCACGGTCACGGGGACCTACGACCTCCTGAACCACGTCCTGAGCCTCCGCCGCGACGTGGCGTGGCGCAGGAAGACGGCCGGCGAGATGCGCTTCTTCCGCACCCGCCGCCTGCTGGACGTGGCCACCGGCACCTGCGATCTGGCCGTCGAGGCCGCCCGGAGGCATCCGGGCATCCGCGTGGTGGGCGCCGACCTGGTCCCGGAGATGATGGTGCGCGGGCTGGCCAAGATCCGGCGCTCGGGACTCTCCTCCCGGGTTCGACTCGTCCAGGGCGACGCGCTGGCCCTTCCCTTCCGGGACGGCCGGTTCGACGCGGCGGCCGTGGCCTTCGGCATCCGGAACATGCCCGACCGGGTCGCCGCGCTTCGGGAAATGGCCCGCGTCGTGGCGCCCGGCGGCATGGTCCTGGTCCTGGAGATGGCCCTCCCGAGCTCACCGGCCTTCCGGCGGCTCTACGAAGTCTACCTGAACCGCATCCTCCCCCGCGTGGCCCGGTTCTTCTCACCGAATCCCGGGGCCTACCGCTACCTGGCCCGATCCATCATGGAGTTCCCCGACCCCCGCGCCTTCGCCGGGCTCATGCGGCGGGCGGGCCTCGAGGGCGTGGAGATCCATCCCCTCACCTTCGGCATCACCTACCTGCACACCGGGCGCAGACCCTAACACAACACTCACGAGATTCACATCCTATGCTGACATTCGGGTCTTACATGGTATACTCTCGAGCGGCACAAGCCGCTTGAGCGAATCTTGATGAAGTCGTAAAATGCCCTGAACCTTGAGATCTGCCCTCGAAATCTCAATGGGTTATGACGTTTCCAGCGGCGGGTGAGCGGGTTTTTGCGAACCCGTCAATCTTCGGCCGGGGCTCCGGACAGGCCCTCTCAGCCTCAACAACCTCAGACGAGCGACGTCATGGGCAAGGAACATATCCTGGTCGTGGACGACGAGGAGGACATCCTGGAACTCGTCCGCTTCCACTTGGAGAGGGAGGGACATCCGGTCACCTGCGCCGAGACGGGGGAGGCGGCCCTCGAGCTGGCGCGCTCGAGCCGACCCGCGCTCGTGGTGCTCGACCTCATGCTGCCGGGCATCGACGGCCTGGAGGTGGCCAGGCTGATGAAGGCGGACAAGGCCCTCCGGGACCTCCCCATCGTCATGCTCACGGCCAAGGGGGAGGAGGCGGATGTGGTCACGGGCCTGGAGCTCGGTGCGGACGATTACGTGACCAAGCCCTTCAGCCCCCGCGTCCTGCTCGCGCGGGTCAAGGCGGTGCTCCGGCGCGGAGGCAAAATGGAGCCGGAGCCGGACGATACCAGCGTCATACGGCGCCACAACCTCGTCATCCATCCGGGACGCCGCGAGGTGCTCGTGAACGAGAAGCCCGTTTCCCTCACCTACACGGAGTTCGGCGTCCTGGCCTACCTGGCCCGGCGGCCGGGATGGGTCTTCACCCGGACCCAGATCGTGGATGCCGTGAGGGGAGACGACTACCCGGTCACGGACCGATCCGTCGACGTCCAGATCGTGGGGCTCCGCAGAAAGCTCGGCGCGGCCGGGTCCTTCGTGGAGACCGTCCGCGGCGTCGGGTACCGATTCAAGGAGTGAGCAGACCGTGCCCGGAAAACCCCGCCTCGTCTGGCAGCTCTTTCTCACCTACCTGCTCATCATCGTGCTTTCCCTGGGCGCCGCCACCTGGTTCGCCGCCAGGACCTTCGACCGGTTTCTCCACGAGCAGTACGCGGCGGACCTGGAGGCGCGGGCCCGCATCCTGGAGAGCCAGTTCGCCTCCCTGCTCCTCCAAGGCGCCTACGAGCGCATCGACCGCCTGGCCAAGGAGATCGGGAAGAAGGCCGCCACCCGGGTCACGGTGATCCTGCCCTCGGGCCGTGTGGTCGGGGACACCCACGAGGACCCGGAGGTCATGGACAGCCACGCGGACCGGGTGGAGGTGTCCAGGGCCGTCCGGAACGGGCTGGGCGTGTCCAACCGCTACAGCCGCACCCTCCGTAAGGAGATGATGTACGTCGGGCTCGCCCTGGAGCACGAGTCCGGGCTCATCGGCGTGCTCCGGACCGCCGTCCCCTTTACCCCCATCGACCGCACCATCGGCCGCATCACCTCCAGGGTCGTGCTCGGCGGGATCCTCATCGCCCTGCTCGCGGCCGGCCTGAGCCTCTGGATCTCCAGGCGGCACGCCCGGCCCCTGGAAGCCATGAAGGAAGGAGCCGAGCGATTCGCCGCGGGCGATCTGGCGTTCCGGCTTTCCGTCCCCGACTCCGCGGAGATGAGCGCCCTGGCCCGTGCCCTGAACCAGATGGCCACCGAGCTGGACGAACGGCTCAGGGACATCCGGAGGCAGCGGAACCGGCTCGAGGCCGTGCTGTCGAGCATGGTGGAGGGCGTCATCGCCGTGGACACCGAGGACCGGGTGATCCGGATGAACCGGGCCGCGGCCCGCATGCTGCAGTGCAACCCGGCCGAGGCGCACAAGCGGAGCATCCAGGAGGTGTCGCGCAACACCGAGCTCCAGCGGTTCGTCGCCGAGACCCTGGAAAGCGATGTCCTCGTGGAGCGGGACCTGGGCCTTTACGTCGAGAAGGACCGGATCGTCCGCGCCCACGGCACAGGGCTCTGGGACGAGCAGGGGGCCCGCATGGGAGCCCTCATCGTGCTGAACGACATCACTCGGCTGAGGCGGCTCGAAAACATCCGGCGGGACTTCGTGGCCAACGTGAGCCACGAGATCAAGACGCCCATCACGGCGATCCGAGGCTTCGTGGAAACGCTTCGGGAAATGCCGCCGGAGCAGGACGCCGAAAACACCCGCCGGTTCCTGGAGATCATCGCCCGGCATGTGGAGCGGCTGGAGGCCCTGGTGGAGGACCTGCTGAATCTCTCCCGGATCGAGGAAGAGGAGGAGGCCGGGGGCCTCGGGCTCCAGCCCGGCCACCTGGCGGACGTCCTCCACGGGGCTGCGGGAATGGTGAGGGAGAAGGTCGGGATCCGTGAGGACCCGTTTCGCATGTCCTGCCCCCCGGACCTCCAGGTCCCCATGAACCCGGTCCTCCTGGAGCAGGCCTTCGTGAACCTCCTGGAGAACGCCGTCAAGTACAGCCCGCCGGGAAGCGAGGTGAACGTCACCGCCGCGGGGGCCAGGGGAGAGGTCGTGGTCCGGATCGAGGACCGGGGCCGGGGGATCCCCGCGAAGCACCTGGAACGCGTCTTCGAGCGGTTCTACCGGGTGGACCGGTCCAGGAGCCGCAAGCTGGGCGGGACCGGGCTGGGGCTGGCCATCGTGAAACACGTGGTCCAGGTCCACGGAGGCCGCGTGGAGGTGGAGAGCACCCCGGGCAAGGGAAGCATTTTCACGGTCCGCCTGGGATTGGCCGGGGAGGGTGCTCCTTCGAAGTAGCGGCCGGTGCAACCGGCTACTCGGCGATCATGGCCCGCATCATGTCCGTGGCGTTCTGGGCGTGATCCGCGATGGAGCCGATGGTCTCCACCAGCCGGATCAGGTGGAACACGGTCAGAGGGTCCTGGACCGAGCTGAAGATCTTGTGGATCAGCTCCCGCTCCAGGTGGTCGGCCTCGTGCTCGGCCTGGCGGATGTCGCGAATGATGGACTTGATCTCCCCCCGAAGGGCCTCGGAAGGGGACTTGAAGAACTCGGAGGCCTTCTCCACGAGCGGGGAGAGCGCCTCGATGGCGGGAAGGACCTTCCCCACCAGAAAGAGCGTGTCCTCCCCCACCTCGTCGTCGAGACCCTGGGGGCGGTAGGCCAGCCAGTAAAGGGCCTCCTCCACCGCGTCCACCACCTTGTCCTGCTCCCGCAGGTACATGAAAAACTGGAACTTGTCCACGGGCATGAGCACGCCCTTGGGCAGGTGCCCGCGGATGTTCCGCTTGATGGCATCCGCCTCGGACTCCAGGACGGCCACCTGGTCCGTGAGGTCGTCGAACATCTCGCACTGCTTGTCCAGGTGGCACTTCACCGCCTTGTGGAACACCCGCGCGCACTCGCTCACCTTGTCCGCGTGGCGATTGAGATTCCCGAAGGGAGACTTGTAAAACAGCGACATGAACGTCGTACGCATGAAATCTTCCCCCTGTTTACAGAAATAGAATGACAAGCAGCTTGTAGATCACCATGGAGAGCACCAGGGTGAACGGCAGGGTGATGAACCAGGAGTAGAGGATGTTCCGGATCACCCGAAGGTCCAGGACCCCCATCCCCCGCATGAACCCCACTCCGACGACCGAGCCCACCAGGACGTGGGTGGTGGATACCGGCAGGCCGAGCCGCGAGCAGATCAGGATCGTAGTGGCCGCCCCGAACTCTGCGCTGAACCCCCTCACGGGGGTGATCTCCGTGATCTTCTTTCCGATGGTCTGCATGACCCTCGAGCCGAAGGCCAGGAGACCGCCGCCCACGGCGGCCCCGCCCGCGGCGAGCATCCAGGCGGGGACCTCCACCTGCATGGAGACGGTCTGGGTCTTCACCACCGCGAAGATCGCGGCCAGCGGCCCGACGGCGTTGGCCACGTCGTTTGCGCCGTGGGCGAAGGCCACGTAGCAGGCCGTGATGATCTGCAGGTAGAGGAAGACGCACTCCACCTTTTCTTCCTCCTCCCCGCGGATCCAGCGGCACCCCTCACCGCCCAGTCGGGAGAGGAGGATCTTCCCCGCGTACCCGGCGGCGATCGCAAGGGGAACGGCGATGAGCAGGGCCGTACCGAAGCCGAGATTCAGGTGGAGGTTCTTCAACCCTTTGAAGATCACCGAGAGGATCAGGACCGTGAACACCACGGTGAGGAGCCACGGGGCGTACTTCTGGGTCTGCTCATAGGGGGTCGTGGACCTCAGGATCTTGCGGCGGATGAACAGGTAGACCCCGCCGCCGATGAGCCCGCCGGCCACCGGGGAGATGACCCAGCTCATCACGATGGCGATCACCGTGCCCCAGCTCACCGCACCGAAGCCTACGGCCATGATGCCGAACCCCACCACCGCCCCCACGATGGAGTGGGTGGTGGAGACGGGCAGACCGAAGTGGGTGGCGAGCTGCACCCAGATCCCCGCTGCGAGCAGCGCCGCGAACATGCCCAGGAGAAGCTTCTCCGGGGAGCCCGCCAGCAGGCCCGGGTCGATCATCCCCTTTCGAATGGTGTTGGTCACGTGCCCTCCGGCCATGACCGCCCCGATCATGTTGGCCACCATGGAGACCACGACTGCCTGGTTCATGGTCAGGGCCCCCGAGCCGACCGAGGTCCCCATGGCGTTCGCCAGGTCGTTGGCGCCGATGTTGGCCGCCATGTAGAAACCCAAGAGCGCCGCGAACCCGAGGATATAGTAGTGCATGCCTGCAGAGAAGAGATCCAGCATCCAGTCCGTCTTTCCCTTTCGCCAGAGAGAGGAGAGGGTCGGGGTCCGCCCACCGCTTGGCGTCGCGAATACCGGCGAAGGCCTGTACGCCTGGGAGGACGGACGGGACCGATCGGGCCGATTCCTGGATCTCTACCATTACTCACCCATGGAATCAAGCACTGCGGCTTGTCGTTTCGATTCTGAAGGGTGATGGAGTCGTAAAAGCCCTGAACCTTAGGATCTGCCCTTGAAATATCAGCAGGTTATGGCGTTTCCCGCGGCGGGTGAGCGGGTTTTTGCGAACCCGTCAAGGGTCTTGCGGGAAGATCAAAGCAGTCTTGCGCAGAGCTCCGCCACGTCGGAGCGCTCGCCCCGGGTCATCAGGACGTGCCCGGAGAGCTCCTCCTGCTTGAGCCGATCCACCAGGTAGGTGAGTCCGTTGCTGCTCGCGTCCAGGTAGGGGTGATCGATCTGCTCCGGGTCACCGGTGAGGACCAGCTTGGTTCCCTCCGCCACCCGCGTGGCAAGGGCCTTGACCATGCTGGGGGTGAGGTTCTGTGCCTCGTCGCAGAGGATGAACTGGTGGGGAATGCTCCTCCCCCGGATGTGGGTGAAGGTCTCCAGCTCCAGCAGGCCCCGGTCCACCAGGTCGTCCAGGAGTGCCGCGGGCGTCTTGCTGCCCGAAAAAAGGTACTCCAGGTTGTCATAGATGGGCTGCATCCACGGGCGCAGCTTCTCTTCCTTGGACCCGGGGAGGTAGCCGATGTCCTCTCCCATGGGGATCACGGGCCTCATGACGAGGAACCGCCGGTAGGCCCGGTGCTCCACGGTGAGCTCCAGCCCCGCGGCCAGGGCCAGGAGGGTCTTTCCCGTGCCCGCCGGCCCCACCAGCGTCACCACCTTGATCCGCCCGTCGAGGAGCAGCTCCAGGGCGAACCGCTGCTCCTTGTTTCGCGCCCGGATGCCCCAGGGTGCGGCACCGTCGTGCTTCAGGGGAAAGAGCCGTCCTCCCAGGTAGCGGCAGAGCGCGGACTGGGAAGGCGCGACCGGGTTCCTGAGCATGAGAAACTCGTGGGGGCAGGGCTGCGGCTCCCGGTCCCAGTCCAGCGCTCCGGCGGCGAAAAAGGCGTCGATGTCCCCCTGGTCCTCGCGGTACCCGCTGTAGAGCTCCCGGACCTCCACCCGGTCGGAGAGGAAGTCCTCCGCCTTGAGTCCCAGGACGTCCGCCTTGATGCGGAGGTTCAGGTCCTTGGTGACCAGGACCACCGGGCCGCCGCCTTCCGCCTGCAGGCCGAGCGCCAGGCCGAGAATCCGGTTGTCGTATTTCTCCGGCGCGAGTCCCGGGGAGGTCTCCCGGGGATCTCGGTGGTTGAGCTCCACGCGGAGCCGCCCGCCCCCGGACGTGGGGACGCCGTCCGCCAGACGCCCCCGGGTCCGCATGGCGTCGAGGGACCTGGACACCATGCGGGCGTTGCGTCCGACCTCGTCCTGGCGGCGCTTCTGGTCGTCGATTTCCTCGATGACGGCCAGAGGAATGACCAGGTCGTTATCCTGAAAGGCCTGGATGGCGTTGGGGTCGTGGAGGAGAACGTTGGTGTCCAGGACAAACACCTTCTTCGTCCCTCCCTCCTGGCTCCCGCTCAACGGCGTTCCCTCGGCTGCGCCTCCGGAGCCTCTTCCAGGAGGCGCAGGACGCGAAGGTAGAGGTCCGTGTTGGGGTGGCGGTCCCCGATTCGAACGAACCCCCGGGCAAAGAGCCCTGCCCCCAGCAGGAGGCCCATGATGACGACAAGGTTTTTCAGCAAAAACGCCTCCTTGGAGTTGTCCCGGGACCCCGCCGAAGCGGGAGCCCGGAACGTCTATGGAAAAGGGCCTCCCGGAAAGACTCGGTCATCAACGGGGTGGAGGAGGGACGGAAGGTCACCTGTGACATTCGGAGTACCCCGCCGCTGTTCAGTGCGTGTGAGCAAAAGGTTTGAATTGGGTGACGGCCGGGACGGGGATAAAATAATTCCTTGACAGCCGGAAAGGGGTTTGTTAGGAACGATCATGCCCAGAAAAGCACGGATCGACGCACCCGGAGCCCTTCATTTTATCACCGTGAGGGGAATCGAGGGACGAAGGACCTTCCGAGACGACGCCGACCTGGCCAACTTTCGAGATCGGCTTGCGGGGATCGTCACCGACACGGGCACGACATGCTTTGCCTGGGCCCTGATGCCGGATCACGCACACCTGCTCCTGAGGACCGGGGACGGTTCGATCGCCATGGTGATGCGCCGGCTGCTCACAGGGTACGCCATCACCCACAACCGGCGGCACGGCCGCCACGGCCCCGTGTTCCTGGATCGCTACCGCTCCGTGCTCTGCCAGGAGGAGCCCTACCTCGTCGAGCTCGTTCGCTACATCCACCTCAACCCGCTTCGTGCCGGGATCGCGACCGATCCGAGGCGCCTGGAGACCTACGCCTACGCCGGGCACGGCGCCCTGGCCGGTCGGCTGGACCGTCCCTGGCAGGACGTCCAGGCGGTCCTCTCCCGGTTCGGCGAGCGACCCGAAGCGGCCCGCAGGGCCTACCTCGCCTACGTGAGGAAGGGGACCGCCCGGGGTCGAAGGCCGGACCTGACCGGGGGAGGACTCGTGCGCAGCCTCGGCGGCTGGGAGCGGATCAAGGAGAGCCGGCGGCGAGGGGAGAACCCCATGGGCGACGAGCGGATCCTGGGACATCCGGACTTCGTCCGGGGGGTTCTCGACGCGGCCGGGGAGCGACTCCACCCCAGGGAGGCCCTGACCCTGGGTGGAATGGACCTCGAGCGGCTCGCGGAGCGGGCCGCGGAGGCGTTCGGCGTGACGCCGGAGGAGCTCCTCCGCCCTGGTAAGTACCCGAAGACCGTTCAGGCCCGAAGCGTTTTCTGCTACTGGGCCGTGCGGAAGCTGGGGCACACGGCCACGGGTCTGGCCAAGCGGCTGGGGCTGACCCAGCCCGCCGTGAGCATCTCGGTTCGTCGCGGGCAGAGGCTCGCGCGGGAGTTGAAACTGGAGGTGGGGTAAGGATCATTTGATGCATTCATCCATGTCCCTAAATCTTGTTTGCGGTTGACCTGCCTTTTCAGGTCCTTTATACTCCGCGCGTAGCGGGGCCAACGCACAAACAAACGCAACAACGCATTGACAAAAAAGGAGAAATCCCGTGAAAAACCGTCCGATCGTACCCTGGACCCTCGCTGCCGTCTTCGCCCTGTTTCTCGCCCTGAACGCCGGGTGCGTGAGTCCGCGGCCCGCCCGGAACCTGTCGGCCGCCCCGCCGGCCGCCGCGGAGCCGGAGGCGCAGCCCCCCGTGCGCGGAGCCGCCCGCGAGCAGGCCCCCGTGCCGCGGATCGAGGGTCAGCCGGCGGGTCCCACCCGGCTCGATACCCTCGATGCGGTGGGGGCCGACGAGGCCGAGGCCGACACCCCCGGGCCTCAAGAATCCATCGCCGACGGCGGTCTCACCAACCAGGAGATTCTCGACTCGGCCATGGAGTTCTACCAGGCCTCCAGCGACTTCTGGGAGCAGGGCGATCTGGACAACGCCATGGGGGCCCTGGACAAGGCCTACTCCCTCATTCTCCAGGTGAAACCGGAGGCCGACCCGGAGCTTCTCCAGCAGAAGGAGGACCTCCGCATCACCATTTCGCGTCGCATCATCGAGGTCTACTCCTCCCGGTTCACCGTGGCCAACGGCAACCACATGGCCATTCCCCTGGTCATGAACAAAGAGGTGGAAAAGGCCCTGAATCTCTTCAAGGGCTCTCACCGAAAGTTCTTCCTGGAGTCCTATCGACGCTCGGGCCTGTACCGTCCCATGATCGTGGAGGCCCTCAACGAGGCCGGGCTTCCCGAGGAGCTCTCCTGGCTTCCGCTCATCGAGAGCGGGTACAAGGTGCGCGCCCTCTCCCGGGCCAGGGCCCTGGGGATGTGGCAGTTCATCGCCTCCACGGGGTACAAGTTCGGTCTCAAGCGGGATCAGTGGATCGACGAGCGGATGGACCCGGAGAAGTCCACCCAGGCGGCCATCGGCTACCTCAAGGAGCTGCACCAGATCTTCGGGGAGTGGACCACGGTCCTGGCCGCCTACAACTGCGGCGAGCGCCGGGTCCTCAACCGGATCAAGACCCAGAAGATCCAGTACCTGGACGACTTCTGGGACCTGTACCGGAGGCTCCCCCGGGAGACCGCCTTTTACGTGCCCAAGTTCCTGGCCGTGCTCCACATCGTCAAGAACCCGGAGGCCCACGGCTTCGACCTCCCGGAGGTCTACCGCCCCCGCCCCGTGGACGTGGTCGGGGTCGACAAGCAGATCCACCTCAAGACCATCGCCGAGCACCTCGACATGAGCTACGGCCTGCTCCGCGAGATGAACCCCGAGCTGAGACAGTACCTGACGCCCGAGGGCCCCTACGCCCTCAAGCTGCCGAAGGGCAAGGGCGACGTCCTCGTGGCCAAGCTGGGGGACATCCCGGCCTGGAGCCCCCCGCAGCCCACCTACGTGGTTCACACCGTCCGGAGGGGCCAGACCCTGTCGGGGATCGCCGGCCGCTACGGCACGTCGGTCCGCGCCATCATGAACATGAACGGGCTTCGCAGCAAGAACTACGTGAAGGTCGGCTGGCGCCTCAAGGTCCCCACCCGCGGAGGCACCGCCGCCGTGGCTGCGGCCTACTCCAAGAAGGGCGGCCTCACCACCTACCGCGTCCGGAAGGGGGACTCCCTCTGGAAGATCGCCAAGCGGTTCGCCACCACCACCGGTGCCATCCAGAGCGTCAACGGGCTCCGAACCACCCGGCTCCAGATCGGCCAGACGCTCAAGGTCCCGGCGGGCAGCAGCTCGGGAGCCTCGGCCACGGTCCGCACCTACCGGGTCAAGCGCGGGGACTCCCCTTACCTGATCGCCAGAAGGCACCGGATGGAGCTCTCCGACTTCCTCAAGGTCAACCGCCTCACACCCACGAGCACCATCTACCCCGGCCAGGTCGTGAAGGTCACGGCCCACTAGCGGCTCGAAACGACCCGGCGCCGCCCTGAACGTTCGGGGCGGCGCCGTTCTGTTCTCCCCCGGAGCGGGGGTCCCCCTCCCCAAGGGCCCGGTTCAGGATGCGCCGGGCGTAGACCGCGGTGAAGAGCGCGGCCGCCCAGGTGATGCCGAAGATTCCCCACCAGATCCCCAGGAGACCCGTGCCGATCACGTGGACCATCACGCCGAAGACGATCCCGGGGAGGACGATCTGCCTCGCCAAACCGATCCATATGGCGAAAAACGGGCGCTTGATTCCCTGGAGCGCCGCCACGTGCACGAAGAGCACCACGTAGGCGTAGAGGACCAGGGCGTCGATCCGGAGGTAGACGGCCCCGATCTCCACCACGGTGACGTCGTCCGTGAAGATTCCCATGAGGGGCCGTGCCAGGAGGAAGACGGCGGCCATCCCCCCCGCCATGACCACGGCGCCGTAGACGAGGGAGGTTCGAAGCGCTTCCCGGACCCGGTCGTAGAGACGGGCCCCGTTGTTCTGCGCCACCAGGGCCAGGGTGGCCGTGTTGAGGCCGATGGTGGGGATGAGGACGATCTGCTCCACGCGCATGGCCGAGCCGTAGGCCGCCACGGCCTTCTCCCCGAAGACGCTCACGAAGTAGGTGATCACGAAGATCCCGATCCCCACGGTGAGCAGGTTCACCATGGCCGGGAATCCCTGCCGCAGGATTTCGCCCAGGGCCTCCCGGTCGGGGACCGCGTCCCGGGGACGCAGGCACGCCAGGATCCCGGTGCGTGCCACCTGCCGGCCCAGGTAGACGCATCCGATCACCTGGATGAGCACCGTGGCGAGGGCGATCCCGGCGATGCCCATCGCCGGAACGCCCAGCCCCCCGTAAATGAACCAGGGATCCAGCCCCACGTTCAGGAAGAACCCCGCGATGAGAAAGTTCCGGAACGAGCGGGTGTCCCCCAGCGCGTACAGCACGGCGTTGAGCATGTAGACCATCGCGAAGAAGACCGTGCCCAGGAAAATGATGCGCATGTAGACGAGGCAGGTGTCGAGGTAGTCCCCGGCGGCCCCCAGTGCGGTGAAGAGAAGAGGCGAGGCGCCGAGCCCGAAGGCGGTGAGGCCGGCCGAGATCCCCAGCCCCACGCCGAGCGCCTTCAAGGCCATTCGGCCGGCCTTGTCGCGGTCGCCCTCGCCGAAGGCGTTTCCGATGAGGGCCGTGGCCCCCGTGCCGAAGCCCGAACCCGCGGCGATGATGATGAAGAAGACGGGCAGGGAAAGGCTCAAGGCGGCCAGGGCCCGGGTGGAGATGAGCCCGGCGAAGACCGTGTCCACCACGTTGTACATGGTGCTGAAGAAGAGCCCCACGCTCGCCGGCACGGCCAGCCGCAGAACGAGCAGGGGAACGGGTAGAGAGGTGAGATCCCCGAACCGCTGCCCCCCGGGAGCGGGACGAGCGGCCCGAGCCTCGCATGGACGGGCTTCACCGGTCATCCGAAGGCCCGGATCAACCCTTGTCCCCGCTCAGGTAGTCTCCGAGCAGGCCGCGGCTGTGCTCATCCTCGTGGCAGTAAACGCACAGGTTCTCCCAGTTGGAGCCGTCCCGCGGGTTGTTGTGGTGGTTTCCGTCCTTGTGATGGACGGTGAGGAGGTGGCGGTCGGCGTGATCGAACTCCCGCCCGCACTTGGCGCAGATCAGTCCGTGGATCCGGAGAGAGGCCTCGCGGTAGTCCACGGTCTTCGGAGCGGTCTCTCCGCGGAGCCTGCGCACCGCCTCGTCCACGTCCTCGGGTCGGATCCGCCTGGCCCCCTTGCGCCGCGGCCGGTCATCCCTCATGGCACGGTCCCCCTTTCCCCCCGGTTGTCCATTCGATCCGGGCTTCCGGGTATCATACCTTGCCCGGAGGTGTTTGGAAAGGGGAACGCGACGTGCCGTTCTATGCGAGCCAGACGGACTCCAGGTAGCTCCCGTGAAACTCCACCACCATCCGGGGCCGGTTCCTCCCCAGGTCCCACGGAACGAAGCAGGCGAGGTGATCCAGGAGTTCGCGCTCGCCGGGTCCCGCCCGCGACCCGGCCGCTTCCAGGGCCTCGCGGACCGTGGCCAGGATGAGCCGGTCTCCCTGAACGGCCGCGTTCATGGCCCGCAGGTGGTTCGCGGTCTGGAGCTGCTCCACCGCCTCTTCCCAGTGGACGCCTTCCACCTTGCGCCGAAGCACATAGCCGTTCCCGCGGTCGCGGACGGCCAGGACCGGCGGGTTGACGAGGAGGCGGGCGTTTCGCGCCCGAACCCCGGCGGTCAGGCAGGCGAGCCGCTCGAGAAGCGCCTTCTGCCGCTGAAGCCGCTCGAGCTGCCTGGCCTGCACCCGCTCGAAGATGAAAGGCTCACCGTCCAGGGTCAGCTCCTTGAGCCGGGTGGGGTCGAACCCCAGGTCCAGGAAGTCCCCGATGGAGAGCGTATCCCTGGGACCGGCGCCCTGCACTTCCAGCCACGCGCCCAGCGCGGGCCGGGCGTAGTTGGGGAGGGCCTCGATGGTGCGGGCCGGGTTGCGCTTGAGCTCCTCGGGGAGCCTCAGCATGAGGGCGCGATCCCCGAAGACCAGGGCCGGCTCCGAGGCGAGCTCCGGAGGGGCGTAGGACTTGGTCTTGAGGGAGAGGACGGCCGGGTCCAGGACGATCTGCTCCAGGGAGTCCCCGCCCGTGTACCCGAGCAGACCGGCGATCCTCCGGCGGAACCCGATCAGCTTGGTGACGTAGCGGGTGAACATGAACCGCATGAGGGGCGTGACGCGCCCCTCGCCCAGCTCCCGGTCGAAGTAGGTGAGGAGGGCCGCGTACAGATCGCGGAACTCCGCGATCGTGTGCTTGACCATCTCCTCGTTGTCCCGCATGTCGATGGCCGCCCGCTTGCGGGTCAGGTGGTGAATCACCCTCAGGACCGGCTCCTTGAGATTGCGGTCCCGGAACCGGGACGGGACGTAGATCATGAAGTTCTCGGTCCCCTCCGGCCCCGCGTCTCCCAGGATCGCCTCCAGGGGCTCCCAGGCCTGCTTCGTGTAGATCGTGTAGCTGGGATCGGCGGGCGAGATGATGTTGTCCAGGAGCCCCACGGCCGCCTTTTCCTGGAGAAACTGCCGAAAGTGCTCCAGCACCAGCCGCCCCAGCCCCTTGCGCCGGAAGGGCGACGCCACCTCCACGTAGACCAGGTAGTAGCAGGGAAGGGGCTTCTTGAGGTAGAGCATGTTGAGGCGGCCCAGGTTCTCCCCGGTCTCCGCGTTGATCTCGAGGCCCCCGAAGCCGTTCCTGCTGCTCTCCGGTCTGAGCGGGTTGATGCGGGCCCCGGAGACGGTCCGCTCCACCAGGCCCCAGAGGTTGTCGAAAAGATCGGCCACGGCGGGAGATCCCTCGATCCCGGACCGCGCCCCCTCGTCGATGAGTCCGATCAGTCCGAGACGCTCGTGGACCTTGAGCCCCGAAGGCGACATGACCTCTTCCCCGTCCTTCGCATCCCTTCCGGCTGCATCCGTACCTTCCGTCATGGGTCCTCCCTCGAAACCGCTTTCGCGCAAAAAAAAGAGGCGGAGCCTGTGTGCTCCGCCTCTTTCTGTTTCCCGTTGTGTTCAGTCGGGCTTTTGCACACACCTAGGCCATCCGGGTCCCCCCGGTAAAGTAGATAAAATAAAAGCCCGGTGCGTGTGCGTGCATCATGATGGGTGCCGAATCTCCTGCTGCAAAACGTGAGCGAATGGTAGGCCAACCCTGCAACGCCTGTCAACGGGTTTTTTTCCGTCCCCCCTCGGACGCACCGCGGCTGCGGTTCATCCCGGGTCCGCCCGGTAGACCCGCTGCAGGAAGGCCTTGTACGCCTCCCAGTTGTTGAACACGTTCCTCGGGTCCTCGAACACCGTCTCGTAGGAGACGACCATCTCGTCAAACGCCGTGTAACGGGAGGGGACCCGGTCCAGCATCCGGTCCCAGGCCAGGGCCTCCAGGTAGTTGGCCACCGCCTCGGGACGCATCTCCTCCAGGCGAAGCGGCCCTTCCCGGACGGACCGGACGAACACGTCGGGTCCCGCTCTGCCGCGCTCCACCGCCTCGGCGAGCGCCTCCTGCGACCCGTAGGGGCCGAGGGGCTTCGCTTCGGGGCCGGACCGCACGGCATCACTGCCGCACCCGGCGGCCAGCAGAACGACCAGCATCACGCCCCAGGCTCGCCCCATTCGCCCGCTCCCTTCCCTCACCCGCCGACTTCATCGCCCGGCGGGCGTCTCAGTCGTCGTTCGGCTCCGCCCAGACGATCTGGTTCTTGTTCACGATGAGGACCTTGCCGGATCCGTCGCGGGTTTCCACGTCCGTCAGCACGACGAAGGGCGAGTCCGAGCGTGTGAAGAGATCCGAGACCCGGTCCTTGATGCCGATGTTGACCTGGCCCATCAGGGTCGAGCCATCGGTGGTCTTGACCGTGAGCCGCCTGAACTCCTTCTTGTAGCTTTCCCCCGCCATGGGTTGGCCCTCCTTCCGCCGGCCGGCGCATCGGGGCCGCCCCGGCTTTCACCCGGATCGGCGCTCAGGCCCCGCTGGGTGCTTGTCCACCGTTCGAACCGCTACCAGGGGAAAGAGTATAGAGCAAATCGCCCGGGCGCGCAAGTCGGCGCCCGGAAGGGTCAAGCCGTCTCCGGGGCCACGACGTCCAGGTGCACGTCCCGCTGGGGAAAGGGGATCTCGATGCCGTGCTCCTTGAACCGGTCCCAGACCTCGAGCAGGATGTCGCTCCGGATGTTCACGGTCCCGTTCTGGGGATCCTCGATCCAGAACCTGAGCTCCAGGTCCACGGAGCTGTCGCCGAACCCCACCAGGCGGCAGACGGCCTCCGGCGCCTCGAGCACCCGGTCCATCATCCTGGCCGCACCCACCACCAGATCCATGGCCTTGCGGGGATCCGATCCGTAGGAGATGCCGATGGGCACCTTGAGGCGGATCTTCCGGTTGGAAAAGGACCAGTTGACCACCTGCTGGGTGATGAGGTCCTCGTTGGGGATGAGGTACTCCTTGCCGTCCCGGGTCACCACGGAGACGTAGCGGCCCCTGAGGTTGCTGATCCACCCGTAGACGTTGCCCATCTGGATCACGTCGCCGGGCTTGATGGACTTGTCCAGGAGCAGGATGATGCCGCTCACGAAGTTCCCCACCACCTTCTGGAGACCGAAGCCCACGCCCACGCCGACGGCCCCGCTGAACACCGCCAGGGCCGTGAAGTCGATGCCCAAGCTGTTGAGCGCCACCAGGAACACCAGGGTGAAGAGGATGATCTTGACGATCTTGCTCAGGAGCACCGTGGTGGACGGGGTCAGCCCGGAGAGCTGCCGGAGCCGCCGCTCCGCCGTGTCCCCCAGCCAGGAACCCAGCCGGAGGAGGATCAGGAGCACCGCCACGGCCTTGAAGAGGGAGAGGATCGTCAGCTGGACCTTGCCGATGCTGAACCCGATCCCGTCCAGGAGGGCCAGGCCGGGACCGAGCACGCCGACGATGTGGAGCGCGGCGAGGAGCCAGGCCGTAACGGAGACGAACCGCGACCAGAACCTGTCCAGCAGCATGGAGGAGACCAGCTTGATGGTCAACCAGGCCACGAGGAGGGTCAGGACGATGCCCAGGACAAAGGTTTCTCCCCCGGCCCGCCGCACCACGAGGGAGGCCGCCCAGAGGAGCACCGTGACGGCCGCCACGGGAACCAGGTGGACCGCCTCCTCCAGCAGCCTCCGGAGCCGGGTCCAGGAGGCCGGCCGGCCCTCCAGGAGCGTCTCGGTCCGTCCCTCGAGATATCTTCGAACGGGCCTGCCCGCCGCCTCTCCCGCGATCACCACCGCCAGGACCACCAGCCCCTGCACCAGCGTCGGCGGGGCGAGGATCCGGTCCCCCAGCCACAGCCGGACCCCCTCCAGCCAGACCCGGACGTTCTCGGCGGAAAAAAGCTCGTTCATGATCCTCCCTCTCCCCCCACGTAGAGCATGCGGGCGTACTTGCGGCGAAGCCCCATCTTCTCGTAGAGCCGGACGGCCTTCTCGTTGGCGAAGTCCACGTGGAGCGAGAGGCTTCCCCCGCTCCGCCCGATCGCCTCCTGGATGAGCTGCGTCGCGATGCCCATGCCCTTGGCGCTCCGCTCCGTGGCGATGTAGGCCATGTGATACCGCGGGATGAAGACGTCGAAGCCCGTGCGCACGAGCACCGTGAGCCCCCGGAGCGTCCCCCCGTCGAACGCCCCCAGGACGAACCCCCCCTCGAAGGCGTGCCGGACGGCCTCGTCGATCTCCTCGAGGGGATCGGTAAACTCACCGAGCCACCCGTCCAGGCGCTCCAGGAGCTTCTCGTAAGGCATGTTCAGGTCGTCCAGACCGAGGGCGCGGAGCTCCAGGTCCACCTTGCCGTCGTCCAGGATGAGCACGTGGTCACCCGGTCCGAGCTCCCCCCGCTCGGCCGCCGTCACCAGGGCGGCCACGGGAAAGGCGTTCTCCAGGGTGAGCCGGATCTTCTCGAGGTTGCGCGTCCGCTCGACCGACGCGAGCACCTCCTCGTCGCTCATCCCCAGGGCCCTCCCGCCCGTGTCGTATATGGCATTGAGCGCGTCCTGGCCGTTCTGGCAGACCGCGCTCACCAGCCTGCGGCCGTATCGGGTCCCGGCCGGCTGCTTCCCCTCCAGGGTGAGGATCTCCGGGCTTTCCCGCAGGAAGCTTTCCACGATGGCGTTGCCGGCCGAGGTGCTCACGGCCCAGAGCGCGGGCGGCCGTTCCAGCCGTTCGTGCATCCACTGCTCGCGGAACCCCAGGTGCAGCCCGGAGACGGCCGAGCCGTCCGTGGTCTGACAGAGCACCGTGTCCACCCGGCCCTGCAGCTGCTCCGAGAGCTCCGAGGCGATGTCCGAGAAGGCGTACATGTTGATCATGCTGTTGGCCAGCCCGAAGTTGGCGTTGTACCAGTCCCGCTCCCGGGCGACCCGCCTGCTCTCCTCGATGCACGCCTCGAAGGTTCGGCCGTGCTCTCTCAACACGATCCTCTCGTCCCGCGCCACCCGGTCCGAAAAGAGTTTGCGCCCCTCGGGGATGTAAAAGACGCAGGTCATGTCGAAGGTTCGCGCGAACTCCCGCAGGGACCCGGCGATGGCCCCGTAGCCCGCCAGGCAGAGTGTGTGCTTGCCCCGGCTGAGCGCGTCCCGGATGAGCAGGTAGGCCAGCCGGTCCACGCGGTGGCCCGTGGGGTTGTTCCCCTCGAGCTTGAGATGGATCCGCTCGATCCCGAGCGCCCGCTCCAAGCCCCGGGCGCGGACCAGGGGGGTCCTTCCCACGCGCTGCTTGAAGATCCCGTCCTTCATCCCCCGGTCCTCCCTTTGCCGGTTCTACGCCCGATCCGTTCTCTCGCCCGCCATTCTAGCCTCCGGGCCTTTTCTGCTCAAGCAAACAATCCCGGTGCGATGGGGATGGTGCGCTCCCGCCCTTTGTGGTATGGGATAGGGCTCGGGAGGATGAGATGGGACTGTTCAAGATCTTTGCCGGGAAGAGCCCGGAGGAGTTGGAAGCCAGGGGCGACGCCCTGTTCGAGGCCGGGGAGTTCGGTCGGGCCAAGATCGAGTACGAGAACGGCCTGGAGAAGTGCCGCAAGAGACCCGACCGGGACAAGGTCCTGGAGGGCCGGCTGGTCGAGAAGTCCGGTAGGGCCCGGGAGGCCCTGGCCGTTCGGCACAAGGAGGAGGGGATCGAGATCCTCGAGTCCGAGTACGACGAGGCCGCGGAGGAGTGCTTCCGCCTCGCCCTGGCGCTCACCGAGGACCCGGAGCTGGTCCGGGAACTGGAGGGGCTCCTGGACGCCATCCGCACCCGCCGACGGTCGGAGCCCCTCCTGCCCGATCCGGACGAGGACCTCTTCGAAAGGGGCGACGACGGGACCGAGGCCGAGCCGGGCCGCGACGAGACCTTCAACGCCCTGCTGAGCTCCCTTCCCGGTCCGGCCCGAAAGACCTTTCGCGGCTACGGGGAGGCGTTCCGTGACGGCTACGTGGCCTTGAACGAGGGCGACTTCCGGCGCGCCGCGGACCGGCTCTCCGAGGCCCTGGAGGAAAACCCGGAAGGAGACCGGATCCTCCCTGAGCTCGCCACGGCCTACCTGAACCTGGACAGGCAGACCGAGGCCTGGGACCTGGTCGACACGTTCCTTCAGGCCCACCCCGACGACCTCCAGGGCTATCCCGTCCTCTGCGAGGTGCTCTGGGCCCTGGGCGAGTACGACACGGCCCTCCAGCGGCTGGGCGCCTGCCCCACCCCCCTGGCCGAGTCCCTGCCCATCCTGCACCTGCAGGGTGAGACGCTCCTCCGGGCCGGACGGCCCGCCGAGGCCGAGCGGCTTTACGAGGAGGCGCAGGAGGCGCACGGCTTCGACCCGGGTCTCGCCCGAGCGCTGGCCGGGGTCTACGAGCTCCGCGGCCGGAAGGAGGAGGCCCGCGACCTCTACGGCAAGATCCTGAACGAGTGCCGCACCTGCGCGGGGCCGAGCGACCCCGCGGCCAAGCAGCGCTTCGCGCAGCTGAGCTTCGAGCTGGGGGACCGGAGCTCCGGCGTGCTCCAGCTCTTTCTCTCCCTGATCCGGGAGCATCCGGCCGGCCGGGCCGAATACTACGACAAGATCAGCCAGATCTACGCGGCCCAGGGGAACCCGGACGAGGCCGCGCGGTTCGAGGGATTCGCCCTCCAGGCCCGGGAGTGAAGACCGTCGGAGATCCCGCGAACCGTTTCCTCCCCGGGTTGACCCTCCCCTGCACAGGTTTCCGTTCTCGCTGCCCAGCTTTCTGTGCAAAGGCCACCCCCGCAGGGATCCTTATCAGGTCCCCCGGTCTCCGCTGTCCTTCCCCCTATTACGGGAGGCTCCCCTTCCGCAGCACACATCACCTCGTACTTTCAGCCGTTTGACCGCACCTCCCCCCTGAGCTCCCGCCGGCGCAGCGTCCCTCTGCTCCCGCTCCGCCGAAGCGGCACGGATCTTGATGGAGACCCAGAGAGATCAAAGCATCAACATCCGCTCCGGGAACCCGAATGGGCGGCAGCATTTCCAGAGATTGGCCGCCAGGCGCCTGGCGGATTCGTAGAAATCAACCCACAGGAGCGTTCAAACCA
>CAYVVQ010000059.1:0-25533 GCA_964454455.1 uncultured Desulfobacterales bacterium | reverse complement strand
ATTCGATAACTCATCTCCCAGGTTTTTCGAGCCGAACTGAATACCCGGCAAGAAAGGGGAAGATGTAAAAGAACGAAGCGAGTTATCGAATTATGCAAAAACGTCCCCTGGTTGGTGAGGTGTTATGGGCGAAGAACGACGGGAACGAATCGCGGACGTCATGACGTCCGAGCGGGTGGGCACCCGCGCCGTGGTCTGCGGGTGGGTCCGGACGAGGCGGGACGCCAAGGCCGGGTTTTCCTTCATCGAGATCAACGACGGATCGCGCATGAAGGGCTTGCAGGTGGTTGCGGAAGGGGATCTTCCCAACTACCGCGACGAGATCCTGACGCTTCAGACCGGCTGCTCGGTCCGGGTGTCGGGAGAGATGGTGGCCTCGCCCGGCAAGGGGCAGGACGTGGAGATGCGCGCCGGGGAGATCCGCGTCCTCGGGTGGGCCGACCCGGAAGCGTACCCCCTTCAGAAGAAGCGTCACTCCTTCGAGTTCCTCCGCACCATCGCCCATCTCAGGCCCCGGACCAACACCTTCGGGGCCGTGGCCCGGGTCCGAAACGCCATGAGCATGGCCATCCACAGGTTCTTCCAGGACCGGGGCTTCCTCTACCTGCACACCCCGATCCTCTCCGGGAGCGACTGCGAGGGCGCCGGCGAGATGTTCCGGGTGACGAGCCTGGACCTGGACCAGCCCCCCCGGGTCGACGGCCGCGTGGACTTCAGCCGGGACTTCTTCCACGCCCCCGGCTTTCTCACGGTGAGCGGTCAGCTGGAGGCCGAGGTCTACGCCCTCTCCCTGGGGGACGTCTACACCTTCGGTCCCACCTTCCGGGCGGAGAACTCGAACACGTCCCGCCACCTGGCCGAGTTCTGGATGGTGGAGCCGGAGATGGCCTTCTGCGACCTGGAGGGCAACATGGACCTGGCCGAGGCCTTCCTGAAACGGATCTTCCAGGAGGTGCTGGACCGTTGCGAGGAGGACATGGCCTTCTTCAACCGGTTCATCGACGGCTCGGTGACGGCGACGCTCGAGGGCATCGTGACCCGGCCGTTCGAGCGGCTGACCTACACCGAGGCCATGGGGATCCTGGAGAAAGCCGAGCGGACT
Source organism: uncultured Desulfobacterales bacterium (assembly GCA_964454455.1). Lineage (GTDB taxonomy): Bacteria > Desulfobacterota > DSM-4660 > Desulfatiglandales > HGW-15 > JAIPEI01. The sequence goes on along the minus strand of CAYVVQ010000059.1, from coordinate 24,431 downwards.
TTCGACTACCCCGTCGCCTGGGGAAGCGACCTCCAGTCGGAGCACGAGCGGTACCTCTGCGAGCAGGTCTTCCGGAAGCCGGTCATCCTCGTGGACTACCCCCGGGACATCAAGCCGTTCTACATGAAGGTGAACGAGGACGGCCGGACCGTGCGGGCCATGGACGTGCTGGTGCCCAAGGTGGGCGAGATCATCGGGGGGAGCCAGCGCGAGGACGACCACGACACCCTGCTGGGAAGGATCCGGGAGACCGGGCTCGACCCGGACGACTACTGGTGGTACCTGGAGCTCCGGAAGTACGGGACCGCCCCCCACGCCGGCTTCGGCCTCGGTTTCGAGCGGGTGATCCAGTTCGCCACGGGGATGGCGAACATCCGGGACGTCATCCCGTTTCCCCGAACGCCGGGAAACATCTCGTTCTGAATGGACATCGTACGAACCAGACTTGCGGAGGGGGCCGCGGGAGCACGCGGCACGGTGGTCGTCATCGACGTCTTCCGGGCCTTTACCTGCGCCCCTCTGTTCTTCCATTTCGGCGTGAGCCGCGTCGTCCTGGAGGCAAATCCGGCCATGGCCACGTCACTCCGGCAGGCGCACCCGGACTGGATCCTGGCCGGAGAGGTGGACGAGGTGCCCATCGAGGGAGGGGACCTCAGCAACTCGCCCAGCGAGATCCTTCGAAAGGGGCGCGCCTTCTTCCAGGGCAGAACCCTGATTCACCGGACCACGGCCGGCGTCACCGGCGCGACCTCCGCCCTGGAACGCGCGGACGAGGTCCTGCTGGGATCGTTTGTCACGGCCGGGGCCACGGCCCGCTACCTCCGGGAGCGCAAGCCCCGGATCGTCACCCTGGTGGCCATGGGGTCCCGGGCCGCCGAACCATCCCCCGAGGACGAGGCCTGCGCCGCCTGCCTGGAGCACCTCCTCACCGGCCGCCCGTACGACCATCTGTCCGCGTTGAAGGAGATCCTCTTCGATCCGGCGGCAGGCAAGTTCCTCCGGGGGGACAAGCCCTACCTCCCCCCCGAGGACCCGGTTCTCTGCCTCCAGCGGGATCTCTTCGACATGGTCCTCGGGGTCGGGATGGAGGATGGGCGGGTGATCGTCCGGAGGAAGGCCTAGGCCGGGCGGCGCGCGCTTACTCCAGCCCGTAGTCCCGGATCTTGTTCAGCAGGATTGGGCGGCTGATCTCCAGCACCCGCGCCGCCTGGGAACGGTTGCCTCCGGTCAGGGCAAGGGCCTTTTGGATCAGGTCGCGCTCCAACCGCCTGGAGGCCCGCTTGATGGACAGGGAGTCCTCCGGCGGGCTTTCCGGCCGGGCGTCCTCCCGGGACGTGAGACCGGCCGGCAGGTCCCCGGGCTCGATCACCCGGCCCTCCGCCAGCAGCACGGCCCTCTCCAGCACGTTCTCGAGCTCGCGCACGTTGCCGGGCCAGTCGTGGCGAACCAGGGCGGACACGGCCTCCGCCGAGACCCCCTGCACGTTCCTTCCCAGCTTCCCGTTGAACCGCTCGATGAAGTGGTCGGTGAGAAGGGAGATGTCCCCCCGCCGGTCGCGCAGGGGAGGCAGGTGGATGCTCATGACGTTGATGCGATAGAAGAGGTCCTCCCGGAACCGGCCCTCCGCCACCTCCCGCTCCAGGTTCCGGGCCGTGGCCGCGATCACCCGGACGTCGATCCGGGAGGCCGCGGTCTCGCCCAGGGGGACGATCTCCCCCTCCTGGAGCACCCGAAGGAGCTTCACCTGCAGGGAGAAAGGCAGCTCGCCGATCTCGTCGAGGAAGATCGTGCCCCGATGGGCCTCCTCGAAGAGCCCGGGCTTGTCCCTCACCGCATCCGTGAACGCGCCCTTCCGGTACCCGAACAGCTCGCTCTCCAGCAGGCTCTCCGGGATTCCCCCGCAGTTGATGGAGACCATGGCGCCCGAGGCCCGGCTGCCGTCCCGGTGGATGGCCCGGGCCACCAGCTCCTTCCCCGTACCGCTCTCCCCGGTGATCAGAACCGTGGTCTTGTGGTCCGCCACGGTTCGTACCAGGTCCATGACCCGGGCCATGGAGTCGCTTCCCGTGACGATCTCCCCGTAGGCGTACCGGGTCTCCAACCGCTGGATCCGGTCCTGAAGCCTGAGGTTCTCGGCCTTGAGCCGCTCCCGCTCCTCCACCTTCTTCAGGGCGAGCAGGATCTCGTCCGTCTTGAAGGGCTTGGACACGTAGTCGTAGGCCCCCTCCTTCATCGCCTCCACGGCCGACGCCAGGTTCCCGTAAGCGCTCATCATAATGATGGTGGTCTCCGGAAATCGCTCTTTGGCCCGGCGGAGGAAGCTCATGCCGTCCATGCGGGGCATGCGGATGTCGCACAGGACGAAATCGAACGGGCTCGACTCCATGCAGGCCAGCCCCTCGCCTCCGTCTCCGGCGAGCGCCACCTCGTAGCCGGCCTTCCCCAGGATGACCGACAGCATGTGCCGCATGCTCTTCTCGTCGTCAATCACCAGGACGCGCTTCGCGCTCATCATTCACCCTCACCGGCCCGTTGAAGGGGAAGCCGGATGGTCACCTCGGTGCCCCGGTCGGTCTCGCTGGCCACGCGAATGGAGCCTTCGAGGTCCTCCACGATGCGGTGGCTCACGGAAAGCCCCAGGCCGGTTCCCTTTCCGGGGTCCTTGGTGGTGTAGAAGGGATCGAAGATCCGGGACAGTTCTCCTGGGGGGATGCCGGGGCCGTTGTCCGAGATCCTCACCTCGATCCACCCATCTTCGGACACGGTCTCGATCTGCATCATCCCCCCCGCTTCTCCACCGGCTCCTTCCTCGTGGAGGGCGTCCCCCGCGTTCATGAGCACGTTGAGGAAAACCTGCCGGAGCCGACCCGCATCCGAAAAGACATCGTCCCGGGAGGCGTTCAGGGCCAGGTCCACCCGCACCCCCTTCATGAGCTTCTGCGGCGTGAGCATCTTCAGGGTGTCACGGAGCAGCGCGTGGACGGAGACCGTCTCCGGCCGCTTCTCCGATGCCCGTGAGAAGTCCAGAAGGGTTCGAATGATCCGGTTGATCCGGCTGACCTCCACCTCGGCCCGTTCGAGAAAATCCTTCCGCTCCTCCTCGCTGATGTCGCTTCGGCGCGCGAGCTCGAGGTAACCCAGGATGACGCCGATGGGGTTCCCGATCTCGTGGGCGATCCCGGCGGCCAGCCGCCCTACGGAGGCGAGCTTCTCCGAGCGGATGATCTCGTTCTGGGCCTTTCGAAGCTCTTCGTTCGCCTGCTCCAGCGACGCGATGTGCTCCTTCAAGGTTTCCCTGTTCTCGTCCAGCCGCTGCACCATGTGGCTCAGCGAGCGGGAGAGCTGACGAATCTCGCTGCCGCTGGTCGCCTCCAGGGGCACGAGGAAATCGCCCCCCGTGTACTCCTCGGTCATCTTCAGGAGCTTTCGGATGGGGCGGACAACGATCCGGGACAAGAGCACCATCCCGGCCATGGCCAGAATCACGGTGTCCAGGAGGATGTAGAGCAGCACGACCCGCTGGGACGCTCGCAGGTCCTCGTACAGAGGGGCCAGGCTCCCGCGGGCGCTGATACCGGCCGCGGTCCTCCCCCCGATGCGGGCCGGGACGGAAATGCGGATGGACTCCGGCCCGAACCAGATCACCGCCCACGTCCTCCCGAGGAGCTCGACCTGCTCCCGGCCCGTCCTCGCGGACTGGGCTGCGGACGCACGGTGGGAGAAGGAATCCGGTTCACGGTGCGCGCCGGTCTCGGCGATCACATCTCCGCTTCGATCCACCACCGTCACCGAGTCGAATCCGCCCTCCTCGAGAAGCCCCCGCGCGGCCTCCTCCAGCTCGAGGCGCCCGCCGGAGGCCGAGCTACGGCCTTCGAGGGCCCGGCAGAGCATCCGGCCGGCCGTGACCCTGGCTCGAATGAGGTCCCTCTCCGCAAACCGGATCATCACCACGTCGCACAGCAGCATGGCGGCGACGATCAGGAAGCTCAACTGGGCGATCACGCTCGCTCTGAGGCTGAGTGAAGGCAACCGCAACGGAACCCCCTCAGAAGATCAGTCCAAAGTACAGGGTGCGGATCCGGGATCCGAAAAAGAAGAGCAGAAGGGCGCCGAGGGCCAGGAAAGGACCGAACGGGATCCGCACCCGCAGCCCCCGGCGCATCGCCAGCAGCGACGCGCCTCCGATGAGGATCCCCGACAGGGACGCGGCCAGGATGATGAAGGGCAGGTCCCGCCACCCCATCCAGGCGCCGATCATGGCGAGGAGCTTGACGTCGCCCAGCCCCATTCCCTCCTTCCCCGTCAGCCGTTCGAAGATCCATGCCACGGCAAAGAGACAGCCTCCGCCGGCCGCGGCCCCGATGACCGCCTCCGTCCACGGTACGCGGCCCCACGGGGTGAGGGAGACGGCCACTCCCACGGCGATGCCCGGAAGGCTGATCACGTCCGGTATGATCTGGTGCTGGAGGTCGACGAAGCTCACGACCAGCAGGGAGCAGACAAAGGCCAGGGAGAACACGTAGGGGAGACCGGGGCCGTACCGCAGGACGAGCGCCAGGCTGAGAAGCCCCGTTGCAAGCTCCACCACGGGGTAGCGCAGGGAGATCGGGACGGCGCACCGGCGGCACCGGCCTCGCAACAGGAGATAGCTGAGGAGCGGGACGTTGTCGTAGAAGCGGATCCGCTCCCCGCACGAAGGGCAGCTCGACGGCGGGTGGGCGATGGACGCCCCCTCGGGGATCCGGTGGATGCAGACGTTGAGAAAGCTCCCGAGCACCAGCCCGAAAAGGAATGCGAAGAGGTGGATCAGCGTGGCTCCGTCCATGTCGGCTCCCGGTGCAGCGGCTCTGTTGACAGATCCACCCGCAGACGGATAGAATCCCCGCGTGTGGTTGACGGATGCGCAACGACCCGGTCACCCGCCGCTGGAAACGCTATCACCTTTTGAACGTCCGAGGGCGCCTCTCGAAGCCTCGGGCTCTATACGACTCCATCATGATTTTGAACATCAACCCGGACAATCCGCAGCAGAGGCTCATTCAGCGCGTGGTCGATGTGCTGGAGGAGGGAGGCCTGATCGCCTACCCCACGGACACGTTTTACGGAATCGGGTGTGATCTGCTGAACAAGAAGGGGATCCAGCAGATCTACCGGATCAAGAACCGTCCCCTGAAAAAGCCGTTCTCCATCGTCTGTGACGGCCTGAAGGAGATCAGCAAGTACGCCAAGGTGTCGAACTACGCCTACAAGACCATGAAGCGTCTTCTGCCGGGCCCTTACACCTTCGTGCTCGAAGGCACCAAGCTCGTCCCCAAGATCATGCTCACCAAGAGAAAGACCTTGGGCATCCGCGTCCCGGACAACAACATCTGCCTCGGGATCGTCCGGACCCTCGGCCGGCCCATCATCAGCACCAGCGCCGGGCTCGACGATCCGCACGAGATCGAGGAGGCGTACAAGCCGTTCCTGGACGTGGTCGTGGACGGCGGCCCCCTTTTCCCGAGCCCGTCGAGCGTCGTCGCCCTGATCGAAGACACCCCGGAGATCATTCGAGAGGGGAAGGGAGACGTCAGCATCTTCCGATGACCCCCCGTCCTCCGACCGTTTGCTCGCGCCTCAGGGCTCGAGGCGTGTCCCCTGCGGTGCGGCCGCCCCGCTCGACTCGACCACCGGGCCCCGAAACGCGACGCTACGGGGACTCCCGGGGCCACCCGTCCCAGCGATAGGCCACCCGGCTCTGGAGCAGATCCCGGGCCGCTCGGGCCACCCCTCGCGCCGCGCCTTCGGCCAGCAGGTCCCACAGCCCGATGCCGGGTCGCTCCGGGTAGACCAGTTCGGCCTCGCCCTTGATGTTCGCCATCTTCTTGGCCAGCTCCACGGCGTCCTGGAAGTTCCCCAGCTGGTCCACGAGGCCCAGCTCCTTGCCCCTGGCCCCGGAGAACACCCGTCCGTCCGCGATCTCCTCGATCTTCTCCACGGGCAGACCCCGCCCCCGGGCCACCGCCTCGACGAACTGGCCCTGGATGTCCTGGAGCATCTCCATCATCAGGGCCCGCTCCCGCGGGGTCATTTCCCGGTGGGGTGAGCCGATGTCCTTGAACTCTCCGCTCTTGAGGACCTCCAGCCCGACGCCCGCCTTGTTCAGAAGCTCCTGGAGCTGGAGGAACTCCATGATGACCCCGATGCTGCCCAGGATGGTGCCGGGGTTCGCCACGATCTTGTCCGCCGCCGAGGCAATGTAGTATCCCCCGGACGCCGCCACATCCCCCGTGGACACGATGACGCGCTTCGTCTTCATGGTCCTCCGGATCTCCCGGTAGAGCTCCTGGGCCGGGGCCACGCGCCCGCCCGGCGAGTTGATGCGAAGGATGATGACCCGGATGCCGGCGTCCTTGCGAAACTCGACGAGTTGGGAGAGGAGCTCCCGGGAGTCCTCGATGGTCCCCACGATGGGAATGACGCCGATCTTCTTCTCAAAGGAGATACCCGTCGGCGAGGGGCCTGCGAGTTGGATGACGAGCATCATGCCGGCGCCGAGGAACGCCGCGGCGACCCCGAGGATCGCCAGGACGGTCAGTATGGGTTTTCGCTTTCCTGAAGTGGCCATAACGGTTTCCCGGCGCCCCTCTTCCATCAGAACGCTAAACGCCCGGGCGGGCACGATCGGCCGCACCGGGCGTTTTCCGGCCATGGGAAGTCGACCCGCAAGGCGTTTCCCCGAGCCCGAAGGCGGAGATCAGTCCGTATCCGAGTCGCTGCTTTCTTCCTCCGGCGTCTGCGCCTCCGTCCCCAAGGGCTTCTCCTCGCTCTCGTCGGAGGTCGACGGCTCTTTTGCCTCCTGCAGGTCCTCGTCCGGCTCCCCGGCGGGTGCGGGCTCCGTCGCCTCCTGCAGGCCCTCGTCCGGCTCCTCGGAGGGCTCCCGGTCCTCTGCGGCCGAGGCCTGCTGACTCTGCATCTCCCTGAGGAGCTCGCCGAGGTTCGAGGTGGCTTCTCTCCTGCTGTTCATGTAGTTGCTGTAGATCTCCTTCTCGTCCGTTTCGTCGAGCTTCCGGACCGAGAGGCCGATCTTCTTCTCGGTACGGTTGACGTTGATCACCTTGGCCTGGATCACGTCGTCCACCTTGAATCGGCCCAGCGGGTTCCCGCTCTTGTCCTTGCCCAGCTCGGAGACGTGGATCAGGCCCTCGATGCCCTCCTCCAGCTCCAGGAACACGCCGAAATCCGTGATGTTGGTGATCCTGCCCGTGATCTTGGTCCCGGGCCGGTACTTCTCGGGCACCTCGTCCCACGGGTCCGTTGCGAGCTGCTTGATGCCCAGGGAGAAGCGTTCGTTCGCCTTGTCGATGTTGAGCACCACGGCCTGCACCTCCTGGCCTTTCTTGTAGAGCTCGGAGGGATGCTTGACCCGCCTGGTCCAAGAGATGTCGCTGATGTGCACCAGGCCGTCGATGCCTTCGTCGATCCCGATGAAGATGCCGAAGTCGGTGATGTTCTTGATCTTGCCCTCGATGGTGGTCCCGACCGGATACTTTTCCCCGATGACCTCCCAGGGGTTGGCCTCGGTCTGCTTGAGCCCGAGGGAGATCCGCTTGTTCTCCGTGTCGATGTTCAGGACCATGGCCTCGACCTCGTCCCCGACCTTGACCACCTGGGAGGGGTGCCGGATCTTGCGGGTCCAGCTCATCTCCGAGATGTGGATCAGGCCCTCGATCCCCTGCTCCACCTCCACGAAGGCGCCGTAGTCGGCCAGGCTCACCACGCGGCCGTGGATCCTCGTTCCCACCGGATACCTCTGATCCGCCTCGGTCCAGGGATCCGGCTTCAGCTGCTTCAGCCCCAGGGAAACCTTTTCGGTCTGCGGGTCGAAATTGAGAACCTTGACCTGGATGGGGTCCCCGATCTTGTACATTTCCGAAGGGTGCCCCACCCGGCCCCACGACATGTCGGTGATGTGGAGCAGGCCGTCGATGCCGCCGAGATCCACGAAGAGGCCGTAGTCCGTAATGTTTTTCACCACGCCGTCCAGCACGGCGCCTTCCTCGAGGATCTTCAGCGTCTCCTTCTTCTGGGCCGCTCTCTCCTCTTCGAGGATGGCCCGCCTGGAAAGGACGATGTTGCCTCTGCGCCGGTTGTACTTCAGGATCTTGAAATCGTGGGTCGTGTTGATCAGGGAGTCGAAGTCCCTCACCGGCTTCAGATCGATCTGCGAGCCGGGCAGGAAAGCCTGGAGACCGATGTCCACGGACATGCCGCCCTTGATCCGGGAGACGATCCTCCCCTGAATGATCCCGTCGCTCTTGTAGATATCCCGAATCTGGTCCCAAACCTTGATCTTGGCCGCCTTTTCCTTGGAGAGGATGATGACCCCGTCTTCGTCTTCCCTCCTCTCGAGCAGGACATCCACTTGATCGCCCACCTTGGCGTCCAGGTTGCCCTCGGCGTCCAGGAACTCGTTGATCTGGATCTGTCCCTCGGACTTGTAGCCGATGTCCACAAGGACGAAGTCCTTGTCGATCTGGACAATCTCCCCGCTGACGAGATCCCCCTCCTGAGGGCTCTTCATGCTCTCTTCGTAGAGCTCCATGAAGCTCTTCTCTTCACCTGAGCCCTTCTCCTCGGTTCCCCGGTCGGCCCCCGTATCCATGGCCCCCTGGTCCACGCCGGAGTCGTCCTGTTCACCCTCGGTGTTGTTCTGGATGGTCTCTTCGGTTTGGTTTGTCAGTTCGTTCATCAAGCTATCTACCCCCCAAAAGATTTTGTCCTGCGTGCGGCACGCGTATAAAGGGTATTTCCCTATCAAAGATCTTTTTGAATTTCAACCCATAAATCAGCCCCATCCCCCCGGATCGCGGCTCCCTCCCCTTCCGTCGCCGCCCGGCGGCCGGGGTCCGCGGAGTCGGCTTCCGTCCCGGTCGGGATCCGCTTCAGTCCTTCGACCGCACCGCCCGGGTGATGGACGAGATCACCTGCTCCAGGGTCAAGCCCGTGGTGTCGATCACCCGGGCATCCTCCGCGGCCCGGAGGGGGGCGATGGCCCTGGACTCGTCCTGGCGGTCCCGCCTTTCCAACTCCTCCGCCACCCGGGAGAGCGAGACCTCCTCCCCCCGATCCAACCTCTCCCGGTAACGGCGCTCCGCACGGACCTCCGGCGAGGCCGTGAGGAAGAACTTGTGCCGCGCTTCGGGAAAGACAACGGTCCCCATGTCCCGCCCCTCGGCCACCATCCCGCCGGCCGCCCCCATGCGTCTCTGGAGCTCCGTCATGGACCGCCGGACCTCCGGCAAGGCGGAAACCGCCGAGGAGAGCAGGTCCATCTCCGGGGTCCGAATGGCGCGGGAGATGTCCTCCTGCCCCATGAGGAGCCGGGTGCCGTTCCCTTCGGAAACGAAGGAGAGGTCCAGGCCGCGGCAGAGGTCGTCCAGGCCGGGGCCGTTCCCGAGGTCCGCCCCCACCCTCTTTGCGGCCAGGGCGACGGCTCGGTACATGGCCCCCGTATCCAGGTAGACGTATCCGAGCCGGCGGGCCACGGATCGGCTCACGCTGCTCTTGCCCGAACCGGCCGGTCCGTCGACGGTCACCATGCCTCGCATCATATCCCTTCCCCGCTTCGCGGGTACGCCCGCTGACGCTCGAACGGCGCCATTTCGCTGCAAAACAGCGTCCGGTTTCCGGCTTCTATAATATCGGCCTCCAAAGATCAACCCGAATTGAAGGGGCTTCCGGGTCGATTCCTGGGCGACAACTCGATGAAGGGTCTCCTTCCGGAGCCCCGGACAGGATGCCGCCGGATTTGGGCTTGACTCGAATTCCCGTATTCATTACAAGTATGGGGTGGTTTCGGCTTCGTCCGGGCGACCCGTGTGTTGCCCGGGCACGCGACACATCCCCCGCAACTCGAAAAGGACGTATCGCCATGAACAAGTCCCAACTCATTGAAGCGCTGGCCAAGGCCGAGAACCTGGCCTTGAAAAAGGCGGAAGAGGTCGTCAACACCGTTTTCGGGGACATGGAAAACGCGTTGATTCAGGGCGAACGAGTCGAGATCCGCGGCTTCGGGAGCTTCAAGATCAAGCACTACAAGGGATACCAGGGCCGAAATCCCAAGACCGGCGAGGTCATCCACGTGGCCGACAAGAAGCTTCCGTTCTTCAAGGTCGGCAAAGAGCTGAAGGAACGCGTCGACATCGCCTAGCGATCGAAAAAAAGCAGCCTTGGTCGTGCTAGACGGGGAGCTAGCGGTGCCCTGTAACCCGAAATCCGCTTATGCGGGGTCGAAGGCCCCTTGGAAAGACCGTTTGCGAGGATTCCCGGCCACCGTTGGGGTCGGGAGGGTGGATCTCATGTGACCGGCTCTTACGAACCCCGTCAGGTCCGGAAGGAAGCAGCGGTAAGTAAGGAGGTCGGTGTCATGGGCGTTTCTACCCCCGCCAACCCCTCGGTGAGGGGATGTTCGCGCGGTCCGCACAAGGGGTGCACGGCCAAGGACCTTCGGACCCTACCTCGACGCAAAGCCCCTTCCCGCCCCCGGTGGACCCGCCTTTCCCCCCCGTCATGAACCCATCCCCCACGGATTCCGGGATCCCATTCGTGCGAGAGGAACGTCTCGTCGAGGGGCGTTCCCTGCCTCTTTTTCAGTTCGGACACCTCGAGGCGCAGCCCGGGCTCGCACACGGGGTCTTCACCAGGAGGGGGGGCGTGAGCGAGCCGCCGCATCGCTCCCTGAACGTGGGGCTCCGCACGTCGGACCGGGCCTCGGCCGTCCGGACCAACCTGGAACGGATTCGCAGGGCCCTGGGAGCCGAGGAGCTCGCCTCGCTCGACCAGGTCCACGGCCGGGAGCTGGTCTCCATCCACCGCGCGAAAGCGGACCGGCCGCGCGAGCCGGTCGAGGCGGACGGGCTCATCACGGATGCGCCCGGGTTGGGCCTGCTCATCAAGCAGGCCGACTGCCAGGCCGTCATCCTGTTCGACCCGGTTCGACGGGTGGTGGCCAATGTCCACTGCGGGTGGAGGGGCAACGTCAAAAACATCCTGGGGAACGCCGTGGACCGCATGGAACGGGAGTTCGGTTGCAGGCCCGGAGATTTGCTGGCCGCGGTGGGACCGTCCCTCGGCCCTTGCTGCGGCGAGTTCAAGGGGCACGAGAGCATCTTCCCCGAGCCCTTCCGGGCGTTCATGGTCGGGCCGGATCGGTTCGATCTCTGGACCCTGAGCGCGGCCCAGCTCGCCGCGGCCGGCGTGAACCCTTCTAACATGGCGTTCGCCCGCGTCTGCACCCGCTGCCGGACCGACCTCTTCTTCTCCTACCGGGGGGAAGGAGAGACCGGCCGATTCGCCACGGTGGCCATGATCGCGGAATGAAGGAGAAACGCGCTCGGGGCGGGAAGCCAACGCTGCCGGCCGGTCCCCGGGGTCGAAGAAGGTGCGGGCACAAAGGGCTTGACACCGTCCGGTCCCCGTTTCCAGAATGGACGGCAAAGCTCCGGAACCCAGGCGGGGCAACGGGATGTAGGGCGAGATGGGCGACGGCAAGAACGGCATCCAGTACACGGGGTACGCGCCCGCTTCCTGTACGAGCAAGCCGGGTTCCGACTCTCCGAGGAACACGAGGTGGCCCAGTGGGGACAACAGATCCTGGAGCAGCGGTTCGATCTCCCTCTGAGGGGCTGATCGTTCGTCCCGAAGAGATCGCCTTCGACGTGGACGGGGTGTTCGCGGACACCTTCCGCACCTTTGTCGACACGGCCCGCCGGGACTACGGCTGCAGTTTCTCGTACGAGGAGATCACCGAGTACGACTTCCGGACCGTGGTGGAGATCGAGGAGCGCGCCAGCGAGGCGATCATCGCGCGCATGCTGGAGGACCCCATCGGCAGCGGCATCGAGCCCCTGCCCGGTGCGGTGGACGTGCTGACCCGCCTCGCCGCGATCGCACCGCTCCTCTTCGTCACGGCCCGCCCCGAGGAGACGGCGATCCGCGGCTGGATCCGGCATTACCTTCCCGGCGTCCCCGAGGACGCCGTTCGGGTGGTGGCCACGGGGACCGGAGAGAACAAGCGGTCGGTCCTCCTCGATCACGGGGTCGCCTGCTTCGTGGAGGACTGCCTCGAAACCGGGTTCCTCATCGAGCCGTACCGGGTCCGCCCCGTCATCTTCGACCAGCCGTGGAACCGAAAACCCCACCCCTTTCACGTGGTCAAGAGTTGGCGTCAGATCGACGCCATGCTGGACTGGCCCCGGGGGTGAGGCCCGGCGCCGGAGGGGTTTCCGCATGCTTCCCGTATTGACAAACCGCCGCGAAACGCTATGATGGTTGGCGCTTTCGTTGCCCGTAACGGAGCGGCTTCGTCGCCGTTCCCCATTTCACACAGGGGGTCCAACATGCCTACGTACGATTTCAAGTGTGAAAAGTGCAACAAGAAGTTCAGCGAGACCCTGAGCGTCTCCGAGTACGACAGGACCAAGTTTCGTTGTCCCAAGTGCAAGAGCACGAGGGTGAAGCAGCAAATCACGTCGTTTCAAACCGTCACGTCCAGAAAGAGCTGAGGTACGCCATGGAATGTCCCCACTGCGGAGAGAGCCTTCCCTCGAAAACCTGCCCCGACTGTGGCGAGGAGGTGCCGGAAAACAGCCTCTACTGCCTGGTCTGCGGGGTCCCCTTCGACGAGGAGGACCAGCCCGCGGTGGAGGACGACGAGAGCGGGCTGGACTTCGAAAGCCGGGTCCTGTGCCCCGACGGCGCCTGCACCGGGATCATCGAAAACGGTCGCTGCACGGAGTGCGGGAGACGCCCCGGCGAGAGCGGCGAACCCGAAGCGGGAGCGGAGGGTGAGGAAGAGGAGCGCCGGGACTGACCCATGTACGAGCTGAAAATCCTTTCCCAGTTCGCAGCGGCGCATCAGCTGCGGGAGTCCGGAGGGAAGTGCGAGCATATGCACGGCCACAACTGGAAGGTGGAGGTGCTCGTCCGCGGAGAAACCCTCGGGGACGACGGACTCCTCATCGACTTCCACGACCTCAAGGCCGCCACGCACCGCGTGCTCGAGGGCCTCGATCACAAGTACCTGAACGAGGTGGATCCCTTCGACAGGCTGAACCCTTCCTCTGAAAACATCGCCCGCCACATCTACGATGCGCTCGGCAAGGAGTTGAACAGCGAGCGGGTGCGCGTGAGCCGCGTGACCGCCTGGGAGTCGGACACGGCCTGCGCGACCTACGAGGCCGGCTGACACCCTCTCCTCCCTTTCCGGAGGAGGCGGACAGAGTATTCACCCATGCGCACTGTGGCGATCATACCTTCGCGCTACGGCTCCAGCCGGTTCCCGGGCAAGCCCCTCGCCTCGATTGCGGGACGCCCCATGATCGAGCACGTCTACCGCAGGGTCTCCTCCTGCGCGGGAATCTCCGACGTCTTCGCCGCGACGGACGACGAGAGGATCCTCTCCTGCGTGGAGGGTTTCGGCGGGAAAGCCGTCATGACCCGGGGAACCCACGCGTCGGGAACGGACCGCATCGCCGAGTGCGCCGATCGGCTCGGCCTGGACGACAGAGACGTGGTGGTCAACGTCCAGGGGGACCAGCCCCTGGTCGATCCCGCCGTGCTGACGGAGATGGTCGAGCCGCTGCTCCGCGACGAGTCGCTCCCCATGAGCACACTCATGATCCGAATCCACGACCCCGGGGATCTGTCCAACCCGAACCACGTCAAGGTGGTGTGCGACGACCGGGGGTTCGCCCTCTACTTCTCCCGCCATCCCATTCCTTTCTGCCGTGACGCCGGATCGGACGCGGTTCACCACAAGCACCTCGGCCTGTACGCCTACCGCACGGCCTTCCTGAAGACGTTCACCGGGCTTCCGGAGGGGCGCCTGGAACGGGCCGAAAAGCTGGAGCAGCTTCGCGCCCTCGAGAACGGCTACCGGATCCGGGTCGTGGAGACCGGTCACGACTCCCCCGAGGTGGACGCTCCGGAGGACGTGGCCCGGGTCGAATCCATGATGGCCCGCCAGCCCCCCTGATCGTCAACCCGCTCCGTCGCGCCGGGGATCCCCGCACCGTCGCGATCCCGGACCGACTCCACCGGCGCAGCGCCGCCGACCCTCACTTCTGAACCGCCCGACGAAAGGCGCCCGACCTTGCAGCCCCGCAGAACATCCTGGATTCTCGAAGAACCCGTGCCCGGGGCGCCGCACCTGGCCCGCGAGGCGGGCATCTCCCCGCTCCAGGCGCAGATCCTCCTCCACCGGGGGATCGACACGCCGGACGCCGCCAGGCGGTTCCTCTCCCCGCTTCTGGCCGAACTGCCCCCCCCCGGCCTGCTCGAGGACATGGACCGGGCCGTGGAACGGGTCCTTCGGGCGGCCCGCAACGCTATTCCTATCACGGTCTACGGGGACTACGACGCGGACGGGCTGACGGCCACCGCGCTCCTGGTCCGGTTCTTCGCCGATCTCGACCTGCCCGCATCCGCGTACGTCCCGGACCGTCTCGAGGAGGGGTACGGACTGAACCTCGACGCCGTCGACCGGATCGCCGAGACCCGCGGGGGGCTCCTCATCACGGTGGACTGCGGCACAGGGAACCTGGAGGAGGTGAAGCATGCCTTGAGCCGGGGAATGGACGTGGTGATCACGGATCACCACCGCGTCCCGGACGGCTTCGAGGCCCCGTGTCCCGTGCTCAACCCGAAAAGGCCGGACTGCGCCTTTCCCTTCCGCGGTCTCGCCGGGGTGGGCGTGGCGTTCTACCTGGCCGCGGCCGTTCGCGCGGCCATGCGGGAGGAGGGGTGGTTCCGCTCCCGACCCGAGCCGGATCTCCGGTCCTACCTCGACCTGGTGGCGCTCGGCACGCTGGCGGACATGGTGCCCCTGCTCGATGAGAACCGCCGGCTGGTCAGCGCGGGCATGGAGGTCATGAAGGCCAGTCGATGGCCCGGCGTGCTCGCCCTCCAGGCACAGACGAACGTCGAACCGAATCGGGTCTCGCCGGAGGACGTGGCCTTTCGGCTGGCCCCCCGCATCAATGCCGCCGGACGCCTGGGAGAGCCCCGCACCGGCCTGGACCTCCTCCTCACCTCCGACCCGGTCTCCGCGAGGCGTCTGGCCGAGCGGCTCCACACCCTGAACGATCAACGCCAGTCGCTGGAGCGGGCCATCCTGGCCCGGATCGAGTCGGAGCTGCTGTCGGAAAGGGTCGTTGAGAAGAGAGGAGCGCTCGTTCTTCACGGAGAAGGCTGGCACCAGGGGGTGCTCGGCATCGTCGCCTCGCGCATCGCCGCGCGTTACGGCCGGCCCACCATCGTCCTGGACGTCCGCGACGGCATCGCCACGGGCTCGGGCCGCAGCATCGACGGGTTCGATCTTCACGGGGCCCTGGAGAACCTGGACGACCTGTTCCTCCGGTTCGGCGGGCACCGGCACGCGGTCGGACTGAGCCTGGAGGCGAGACACATCGATCGACTGACCGAAGGCATGGAGGCCGCGGCCCTCGAGCGGCTCTCAGAGGGCGACCTGGTCCCCGCGCTCCGTGTCGAGGCGGAGCTTCCCCTCGGGGATGTCACGAAGGGGACGATCGAGGAGATCCAGCGGCTGGGGCCCTTCGGCTCGGGAAACCCCGAGCCCCTCTTCCTGGCCGGGGATCTGGACGTGCTGGAGTCGAGGGTCGTGGGGGACCGGCACCTGAAGCTGCGCGTCGGCTGCGGGGGCCGGGAGCTGGACGCGATCGGCTTCGACCAGGGGCACCTTCACCCATTGAAAGGAGCGAGGGTGAGCGCGGTCTACCACCCTCGAGTCAACCGGTGGAACGGGGTCGAGAGCCTGCAGCTCAACATCCGGGACCTGGACCCGGTCGAGGCGTGACGTCATGGGACGGGATGCTCGACGGACGGGGCGGCGGGTCTCAGCGGAAGGCGTCGCCCTCCTCCCGGAAGATCTCGGCCGCCAGGTCGATGTCCTCCGGGGAGAAGACGAACAGGGCGCTCCCCACCCCGGGAAGGGCGGAGCCGTACACGTAGTTGATGTTGATGCCCTCCTCCCCGAACTTGCGGGCCAGGTCGGCCAGCATGCCGGGGCGGTTGTCGATCTCGAGCGCGATGACCGGCATGATGTCGAAGATGTACCCCTTGGCCGAGAGCAGGTCGATCGCCCGGTCCGTGTCGCTCACCAGCATCCGGATCAGGGCGTAGGCCGCCGAGTCCTTCTGCATGGAGCCGTAGCTGGCCGCCGGCGCGATCCGCTTCAGGGACTTGCCCCGCGCCTTGAACAGCTCCTTGACGTAGTCCGACGCGTCCTGGATGGTCAAGGCGTCGATGTTGACCTCGGCGTCGGAGAACATGCTGGCCAGCTTTCCCAGCTCGCCCGGCGCGTTCAAGAGGAACAGCTGGATCTCGGTGCGTACCATGGGCATGCCCTCCGGCTCAGTTCGTGCCGAACCCCGGCCTGAACGATTCCCTTTCCGTCTCCGGATCCGTGACGGTGTAGTCCTTCAGGTAACGGAGGAACTCCGAGTCCGTGGAGAGCACCAGGGTGCTCTGCTCGTCCATGGCCTCCCGGTAGATCTCCAGGCTCTGGTTGAAGGAGTAGAACTCGGGGTCCTTGCCGTAGGCCCGGGCGTAGATCGCGGCGGCCTCGGCGTCGGCCTTTCCCTTGATCTCCTGCGCGGTCTTGTACGCCTCGGACTGGATCTTCTTGAGCTCCTTCTCGGCGTCTCCCTCGATCTCCCGCGCCTCGCCCTGGCCCTCCGAGCGGAACTTCTCGGCCATCTGCTTCCGCTCGGCGATCATGCGCTGGTAGACGGACTTCCGGACCTCCTCCACGTAGTTGAGCCGCTTGATCTTCACGTCCACCAGCTCGATGCCGAACTCACCCAGCTTGGGCTGGCCCTGCGCCAGGACCTTCTTGGTGATCTCCCGCCGGCCCGTACTGACGCCGCCGAGACGCCTCTCCTCCTGGAGCTCCTCGCCCTGGATCTGAAAGGTGTCCAGCTCCCGGTTCGTCATCCTCACGGTCTCGATCAGCGGGTAGCTGGTGATCAGGTTCCGCACCGCCGAGTCGAGGATGTCGTCGAGCCGGCCCAGGGCCCCGACCGTGTTGTTCACGGTCTGGAAGAAGAGCAGCGGGTCGGTGATCCGCCACCGGGCGAAGGTGTCCACGTAGATGAACGTCTTGCCCAGGGTCGGGATCTGTCCGGAGTCCCCGTCCCAGTCGAGCAGGTTCTTGGGGAAGTAGTTCGCCTTCTGGATCAGGGGGATCTTGAAGTAGAGCCCCGGCTCCTGAATGGGCTCGCCCACCAGCTTGCCGAACTGGGTCAGCACGACCTGCTCGGTCTCGTCGATCACGTACGCCGCGCTGAAGAGCCCGATCAGGGCCAGGACCACGAGAACGATCAGTACCTTGGCCTTCATTGCTTACCTCCCTGAGCCATGCCCGATCCCTTCCCGAGGTTGAGCAGCGGAAGCAGGTTGTTCTGTTTTGCATCGAGGATGTACTTGTCCCCCAGGTTCGGGTAGACCTCCCGGATCGCCTCCAGGAAGAGCCGCCTCCGCGTGATGTCCGGCGCCTTGGCGTACTCCTCGTAGAGGGCCGTGAAACGCGAGGCGTTTCCATTGGCCTGGTTCACGCGCTCCAGCGCGTAGCCCTCGGCGCTCAGGATCGCCTTCTGCGCTTTTCCCCGGGCCTGGGGGATCAGCTTGTTGTACTGCTCCCGGGCCTGGTAGACCAGCTTCTCCTTCTCCTGGATCGCCTGGTTGACCTCGTTGAAGGAGGGCTGCACCGGCTCGGGCACGTTGGTCCGCTTCATCTCGATCGTCGTGATCACCAGTCCGATCTCGGCCTCGTCGAGCTCCTTCTGGAGGAGCTCCTCGGCCTGGTCGGCGATCTCCTGCCGCTTGCTGATCACCTCGTTGATGCTCCGGTCCCCCACCACGAGCCGCATGGTGGCCTCGGACAGGTCCCTGAGCGTGCCCTTCACGTCCCGCACCTTGAACAGGTACTTGTAGGGATCGTTGATCCGGTACTGGACGATCCAGGGCACCACTCCCACGTTCAGGTCCCCGGTGAGCATGAGGGCTTCGTTCAGGTAGGCCGAGCTCGAGGCGTACCGCGTCTGGGTACCGGCCTCGACGGTGCGGAAGCCGAACTCCTCCTTGTAGACGAAGCGCACCCGCACCTTGGTGACCTTCTCGATCCCCCGGGGGAGCTTGAAGTTGAGTCCGGGCTGCGTCGTCCGGACGTACTCCCCGAAACGCTGGACCATCCCCACCTCGTCCACGGCCACCTGATAGACCATGGTGGACAAGAGGTAGATCACCACGAGGATCACGATGATGGACCCGCCCTTGGGAAACCGCCCTTTCAGGCCCTTGAGCTTCTCGAACAGGTCCCCCAGCTGGGGGGGCGGTCCCTCGGGTCGATTCCTCTTCTGCTGCTGCTGCAGCTTCTCCCAGTCCCAGGCCATACAAACCCCTTCCTTATTTTTGGCGGGTTCGCAAAAACCCGCTCACCCGCCGCTGGAAACGCCATAACCTATTGATATTTCGAAGCAGATCTCAAGGTTTCAGGCTTTTTACTACGCCCTCATTTTTCAGGACCCCGTTTCATCCATCTCGATGATCTGTTAGGGTATAGACAAAACCACCTTTTCGTCAAGGAATAATGGGCCGTGAAGCACCGCCGACACACCAGAAAACGAGGGGATTCCACCGTTTCCGAGGACCGGAACGCCCGGGCCGCCAGGGACCTCACGCCGCTCAGCGAGGTCCTCCGATCCATCTTCGACGACCCCGCCCTGCCCTTCAACCCCGACGACCACCGCATCTGGGAGGTCTGGGACCGGACCGTGGGTCCCGCCATCGCGCGCAATGCCCGGCCCTCCTGGATCAAGGACGGACGGTTGAGGGTCCGGGTCTCCGGCCCCATCTGGCTCCAGGAGCTCGAGTTCGCCGCCGAGACCATCCGAGACAAGCTGAACGAGGCCCTCGGCCGCCGAGCCGTCACCCGGATCGACTTCCGCCTGGGAGACCCCGGAGCGCCGGTTTGAGGGGGCGCTCAGGGGAGGGAGTGGTCCCCCTGGTCCAGGATCGGCGGGAGCACGGTCACGCCCGGCCGCCCTTCCCGGGCGGCCTCCACGAGCGCAAGCCCGGCGCCGGCGTCGAGATCCGGGTGGACGAGCTGCAGCCGCTTGGGCTCGAGCCCGAGCCCCCGCAGGCGGACCAGGAGATCGGTGAGGCGCTCCGCCGGGTAGATCAGGGCGAGCCGCCCCTTGCCTCCAAGGAGCAGCCGGGCGGACCGAAGGATGTCGTCCAGGGAGGCCAGGATCTCGTGACGGGCGACGGCCCGCTCCCGGTCGGGATTGATCCGCCCGCTCCGCGCCCTCCGGTAGGGCGGGTTGCAGACCACCGCGTGGAAGCTCCCGTGCTCGAGGGGAGGCCGGCGGAGATCCCCCCGGACCACCGGCATCCGGTCCTGGAGGCCGTTGAGGCGGGCGTTCCTGGAGGCCTGAGACGCCAGCGCCTTCTGAATCTCGAGCCCGACCACCCGTGCGGCCCCCCTCGAGCGGAGCAGGAGAAGGGCAATGATGCCGCAGCCGGTACCCAGGTCGAGGACGCGATCGCCTTTCTTGATCGTCACGAAATCCGCCAGGAGCAGGGCGTCGATGGAGAAGCGATACCCGGCGCGGGACTGGATCACCTGCAGGCGCCCGTCCAGGAAGGGGTCGACGCGTTCACCGGGGCCGCAGGGATTGTGGGGTCTGGATGCGCTCATGGGGGTCCATCCGGTTGAACACGAGACCGCTGAGGACCTTGGGAAAGAAGTAGGTGGACTTCCTGGGCATCACGAGCCGGTTGGAGGCGACCTCCCTGACGTGCTCGATTCTCGTGGGGTTGAGAAAGAACCCCATCTCGCAAGCCCCCGAGGCCACCGAACCGAGGGCCCGGCCCATGTCGCTTTCATAGGAGAACCGGTCCTCGTTGTCCAGGGCTTCCTGGGAGTACCCGAGGGACCGCTGAAAAATCAGGCGGGACAGGACCAGGACGTCCAGCTTCCGGAGCGAGGGATGCAGGTCCTCGCCCAGCTCCCGCTCCGCCCCGGGTCTCAACCGAAGGAGCAGGCCCTTTTCGTCTCCCCGGCGAAAATGGGCGAACGCCACGGCGTCGCGACCCGCCTTCTCGATCAGCTCCCGGATCGCCGGGGCGCGATCCGGGGCCTCCGAAAGCGTCCACGGAAGGGGCGAGACCTCGAACCAGCGCTCCGCGCCTCTGGGAAACGCCGTCTCCGGCTCGTCCCCGAGAAGGCGGATCAGCCGGTGGGACGGAAGGATCGTGAGCCCCGGGGCGGCCATGTTGCTGAGGTACATCATGGTGTACTCGTAGGAGCGGTCGCTCGGCCGGTGCCCGTGCCTCGCCCTCATGAAGTTCCGGTAGTTCCTGGCGGTCTCGTAACGGTGGTGACCGTCTGCGATGAGCAGGGACCGCTCCTGCATGGCACCGGCGACCGCCGGAAAGACGGTCCGATCCCGAACCGCCCACACCCGATGGAAGGTCCCGTCCGTGTACTCGAACGCGAGGTCCGGCGATCGTTCCAGGGCCCCCCGAAAGGAGCCGAGGACGTCGTTCGACGGATCCTCGTACAAGGCGAAGATCTGGCTGAACTGGGCTCCCGTGGCCCGCATCAGGCGAAGACGATCGTCCTTGTGGCCCGAAAACGTCCTCTCGTGCGGAAGGATCACCGGTGAGTCCCCGTCCTCGACTCGAACGAGCCCGATCACGCCCCAGCGCGTCTTCGAGCCCGATCCGTCCCCCGGATCGTAGGTCAGGGAGGTGACATAGAAGGCGGGCGCAGGAGACCGAACCAGCACATCGGCTGCGATCCAACGCTTCAGGGTCTCGGCGGTCCGGGTGTAGCGGTTGTCCCAGTCGGAGTCACCGGTCTTCTTTTTTCCCAGGATCAGCCGGATCACGTTGTAGGGGGATGCGGCGTAAAGAGCTTCCTGCTCCTCCGAAGAGATCACGTCGTAGGGAGGGGCCAGCATGGAGGCCGGGTTCCCGAGCCGGTCGAAGTCGTACATCCATCCATGAAAAGGGGCGATCTCCGCCATGGTACGTTCCTCTACCGATCGTCTGACGGCTTCGCGAAAGCGCGCCCAGCCGCCTCTGGAAACGCCGGGACCCGCCGGTAAAGGCGAGACCGATCTCTTGCATTCCGGCCTTTTGCCACGCCGTCATCCCTGCAAAGGGCATGGGATCGGGCTCCATCCCCGACATCGACGGCAAGGAGAATCGCTCTTCGTACCAGATCCATCACGGATGTCAACCGATTTTGATTTCCTTGACGTGCTCCACCGAACTCCTATAATGCCCCCTACGGCGTGATGGAAGGGGCCGGCCCGGCAGCCCCCGTCGCGTTCCGGGCGAGCAACGGCCCAGCTTTCGAGAGTCACCGCACCGGGAAGGCCACCGCACCGCGAGGCATCCATGCCTGCCAGCCATCCTTCCGATTCCCCGGATGAAGCGACCCCGGATCTGATCATCCGGGGCGGAATCGTCCTGACCATGGTCGAGGGGCATACTCCCGTCCGCGGCGGCGTCGTGCGGATCCGCGGGGGGCGCATCCTGTCCGTGGACGACGAGGCGGAGGAGACCGGGGACCCCGGCGCGGAGGTCCTGGACGCACGAAACGGCGTTGTCCTGCCCGGCCTCGTGAACACCCACGGGCACACCGCCATGACCCTTTTCAGGGGCTTTGCCGACGACCTCCCCCTGGCCGAATGGCTCTTCGACCACATCTTCCCGGCCGAGGCCCGGTTTCTCGACCCGGGGACGGTCTACTGGGGAACCCTGCTGGGATGCCTGGAGATGATCGCCTCGGGCACCACGTGCGTCGCGGACGGCTACTTTTTCCAGGACGCCACCCTGGAGGCGTTTGAACGAGCCGGCCTTCGCGCCCTGATCGCCCAGGGGGTGATCGACTTCCCGGCACCGGGGGTCCCCCGGCCCGAGGACAATCTCACGGCGGGTCGCGCCTTCCTGGAGAGCTGGAGCGGGTTCTCGGAACGGATCACGACCGGGCTGTTCTGCCACAGCCCTTCGACCTGCTCCGAGGCCACCCTGCGAGGCGCCCTCGAGATCTCACGCGAGTTCGGCACCCCCCTTCAGACCCACCTCAGCGAAACCGCCGGCGAGGTGGAGGAGATCGTGAAGCGCACCGGCGAGAGACCGGTGCCCTACCTGGACCGCCTCGGGGTCTTGACCCCCGGGCTGATCGCCGCCCACGCCGTTCACCTGGACGCGGAAGAGATCGCCCTCCTCGCGGAAAGGCGCGTATGCATCGCGCACGTGCCGGAGAGCAACATGAAGCTCGCCTCGGGGGCGGCGCCGGTCCATGCGTTTCTGGAGGCCGGAATGCGTGTGGGGCTCGGCACGGACGGATGCGCGAGCAACAACAACCTGGATCTCGTTCAGGAAATGGACACCGCGGCCAAGCTGAGCAAGGTCGTTGACGGGGATCCGACCCACCTGAGTGCGGACGCGGTCCTGCGGATGGCCACCTCGGAGGGCGCCGCGGTGATGGGGCTCGAACGGGAAATCGGGACCCTGGAACCGGGGAAACGAGCCGATCTCATCGTCATCGGACTCGATCGCCCCCATCTGCAACCCGTGTACAACCCCGTTTCGACGATTGTTTACTCCGCCACCGGCGCCGACGTGCGCCACACGGTGGTGGACGGCAAGGTGCTCATGAAGGATCGACGTTTCACCGCCATCGACCCGGATGAGGTCATGGACCGCGTGTCGAGCATCGGCCGGACCATCAAGCGGAGATGAGCGCCGCTGGTCGCGCTGCAATCCGTTGACATGCCACGGGCGGATCTCAAGGCTCCGGGCTTTCCGCGACGCCATCAGGGTTGCGTTTCGGGACGGGAGCTGCTATGAAGTCGTCCCCTTTGCCGAGGTGCGGGGAAAACCCGGACGGATGCCTGTCGGCGGCCGGGACGGCGCCCTCCTCTCGGCGAGCGGAACCTTGACGGAGCCGTCCATTTTTTCGAGAGGTTCGCCAATGAAGCGAAGCAGAAAGGTCCTCGTGACCCTTTTCAGCGTGGTCATTCTCGCCGTCGTCGGCGTCTTCGCCTGGTTCTTCATGCACGTCTTCGAGGGAGAGCGCCCCGAGGTGACCGTCGACCCCCTTCCGGAGTATCTCTCCGGAAGCCGCTCCTTCACCCTGGAGGCCGGGGACGAGAAGGCCGGACTGCGGTCCCTCCGGGTCAGCGTCGAACAGGCCGGGCGCGAGATCACCGTTGTGGAGAAAACATTTCCCTACCGGGGGCTCTTCAACAGCAACGGCGCCCACCGCCACGAGGCCGCTTTCGAGGTCGACCCGCTCGCCCTCAACCTGGCCCAGGGAAGGGCGGAGCTCGAGGTGGAGGTGTTCGATCACTCCAGGCGCGGCGGGGGCGACGGCAATCGGACCCTGTTCACCCACGGCCTCACCGTGGACACCATCCCGCCGGCGATCCGGGCCCTGACACGGCTCCATTACGTCAATCAGGGGGGCAGCTGCCTCGTGGTCTATCAGACCTCCTCGGACACGAAGAAGAGCGGTGTCCTCGTGGACCGCATGCTGTTCCCGGGGTACGCTTCCGGGGACGAGGCGGCCTCGGGCAGTCACACCTGCTACTTCGCTGTTCCCCACGACATGGATCCGAAGAGCCCGATCCTTCTCTGGGCGGAGGACCGCGCCGGAAACGAGACCCGCACCCCGTTCTACCACCGGGTCCGGAAGAAGCGCTTCCGCAAGGACGACATGAACATCACCGACGGGTTCCTCGAGCGCATTCTCCCCTACTTCACCTTCTTTCCGCTCCCCGACGAGAAGACGCCCGTGGAGAAGTACATCGCCATCAACAACGAGCTCAGGCGGCGGAACCACCGCACTCTGGAGGAAATTCAGGACAGGTCCGTGCCGAGCCGGTTGTGGGACGGACCCTGGATGAGGCTGCCCAACGCGGCGACCATGGCCCACTTCGCGGACCACCGCGTCTACTACCATCACGGCGAGCCGATCGACGAAAAAGACCATATGGGCATCGACCTCGCGTCCCTGGCCCGCTCCCCCGTCCCCGCCGCCAACCACGGCCGGGTGTTGCTCGCACAAAGGCTGGGCATCTACGGAGAGACCGTGGTCCTGGATCACGGGCAGCGACTGATGTCCCTCTACGGACACCTGAGCTCCATCCAGGTCTCCGAGGGACAGGAGGTCAAACAGGGCGAGATCCTCGGAACCACCGGCAGCACCGGCCTCGCGGGGGGAGATCATCTCCATTTCGGCGTCCTGGTCAACGGGGTACCGGTCAACCCCATCGAGTGGTGGGATCCTCACTGGATTCAAGACAACATAACGAAAAAACTGGATATTATTGATAGCCCCTAATCGGCGGCCC